>JADYYE010000252.1 GCA_020853815.1 Phycisphaerales bacterium
ATCGCAAGCTCCACCTGCGCGCCGGCTACTCGTCGTTGCGTGACTGGTGCGTGGATGTGCTCGGGCTGTCGGAGGACGCGGCCTACAAGCGAATCCAGGCGGCCCGCGCGGCGCGGCGCGTTCCCGCGATCCTCCCTCTGCTCGCCAGCGGCGAACTCACGCTGAGCGCCGTCGTCTCGCTGGCGCCGGTGATCACGCCCCGCAACGCGCGCGAGCTGCTCGCGGCCGCCGCCCGCAAGACCAAGCGCCAGATTCAGTCGCTGGTCGCCGAGCGCTTTCCGCAGGCGGATCTGCCGGAGCGAGTCCGCAGGATCGCGACCCAGTGCTCACTGGTTCCGGAACCAGTGGCCCCATGCGATGCGTGCACACCGGCTCCGTCGGTGGAACCACTCGCTCCACCGACTCCGCCTGCGCCGCGCGGCAGGACCACGCCGCTCGCGCTGGGCCGCATCGGCTGGCAGCTCACGGTGGACGCCGAAACGCAGTCACTCTTCGAAGAGCTCAAGAGCCTGCTCGCCCACGTCGTGCCCACCGGCGACATGGCCAGCGTGATCAAGCGCGCTCTGGTCATCGCGCTGGCGCAGGAGCGCAGGCGCAAGTTCGCCACCGGCGTGAAGTGCCGCACGAAGCCAACGATCCGAGCGGACCGCACCATCCCGGACGCCGTGAAGCAGGCCGTCATCGCCCGCGATGGCGAATACTGTTCGTACGTTGGCGACGGCGGCCGGCGCTGCGGATCGCGCTGGCGGCTCGAGCTCGACCATGTGGTTCCGGTGGCGCTGGGCGGCCCGACGAGCGTCGAGAACCTGCGCGTGCTCTGCCGCCGGCACAACCAGTTCGAGGCCGAACGGCTTCTGCACGGCGAGCGTCACTCGCGAGGGCCCGCATGACCCCGAAACCCGGCCCGCCCCTACTCCAGCTTGCCCCGCTTGCGCTCGTCGCCCACGCGAACGGTCCAGAGCAAACGGTCGCAGTGCTCCAGCAGCGGCACCGCGAACTTGCGCGACGCGCCGGTGAATCCGCGCAGGTCGCTCACGCTCAGCGTGTCGTGCGTGGCGAACCACTCGGCCAGCGAAGCGCGCAGGCGCGCCATCTGGCCCGCCGTGTAGGTGAGATCCATGTTCACGCGCACCAGGCGCCCCAGGAAGAAACCCAGGCTCGCCGCCTCGGTGGCGCCCGCTCCCAGCGCGGCGGCCCACGTGGCGTTCTCGGGCACCAGGTAGCCCTCGGCCTCGAGCAGGCGCTCGAGCTTCTCGAGCAGCGCCAGCACATCGGCCGGCGGCTGCCACGGCATGCCGGCGGGACGCACGCGCTCGCCCGTCTGCTCGAGCACGCCGTCGGTCACCAGCCGCGTGAACGCGGCGTCGAACAGAGCGCCGTCCACCGACGACTTGAGCGCGCTCTTGAGTTCGCCCTTCATCACGCCGTAGCGCGCCGGGTGCTGGGTGGCGTACTCGCGCACCGCCGCCTCCACGGCATCGCGCGCCGCCTGCCAGCGCGCAACGCCCAGCCAGCGATTGGCGCTCGGCATGGCCACCTCGCCCGTGCGCGCGAGCGCCGCCAGCGCCTCGGCCACCGCCGCGACGCTCTCGCCCACGG
>JADYYE010000253.1 GCA_020853815.1 Phycisphaerales bacterium
TCTTATGGTTAAGAATTACTGCTTCCTCAATTTTGTATTCTGGGCTTTGTTCGGGTTTAATTTTCATCGGTCACACAAGGTTTTGGAAATTATGAGGTTGTAGATTTACGGAGCCAGCACCCAACGGCTTGCGTTACCTGCGCTGGGGCGGGGACGGCGAAGCCGTCCAACTGGAAAATGATAAGGCGTAGAAAACTGCTTGAGATTGCCGCAGAATCCCCAGCGTCAGGTGCACGCTTTGTTCGGCGGCTTTATGAACGCAATATCTGATAACTGAATAAAAGACTCTGTTGCCAAGTTAACATAATTTTATATACAACTTAATTTCTTACAGCTTTACATGGAAAATTATTTTGTCTTGAGTGTTTGCCATCTTATTCTACTTCCTTCCAATATCCATTTCTAATAAATCGAGGATTTTTCAAAATAGCTGAGGCTAAACGAATTCCCGCAACGAACAACAACACAAAAATTCCACAAACTAAATACTGGGGCGAGTTTATTTCAATTGATGGAAAAAGCCAATTCAGCGCACCTTTAATAATTAGAAAGCCAACTATGCCCAAAATTATTGTGAAAAATCCACATCCCATATACTCTGAAAAAGTTGGACTGTATCGGATTTCTGCTTGACATCCACGACATACAGTTACTCCAAACTTACATTCATTTCCGCAATATGGACATTCAAGGCTGTTAGCAGGTAATACAGACTCGGTATGTTCTACTTCAACATTTTTCGAGTCTAAAGGCGAGCCACATTTTACGCAATAGAGGTCTTTAGGCTGAATAGCGTTTCCGCATTTTTTGCAATATCTTTGTGTCATTCCATTATCCTTTCTAAGGTTATGACAATTCAAAGCCAGCCGCCGAACGGCTTGCGTTACCTGCGCTGGGGCAGGGACGGCGAAGCCGTCCAGCCAGAAAAAGGCTAAGGCGTGAAAAATGCTTGAGATTGCCGCAGAATCCCCAGCGTCAGGTGCACGCTTTGTTAGGCGCGATTTTTGCAAGTTACTTAACCAATTCCATAATAACACCTACATCTGTTAACGCCCAGATAGTTTTATCTGGTGCTGATTTTATCGCAACTATATTACCATTTGATCCATCATAGTTTTTATTTTTCCAGTCCATTCCATCCCAATGAAATAGTTGCTTTCCGCCAGCCCAAACATCATTTGGAGAAATAGCCAAAATAGCGGAGGTTCTTTGAGCGAAAACAACGCTATGAGCAATTGGCAATTCAAACTGCGTCCAATTTTCTCCATTCCAATGAAAGATAATTTCGCTATCAGCGGTAGACATAGAACTTACCCAAACATCATTATTCTCTGTTGCGCTAATCGTGTGTGGATATAGCATGTCATCAGGAGGAGAGATTTCACGCCACTTACTCCCATCCCAATGCGACAAAATGGTTTTTGGATATTTATCCTTGCCTACAATCCAAACATCTGACTCTGATATGGCGTCAACTGCTGTAAGACAAAAAATATCCCGTCCAAGGAAATCGTGGAGTAAAATTTTTTCCCATCTTATGCCGTTCCAATAAAGTAGAACGGAACTTGCGTCCTCATCGTGAAAGTCACAACCAACAATCCATCCACTATTTTCGTTAACGAAATCTATGTCCAAAAAAGGCGGGTGGTTAGTTAAATCTGCTGACAAGTATTTTTCCCAAGTGTTGCCATCCCAATACATAATTCCATTTATTCCCGCTATTGCCCAACCATTTATATTGGAAATCATATCTATTCCAGTCAAATACCCAAAGTTTTCAATGCTTTTACGTCGTCCTTCTCGATAATAAATATCACTGTGTACTACTGTGCCTTCATCGCTAACAGCCCAAATGCTTTCACTTTCTGCAATATCCATGTCTATGAATCTATCTAAAACGAATGTATTTCTTTGTGTGGGTAAAGGTGTTTTAATTGAACTGCAACCCCACAAGAGAAAAAGAAGTAAAAAATAATGAATATTTTTCATGGAGAAATTTGACTAAGGGTTCGTAAATTATTAACTTCCCGCGCATCGGCTATAATTGCGTCATGGAACCAGAGATAATTGTACACGAGTGCGAGTGTGAAGTATGCAAAGCAGGCATTGATCAACCTGCCGTCGCAAA
>JADYYE010000071.1 GCA_020853815.1 Phycisphaerales bacterium
CGCCACCAGATCGACATCACCACCAGCGACTACGACCGCGAGAAGCTCGAAGAGCGCCTCGCCAAGCTCGCCGGCGGCGTGGCCCAGATCAACGTCGGCGCCGCCACCGAGGTCGAGATGAAGGAGAAGAAGGCCCGCGTCGAGGACGCCCTCCACGCCTGCCGGGCGGCCGTCGAAGAGGGCATCCTCCCCGGCGGCGGCGTCTCCGTCATCCGCGCCCGCAAGGCCCTCGAAAAGCTCCGCAAGAAGCTCGACGGCGACGAACGCTCAGGCGTCGACATCATCTACCGCGCCCTTTCCGCCCCCATCAAGCAGATCGCGGCCAACTGCGGCCTCGACGGCTCGGTCATCGCCTCCAAGGTCGAGGAGAACGCCGAAACCAACTTCGGCTACAACGCCCTCACCCACGAGTACGGCGACCTCATCAAGATGGGCGTCATCGTCCCGGCGAAGGTCGAGCGCGTCGCGCTCCAGAACGCCGCCAGCATCGCCGGCCTGCTCCTCACCACCGAGGCCGCGATCGTTGAGCTGAAGGAGAAGAAGAAGCCCGCCGGTGGCCACGACCACGACCACGGCGATGAGTATTGATTGAACAGTTGAGTGATGTGCTTTGATAATGAAAGCCCAGGGACCCGAGTCCCTGGGCTTTTTTCTTGTTACGCTGAGTACATGGGTGCGCCGTGGAATGATTGGTACCACTGCAACGGGAACACCTACGGAACGTGGCTCCCCGGAGATCCCCGCGGATGGCGCGCCCGACACCACCGCGAGCACTGCGAGGGTGACTACAAGAACCCCCCTGCGCCCGGCGCATTCGACGAACTCCTCGCGAAATCGAGTCATCTCATGAAGCGAGACCCGGTTCGGCTTTCGCTCGAAGCGAGAAGGATCGCCTGCTCGACCTTCGCGATGTCGCTGCACGGCCGAGGCATCGACGTCATCGCAATCGCCATCGATGACCACCACTTCCATGTTCTTGCACGTTTCCCCGATCATTTGCCGCGCCATTGGGTCGGGCTCGCCAAAGCAAAGAGCGCCCGAGCCCTTTCAGACGCGAGCCTCGTGCCGCGGGGCGGCGTGTGGGCCGTGCGATTCAAGATCTCTCCCATCAAGGATCGTGCCCATCAGGTGCAGGCCGCCAAGTACATTCAGGCACACGCCCATCGTGGCGCGGCGGTCGTGACCTGGAAGGAACTCAATCGCGTATAGCGTTCGTTGAGAGTGCCCGTCAGGTGCCGTGGCCAACCTGTTGGCCACGCTCTTCGAGAATCACATCGCCAGCCTTGCATACCTCGTGGTCAAGCCCGCAGAGCCGTGCTTGGCCACCCTCTTCAGGGCAGGCCGCACATGGGGATGCGCGACGCTCTCTTTCCCGAAGGGATACGGCCCGGGTTGGTTTGTCTCAACGGAACTCGGGCAGGAGTGGAGTGATAGCGGCTCGCTCGCGGCATCGCGCAGCCGCCGGCGTCTACTCGCGGGCACGAAGCGAAGAACCTGTGTTCGCCCATGCGCGGCTCTTCCCGCTCGATGCGCGGAAGCTGCCCGGCACGAGCGGCGGAAACCGACCCGCCAACTCCGCCGCCTCTCCACTCCGCCGGAGCTCGGAGTCCTCGTCGCCAATGGCCGCCGCGACCGGCGTGCGGGCGTGGTCAGATCTTGAACGCGCCGACCAGCGAACGGAGGCGTTCGGCCTGTTCGGAGAGCCCGGCGGCGGCCTGGGCGGACTGGGACGCGCCTTGGCTGGTCTCGCGGGTCACGCTGGAGATCTGCTCGACCGAACGGGTGATCTGCTCGCTCGCCGCGGACTGCTGTTCGGCGGCGGCGGCGATGGCCGCGACCATTTCCGAAAGGCGGGCCGAACCCTCGACGATGCTCTTGAGCGCGGTGCCGGCGTTGGTGGCCAGGTCGACGCCCTTGTTGACGCGACTTGAGCCGGCCTCGATCTGCTGGACGGCGGTCCCGGTCTGGCCCTGGATCGCCTTGATGCTCTTGGCGACCTCGTCGGTGGCCTGGGTGGTGCGTTCGGCGAGCTTGCGGACTTCGTCGGCAACGACCGCGAAGCCGCGCCCGTGCTCTCCGGCGCGAGCGGCCTCGATGGCGGCGTTGAGGGCGAGCAGGTTGGTCTGCTCGGCGATCTCGTTGATGACCTGGATGATCTCTCCGATCTGCTCGCTCTGCTTGCCCAGCTCGGTGACACTCTCGGCGCTCTGGCCGACGTCCTCGGCGATGCCCATGATCTCGGAGACGGTTTGCTGCACGATGTTGCCGCCCTTGCTCGCGTTGTCGCGGGCGGCGTCGGAGGCGAGGTTCACGTCCTTGGCCTTCTGCGCAACCTCGCCGACGGAAGCCGACATTTCGACGACGGCGGCGGAGACCTGCGAGGTCTGCTGCTCCTGGCGGGTGATGCCCGAGGCCATCTCTTCGGCGGAGGCGGCGATCTGGGTGGCCGCGGCGGCGAGCTCGTTGGTGGTCGTGGCGACCTGCTTGATCGTGGCGTGGATCTTGTCGACGAAGGTGTTGAAAGAAGAAGACAGCGTGGCGATCTCGTCGTTGCCGCTGGCGGGCACGCGCTGGGTGAGGTCGCCCTCGCCCTCGGCGATGTCCTTCATGCGGGCGCCGAGGGAGTTGATGGGCTTGGTGATGCGGGAGGCTAAGAAGAGACCAAAGCCGAGGACCGCCAGGGCGGAGACGCCGACAACCATGGCGACTTCGGCGCGGATGGCGTTGGGTTTCTGCATCGCGACCTCGCGCGGGGCGCGGACCATGATGTGCCATCCCAGTCCCGGGAAGCCCAGTGCCCCGGCGCTGTGGGTGTAGCCGCATGCCTGGAGAACGTTCTTGCGCGCGTGGGTGGCGAACAAGAAGCCGGTTTTGCCGGCGACGGCTTCCTTGGCGGCCTCGACGCCCTTGTCGGCGAGGTTGAGCTTGCCGATGACGTTCATGTCGCGCATGAGTTTTCCGCCGTGGATCGAGGGATCGCAATCAACGATCACGTTGCCCTTGGCATCCATGAGGGTGAACTCGACGGCGTCGCTGGTGCGCTTGGCGGTCTTCTGGTAGGAGTCGAAGATGACCTCCTCGGCGAGCGCGAAGTCCGCGAAGTTCTTCCAGACGGCGACGATCTCACCCTTGTCGTTCTTGATCGGCGCGGAGAAGCCGAGCACGAGGCCCTCGTTCCCGTAGACCTTCTGAACGAGGGGATCGACGTGGGCGTCTTCGACGACGGTGCCGGTGAGCGAGCCGTTGGTGAGAAACCTTCCGTTGAGCGCGTCATGGAGCCACCCGGCGCCGGCGAAGCTCTGGTTCATGATGAAGGCGGTGTCGAGTGGCTTGCCCTGGGGCGAGATGGAGTTGACGGCGACGACCTTGCCCTGCGGGTCGACGACGAGCGAGAGGGAATAGATGCCGTAGAGCTTGATGTACTCGTCCATCGCCTTGGTGATGGCGGACTGGGCGGGGCCCTTGTACCAGTTGTCCTGGTTTCGAGCGGTTGAGTTGAGCGCGAAGGCCTGCACGTCGCCGTAGCGTTCGTAGAGGCTGCGGTCGATCTTGTTGATGACATTGGCGGAGATCGCGAGCATCTCGTCACCGAGCATGTTGCCAACGTCCTCGGTGGCGAACCAGTTGATGACGCCGACGCCGACCGCGGGGAGCACGCCGACCGCAAGGAAACCGAGCACGAGCTTGATACGGATTTTCATGAATCTATCTCCGGAATTTCTCGGACTGGGCGACACGCGTGCGACCAGAGTCCAAGGGGCACTATCGAGCGGCCCGCGGCGGTACTTCAGCGGCCCTGCGTACCCGATCATGCATGAACGAAAACAGGGCCCGCCACCTAGGCCGAGCCCCGTCCGAGAATCATGGTGTTGTGGTCGCCCGCGTGGGATCAGATCTTGAAGCGTCCGACGAGCGACTGCAGGCGATCGGCCTGGCCTGAGAGGGCGGTGGCGCACTCGGCGGCCTGGCCCGCGCCCGCGGAGGACTCCTTGGCGACCGCGTTGATGTGCTCGATCGCCTTGGCGATCTGCTCGCTGGCGGCGGACTGCTCTTCGGCGGCGGCGGCGATCGAGGAGATCATGCCACCGAGGTTCTGCGAGCTGGCGACGATGCGGCCGAGCGCGTCGCCCGCCGAGTTTGCGAGCTCCACGCCGCTGCTGGCGCGCTTGGCGCCGGCGTCGATCTTGGAGACCGCGACGGACGTGCCGCCCTGGATCTCCTTGATGCTCTTGGCGACCTCGTCGGTGGCCTGGGTGGTGCGTTCGGCGAGCTTGCGGACTTCATCGGCCACGACGGCGAAGCCTCGTCCGTGCTCGCCGGCGCGGGCGGCCTCGATGGCGGCGTTGAGGGCGAGCAGGTTGGTCTGCTCGGCGATCTCGTTGATGACCTCGATGATCTGGCCGATCTGCTCGCTCTGCTTGCCCAGGTCGGTGACGGCCTGCGCCGACTGGCCCACCTGGTCGGCGATGGCGTGCATCTCGTCGACCGAGCTGCGAACGATCTTTCCGCCTTCGCCCGCGTCGCGGCTGGAATCCTCGGCGGCCTTGGACGCGTCGGCGCTCTTGCGGGCGACCTCGGCGACGCTGGCCGTCATCTCCTCGACAGCGGCGGAGACCTGGACGGTCTGCGACTCCTGCTTGGCCAGACCGGCGGCCATCTCCTCGGAGCTGGCGGCGATCTGGCGGGAGGTGCCGGCGACTTCTTTGGTGGCGCTGGCGACCTCACCCACGAGCGTGTGGACCTGGTCGAGGAACTTGTCGAAGCCGGCGGAGACGGCGCCGATCTCGTCGGCACGCTGGATGTTCAGGCGCTTGCGGAGGTCGCCGTCGCCGCTGGAGAGCTCGGTGAGCGAGGCGATGAGCTTGTTCAGCGGGCGGGTGAGGAGGGCGCGGAGGCCCCAGACCAGGAGGCCGAGCGCCGCCGCCACCAGCGGCACCGTCACGAACAGCCCGCTCTTGATGAACGAGGCGATCTGGGCCTCGATGGTGGCCATGGGGAAAGAGACTTCGTAGGCGCCGTGCATGTCGCCGGCCTTCCAGCTTTCCATCTTGAAGCCGATGGGGTCCTTGCCGTCGAAGGCGCCGTTGGCGTCCTTGGCGTCGTACTTGGCGGGGTCGCCATGGCAGACCATGCAGGAGGCGTCGAGCTTGATGGCGCGCATGTAGTGGTAGGTGTTGGTCTTGTCGTCGACGCGGCCGATGGCCTCGCCGGTGCCGGCGGCGACCTGGGCGGTGAGGTCGCGGAGGAGCTGCTCGCGGAAGGAGCCCTTCTCGGGTTCGTTCTTGGCGTTGCGGGCGTCGAAGGCGACGACCTTGAAGTCGAGGTGTTCGCGCTTGGCGGCGTCGGAGGCGGCGCTCCAGCCGACGACCACGGGGATGGTCTTGTAGAAGCGAGTGGTGGAGTAGTCCCCGCCGTTCTTCACGGTTTCGACGGACTCGGCGACGAGGGTGTCGGTGTCGAAGGCGCCGGACTGGTGGATGGCCGAGGCCTGGTTCTTGGCCTCATCGGCGACGGCGGTGAAGCCGGCGGCCTTTTCCATCATCGCGTGCTGTGCTTCGCCCGCATACGACTTCACGAACACGACGTAGTTGATGGCGATCGACGTCACGAGCAGGATCGCGGTCGCCCCGATGATCTTGGTCGAAAGCCCGAGTCCTTTGAGTCCGGCAGCCATGGCACGCGTCTCCAAGTGTGGCCCGATCGCGCGGCAGGTCCGCCGTGCCGCGAGAACCGGGGATCACGCCTTGGATCGGAAAGTAAGAGACTCGGGATGATGTCTAGATTCGCGCGCAGGGTCGGATTCCCCAACATTGGGGATTCGCCGGGGTCATAGACGGCGGGGATAACCACGCAGGCGACGTGCGCCGCGGATCGCGCGAAGACGAGAAGGCGTCGTGCAGGGTCTAAGACGCGAGCAGCACGCGGTTATCGGCGTTCGTGGGATCGCCACGCCGAAGGCGAGGCGCGTGCGTCGTGGCGCGGCCTAGGTTGGCCTAGCTCTTGGTTGGGGTGGTGGCGGGGGCGGGCGCGTCCTTGGCGGTGGCGGCGTCCTTTTTCTGATTCGTTGGCTCGCGGTCAAAGCGGAAGTTGGCGCGGACGCGCATCTGCTCGAACTCGAACGGGTTGAGGGGCGCGGAGGCGAAGGCCCCGCGGACTTCATCGGCCGCCAGGGCCCGGGCCGCGGCGCTCTGCATCGTGATCCAATCTTCTTCGGTGAGCGGGCGATGGGCCACCAGCTGCGCGACCGCCAGCGTGCCGAGCTTGGGGTTGGGGACGCAGACGATGCGATCTTCGGGCGGGAGGTCGGCGGCGGGCTTGAGCGGATCGAGCTTGGCCGCGGCGGCCATCATGGCGTCCCGGAAGAGTTGCTCATCGAGCGCCGGCGCGGGGGGCTGAATGGTCATGACGCGATTGACGGTGACGTTCTTGAAGGGCTCGATCGTGCCGAGCGGCGTGGTCTCGCCCTCTTTCTTGGGGAGCTGGTCGTTGACGAGTTTGGCGAGGGCCGAGAGGCCGTCCTTGGCGACCAGGGCCTTGTAGGTCTCGGCGTCGCTCTTGAGCTTCTCGAACGCGGCGAGCCGCTTGAAATCCTCGGTGGCCTGCTTTCGAACCTCATCGACCGAGGCGGCGCTGGATTCGGGCTTGCTGTCCAGGATGGTGAAGTAGTAGCGGTTGCCCAGGCCGTCGGCCACGGGCATCTCGACAAACGGCACGCCGACCTGGAGCGGAACCTCGGTGAGCTGGGCGTCGGTGACGCCGGTGAGTTCCTTGACCTCGATGGCTTTCTGGGCCAGGGCGACGTTGCGAGCGCCGATGCGCACGGTCGCCATGCCGATCCCGGAGAGATCGCGCAGGTCGCGCACCGTGAGCCACTCGCCCGAGCGGACCGTGACGGTGGGCAGGGGCATGGTGACGCCGCTGCGCTGCTTGACCTGCTCGACGGCGGCCTGGGCGATGCTCTCCCAGCTCGGGCGCGTGGCGCTCCAGTCCGCGGGGAGGACGTGGAAGCCCGCCTCGGAAGGAAGCTTGCGCAGCACACGCTGAACCTCGGCCTTGATCGCCTCGTCGGCGTCGGTGATGACGCGGTCGGCCTTCTCCTGGCGGAGCTGGGTCGTGATCCGCTCGCGCTCGGCGTTGAAGCCCGCGGGGTCCTTGGCGCGGTCGACCGTCTGGCGCTTGCGCACGTCGACGGGGTCGATCTCGATCGCCTCGGCGATCTTCGCTCGGTCGAGCGTGAGGTACTCGATCTTCACGCGCGCCGGGAGCAGGTAGCCCACCCCCGTCTCGCCCTCGCCGGGCTTGGTGTTCTTGTACTTCTCGAACTGCTCGGCGAGCTGCTCGGGCGTGGGATCGGCGACGGCGTGGGTGAACGCGGTCGCCTCGATCACCACGGCGTCGAACTCGGCGCGATCGAACCGCTTGGCGGCGTCGATCAGGGTGCGCTTGTCGCTGAAACGGGCGGCGCCCTGAAAGGCGGTCTGCATGCGCTCGATGCCGCGGGCCTCGGCCAGGGCGGCGTACACCTGCTCGGGGCGCAGGCGCGATTCGCTGGCGGCGCGGTTGATCATGCCGGGCATGTACTGCTCGGCCATCTTCAGCAGGTTGTCGCGGGTCTGGCCCTGCTGCCACATGAAGTCGGCGTATTCCCTGAATTGTTCGCGGGCGATGTCCTGGGCCAGCAGGATCTTGGGGAGTTCCCAGTCGCGTCCGTCCTGCTCGCCCCCGACGAACCCGCCGGCGCGGGCCTCGCGGGCGAGGAGGTACCAGTGGGCGCCGTCGACGATGGGTGTTCCGATCGCGCCGAAAAGGAAGGCGGGCATGACGGTCTTCACGGCGCGGTAGTTGGTCTCGGCGTCGAAGAGTTCGCGCTGGCGGATGCCGTCGTCGCCGATGTGGGCGACGACCTGCTTCATGGGATCGCCGCGGAGTTCGGTGATGGCGGTGGGCATGAGGAAGGCGACCATGAGGAGCGATCCGCCCACGACGAGGATGTACTTGTTGTACTTGCGAAGAACTTTGACCATCGATCAAGGCTCCAAGGGGGTTCCTCGCGGGAACCCGAGGCCGCCGCGCCGACGCCGGGCGCAGTCGGGAAGTCTAGGTGCGGTTGAAGCGAGGGCATCAGTGTTCGGGAATCGTTCGGAAAGCCCATCGCCACGCCTTGACAGCACGGTTCGCGTTGGTACGTTGTGCAGAGAGCCGCTGATCGATATCAAACTGGGAGTTGATCGATGCCCCGCATTCCCGCTCGTCATGGCTGCGCCGCGTCACCCTTGCTCTCGTGATTCTGCTGACATCCTCATTCTCGATGCTCGCCTTCGGACAAATCGACGTCCATGGCTGGGATGGCGACGGCGTCGACGATCCCTATCAGGAGATCGCCAAGTCATCTGAACTCGCCCGACGATCCGCGGGTGGCGGATATGTGCCGCTCCCAGCCACAATGTGACGCCACTCGTGCCGAGGAGGATCGCGTGCATCAGAGTGCATCCCCGCCCAGTTGTCGCCTCGTCCGTCGGTTGTTGATATTGGTCGTCGGGTTATTCGCGTTTGCGGCGGCGGGCACGGCGTTGGTTTTCACGTCCCCGGTCCCGTGCGACCGCGTGATCCGGCTGATGACCGACGGAGATCGGATCATCGACGCCGTGCTGGCCTACCGCGACGACAACGGGAAAACGCCCACGAGTCTTGAAGAACTTGTTCCGAAGTATCTCAGAGCAATACCACGATCTCCGTACGGGGAGTGGGTTCTAGGCCCGGCGGGATACAAGAGGCCAGTGAACGATGAGTTCCTCGTGGAGTTCTTGATTGATGGAGCACGCCATTTCCGTATGGAATATGAATCCCTGACATGTTATGTAGTAATTGATAAAATAACACAATGGAGACTTGAGCCGGCCGTGTGGGCCGACGATTCGGGCCCGATCTACATCCGTGACGCCGCGGTGCCGTGGAATCCACCTCAGCCCAAACCGTAACGACGGCGTGGCGAATGGCGCCGCACCACACGCAAAGCAATTGCTCGAATGCCGAAGAAAAACGCCCCGGACGGCCGGGGCGTTGTGATTCAATAGCCTGCGAGCACGCTTTAGCGATAGAACTCGACGATGAGGTTGGCGTTGATATCGAACGGAATCTGATCGGGCGTCGGCAGCGACACGATCTTGATGTTCAGCTCGGCGGGGTTGAAGTTGATCCAGCCCGCGACCTCGTGGCCGGCCAGCGACTCCATCGCCTCGCGGGCGACCTTGCCGATCTTCTCCTTGAAGCTGATCGTGTCGCCGACGCGGACGAGGTAGCTGGGGCGGTCGACCTTGCGGCCGTTGACCTTCACGGGCCCGTGGGCGACGAGCTGACGCGCGCCCCAGATCGTGCGGGCCAGGCCCGCGCGCCGGACGACGTTGTCAAGACGACGCTCCAGGAGCTGCAGGAGCACGTCGCCGGTGTTGCCGGGTCGACGGCTGGCCTCGGCGATGAAGCGCCGGAACTGGGCTTCCTGCACGCAGTAGTGATACTTGAGCTTCTGCTTCTCGTTCAGGCGCACGCCGTAGTCGCGCAGGCGACGCCCGCGGAAGCCGTGCATGCCGGGCGTCGTGAGCTGACGCTTGGACGTGTGCTTTGGGGTGTCGACGATGGGAACGCCGACGCGACGGGACAGCTTGAGCTTGGGACCGGTGTAGCGGGCCATGAGAAATCCTCCGTCCGCACCCGCATAGGCCGGTTGGCCGTTGTGGCGGGGGGTGTCACCGAGGGAGCCCTTTGGGGGCGGGTGACGATCTGCGCCGGGGTGCCGCGGCTGCGGTCCGGCTGGGTGTGATCCGGGCAAACGACAGGGTGAATGAAAGGAATCTCCCCCGTTCAGGTCAAGCGGGTGTGGATCGCGCCCGAAATCGCGCCGCGTTCCGCTATGATCGCCCGCCGCACCTCCCGGGAGACGCCGACGAATGACTCGCACGCTGTCACTCCCCGTGCTCGCCCAGCCCTCGCGTCTCCACGCCACCATTCCGCCGGAAAAAAAAGAGAAATGTGCCGTCTTCGGGGTCTGGGGACACCCGCACGGAGCCCGAATCTCGTACCTCGGCCTGTACGCCCAGCAGCACCGCGGGCAGGAGTCCGCCGGGATCGCGGTCTCGAACGGCAAGGCGATCAGCGCCCACACCGGCATGGGCCTGGTCGCCGAGGTCTTCGGCGATCGCGTGCTCTATGAACTCGATTCGCTGGGGGGCAAGGGCGCGATCGGGCACAACCGCTATTCCACCGCCGGCGGCTCGGTCGCCTGCAACGCCCAGCCGCTGCTGGAGTCGTACATCCGCGGGCAGGTCGCGGTGGCGCACAACGGCAACCTGATCAACAGCGACGCGCTGCGCCGGCGCTTCGAGGAGGCCGGGCACCTCTTCCACACCACCAGCGACACCGAGGTGATCATCCACCTGCTCGCCACGCCGCAGCAGCAGAAGGCCCCCGATCCCCTGGCCGCCACGCTCCGGCGCTTGCAGGGCGCGTTCAGCCTGGTCTTTCTCTTTCCCGATCGCATCGAGGCGGTGCGCGATCCGTGGGGATGGCGACCGCTGGTCCTGGGCAAGATCGAGAACGGCACGGACAAGCCGTATTGGGTCGTCGCCAGCGAGACCGTCGCGCTCGACGTGTGCGGCGCGACGCTGGTGCGCGAGGTCGAGCCCGGCGAAATCGTGACGATCAGCGACGCGGGGGTCTCGAGCCGCCACTTCGCGCACAAGGCCGAGCAGCCCGCGCACTGCGTGTTCGAGCATGTGTACTTCGCGAACCCGGCCAGCGTGGTCTTCGGCCAGAACGTGCAGAGCGTCCGCGAGACGCTGGGCGAGACGCTGGCGAAAGAAGCGGGCGTCCCCGCGGATTACGTGATGCCCATGCCCGACTCCGGGCGATCGGCCGCGTCGGGCTATGCGCGGGCGAGCGGCATCCCGTACCGCGAGGGGATCGTGCCCAACCGCTATGTGGGGCGCACGTTCATCAAGCCGACGCAGACCGAACGCCAGGCCGCGGTGCGATTGAAGCTGAATGTCATCGCGGAGATCGTGAAGGGCAAGAGGATCGTGGTGGTGGACGACTCGATCGTCCGCGGCACGACGACCAAGGCCAAGATGGACCAGCTCCGCCAGGCGGGCGCGAAGGAAATCCACCTGCGCATCTCGTGCCCGCCCATCCAGCACCCGTGCTACTTCGGCGTGGACTTCGCGGAGCGCTCGCAGCTCATCGCGCACGGGCGCAGCGTCGAGGACATCCGCAAGTACCTGGGCGTCGACACGCTGCACTACCTCAGCCTCGAGGGCCTGCTCTCGTGCGTGAACCGCCCGGCCGCCCACTACTGCACCGCGTGCTACTCGGGCCGGTATCGCCTCGACCCGACGCACCCGTCGACGGAAGTGATCATCGAAGACGAGCAGATGCGCATGTTCGCGTAGGGCATGCAACCGAGGCACGACGCCGGGCGTAGGCCTGTGTGGGTGACATGTGGACGTGGATGAAGCCGTTATCGAGTGGAACAAACCGCGTCGAAGATGGCGCAACCTGCAACTTCTGTTGTTGGCGATTGTGATCTTGGGTGTGCTACCGCTTGAGGCGTTGTCGCCACTACCACCGGGGAAATGGAGCGCGGAGTCCATGTACTGGTGGAGCCAATCTCGTGCTTGGTCACTCACGTTCCCATGGCATCCAATCCGGCTCTTTCTCTACTCCCGGAGCGGGGAAGGACTTGCCTTCGAGCCCGGCACGGACGAATGGCGCAGGCTCGACGTTTCACAGAGTCAACCCCAGTTTGCGGATGGATACTCGTATCTAGGGATGTTTGAAGCGAGATCGGATCTGGCGGAGTATGGGCTGATCCGTCCGTGGGTCCTCTGCAAGCGATTCAGTGTCGATTGGAAGCCACACCCGGACTCGCTGGTCTCGAGCTCCCTCGTGGAGTTTGGACGCGCTTCCTTTGATCAGTTGCTCCGAAACCACCATCGCGTCGATGAACGTTGGCTATCAAATACGACTGCCCGCATCCCTGCTTCACAGGTGCGGCTGGTGTGCGTCTACTGGTCGGCGCTCCTGGCGGATGCCGCACTTGCTCTAGCGGCCGGAATCTGGATCAGACTCCTTCCCGTGGCTCGAGAGGAACGTCGATACGAGAAGGCGTATATCGCATCGCGCTCGCTGTTCTGCGCGTCTTGTGGCTACCCGCGCTCCGGCCTTCCTTCCGCCACCTGCCCTGAGTGTGGCTTCACGCCGCGACCCGACGCACGCGATCCCGCCCACTGATCCCACGCCGTCTTCTACCATCGCTCATGCCCACCGCGCCCATCGAACTCACGCTCGCGCACTCGCCCGATCCCGACGACGCCTTCATGTGGTGGCCGATCACGGGCAAGATCAACCCCGACGCCACGCCCGTCGACGGCCCCGAAGGCCGCCCCGCGATCGACACCGGGCGCTGGCGCTTCCGCGCGATCCCCGCGGATATCGAATTTCTGAACCGGCGGGCGGCCAGCCCTGCTGAGATGCCGCAGCACGACATCACCGCGCTCTCGGTCCGCTGCTGGGCCGACGTGCGCGATCGGTACGCGATCACGACGTGCGGCGCGTCGTTCGGCGACGGATTCGGGCCGAAGGTCGTGGCCCGCGCGCCGACGGCAACTCCCGGCGGGCCGGTGATCCGCTGCGAGGGCTGCCTGCGCCCCGCGAACGTGAACATTGCGGTCCCCGGCAAGCGGACGACGGCGTTCATGATGCTCTCCATGATCCTCGGGCGCGAGAGCGTGCTCGCGGCCCCCGATCGATTCGTGGAGATGCCGTTCGACCAGATCATCGGCGCTGTTGCCCGCGGCGAGTATCAGGGCCGCCCGATCCACGCCGGGCTGGTCATCCACGAGGGGCAGCTCACGTTCGGCGACGCCGGCCTGCGCCTGGTGATCGACGTGGGCGAGTGGTGGAAGGACGAGACGGGCCTGTTGCTCCCCCTGGGCGTCAACGCGGTGCGCCGCGACCTTGACACGAGGTTCGGCGCGGGCGCGATGCGAGAGGTGTGCGACCTGCTGCGCGCGTCCGTGGCGTACTCGATGGACCGGCGCGAGGAATCAACGCGGTACACGCTCCCGTTCGCGATGGCGAACGTTTCGCGCGGCGGCGGGCAGACGCCGACGCTGGAAAGGCTCGATCGCTACTGCCGGATGTACGTGAGCGACGAGACGCGCGACATGGGAGAGCGCGGCCGCCAGGCGATCGAGCGATTGCTCAGCGAGGGCGCCAAGGCCGGCGCGTGCCCGGAGGTCGGCCGAGTCGAGCTGGTGTGAGGCGGGGTCGACAGGATGACATCGCCTATGAGCCGACAATCGCACGGCGCGGGATCGCACATCGCATGAATAGGCGAGTCACACGGATTCCAACTGCAATCCGGGCGCTTTGGGTGGCGCGCCGGTCCCCGCCAGCCTTCACACTCTCCCGGTTTCGACCCATCTTCGCCCGGTTTTCAATCGGAACCCGTCTCCGCGCATCCAACACACAGCGCCAACGCACCAATCGAAGATGCGCGGAACGGGGTCAGGGCGTCGATCGCACCGATCAACGTGCGTAGCGGTCAGCTTCGCCACCTCCGGCTCTGGAATCTCAACGCTTGCTGACTGGGCTCCTCGGCACCGCCAACCACGTCACAGTAAGGGTGCCCCAACTCCCACTTTCCCGCTACTTCAGCTTCTTCAGCAACGCCTCTCGTGCGGCCTTCGCGTCCGCCTTGCCGCCGCTGGCCACCATCACCGCGCCGATCAACCGTCCGATGGCGGCCTGCTTTCCCGCCCTCACGTCCGCCGCCGCCGCCGGCTGCGCCGCGATCGCCTCGTCGCACCAGCGCTCCATCGCCGCGTCGTCACGCACGATCAGGAGCCCGCGCTCCTGCGCCAGCTTCTTCAGCCGCTCCAGCGCCGCGAAGGCATCACTCGCGGTGTCGTCGCTCGTTTGATCGACGTGACGCGCCACCGACTGCGCTACGCGGTCGGTGCTCTTCGCTCTGCACAACTCATCAAACAGCGTCTCCACCGCCTGGTTTCCGATCTGCCCCTCCTCGCGCAGCTTCGCGATCGCCGCCACGCTGGCCGCGTCGATCCCGAGCTTGCTCACCATCACGCCGCGCTCGTTGGCGCGCTTGGCCCCGCTCTGCAGCACCAGGTTCGCCGCCAGTTTCCCCGCGACGCTCGGGAGCGTCCCGAGCGTTGCCAGCGCCCCCGCCGCCCGCTCATAGAAGAAGCAGTCGTCGCGCTCCTCCACCAAGGCCGCGGCCTCCTTCGCCCCAAGCCCGTAGTCCTTCGCGTATCGCTCCGCCCGCGCCAAGGGCAGCTCGGGCACGCGCAGGCGAACCCGCTCGCGCCACGCGTCGTCGATCGAGAGCGGCGGCAAATCCGGATCGGGGAAGTACCGATAGTCGTGCGCGTCCTCCTTCTCACGCTGCACATACGACACGCCGCGGTGATCGTCCCACCCGCGCGTCACCTTCATCCCCTTGCCCATCACGCGCCGATCCTCGATCCACCGGCGCGGCTGCTCCGCCAACTCATACTCGATCGCCGCCTCCACCGCGCGGAAGCTGTTCAGGTTCTTGATCTCGACGATCGGCGTCTTGATGACGCGCCCGTCCGCCAGCGTCAGGTGCGTGTTGATGTTGGGCTCGAAGCGCATGTGCCCCCTCTGCATCACGCCCTCGGACACGCCCAGGAAGCGGCAGATGTTCCGGAGCGCTTTGGCATAGAACACCACCTGCGCGGCGCTCGTGAAATCGGGTTGCGTGACGATCTCCAGGAGCGGTGCGCCCGCGCGGTTGTAGTCCGCGATCGAGAAATCGATGGGCCGCCCGCCCGGCGATTCGTGGAGCAGCTTGCCCGCGTCCTCTTCCAGGTGCGCGCGGATGATGCCGATCGTCGTACCCTCGCGCGACGGATCGGGGTTGCCCTTCTCGTCCAGGCCCGGCAATCGCACCGCGCCGTCGAAGCACACCGGAAGGTCGTACTGGCTGATCTGGTAGCCCTTGGGCAGGTCGGGATAGAAATAGCTCTTGCGGTCCCATTTGGTGAGCGGCGCGACGCGGCAGCCCAGCGCCATCCCCACCATCATCGACATCTCCACCGCCTCGCGCGACAGCACCGGCAGCGCCCCGGGCAGCCCGATCACCACCTCGTCGATCAGCGTGTTGGGCTCCGCGTCGTGAAACGCCGGGTTCGCCGGGTTCGGCGCGCTCGCGAACACCTTGGTCCGCGTCGCCAATTCGACGTGAACCTCCAGCCCCACCACCAACGTCACCGAAACGATGTCCGCGTATGACATGCACGCATCGTAGTGCGGCATCTCGGCGTGCCACCGATGTCGCCCGCGACATCGGTGGGCTCCGTTCACGACATCATCGCACTCAACTCTCGCGCCACCTCTTCCACGCTTCCCCACGCTCCCAATCGCCCCACCACGCGCACGCTCGGGCCGACCGGGGCCCACGCCCGCACGTCCGTCGCGCCGAACAGCGCGAGCGTCGCCACGCCCATCTGGGCCGCCAGGTGCGTCGGCCCGCTGTCGTTGCCGACGAACGCCCGCGCCCCGTCCACGATCTCGCGCAGCTCTCCGAGCGTCTCGACCCACCGCCCGCCCATGCGTTGAAAGAAGCCCGCGTCTGTGCGGGAGAACCGCTCGCGCTCGACCTCGCCCGCGATCGCCACGACACCCGCGCCGTCATCGCACAGCCGCTCGTGCAGCTCGCACCAGTTCGCCATCGCCCAGCGCTTCGCGTCGCTCCCCGCGCCGACGTGCAGCACGATCGCGCCCCCGCTCGCCTCCTCGCCTTCTCTCTCTCGCGTCTCCACCCGCGCCAGCGGGTGCGCCTCGACAAACGCGCGCAGCGTCTCACCCCCGCACGCCTGCGGCATGGGAACCACCCGCGCCCTCGGGAACATCCGCTTCACCCGCGCATCCCGCGCTTGGCTCGCGCCGTGCTCATAGTCAAGCACCAGCCCCGCGCCCGGCCGCCCGCGCAGCGATCCGCCCTCACGCCACAACGCGATCATCTCCGGCGATTCGGCGCTCAATGCGCGCACGCCGACGCACGCGCTCGCCAGCTCCGCCTTGGCAGGATCGGCGACGAAGGTCGTTTCCACGCCGCTCCGCACCAGGTGCCGCAGCACCGGCCAGGTGAGCACGCTGTCGCCCAGCGCCCCGCGGTGCAGCACCCACGCCTCGCGCACACCCTCCGCGTCGATACGCGGGATCGCGCCGACTTGCCGACCCCGCGCGCTCAATCCCCCGCTCCCTTCCCGCCGCGCACTCGCTTCGCACGCTTGCCGGCCATCCCCTTGCCACTTCTTTCATCCACCGACGCCTCGCCGCGCAGCGCCGCCCGTGCGATTCGGATCGCGCGCCGCTCCAGCATCGCGGCACGCATCGCCGTCGTCTTCAGGTCCTTCGCCAGCTGCGCCAGCGTCACGGGCGGCGAACCATCCCAGCCCGCGCGCCGCTCGATCACGCGTCGATCCGTCGACTCCATCGCGACCAGCACGCCCTTCAGCCGCGCGTCCATCTCGATCTCACGCTGCCACGGATCAACCGCCCGCTCCCACGCGCCGATCTGCATCTCCATCGACGCCCTGGCGACCGCCCGCGTCTTCCCCGCCGCCACGATCTTCTCCGCGCCCGCGATCGACCTTGCGACGCGCGTGATCGCGCGATTGAGCGCCAGGCCCGCCGGCGCCGCCAGCCTCCCGCCCTTCGCGGCATCGAAGTGGTTCACGCCCTCCGAGAGCGCCGCCAATCCCGCATCCAACATCTCGCGCAGCTTGGCCGCGCCGAGCGGCGCCAGCTCCAGCGGCGTGTCCAGCACGCTCTCGATCGTCGACACCAGCAGCGGAAGCTGGCTCCGCATCAGCACGACCTTCAGAAGCGTCGCCCAGCGCAGCACCGTGAAGCACTCGTCGATCTTCGTGGGCTCCGGGTGCAGGCGATCGATCGTCGCCGCGATCCCCGCCGCGCGGCGTACAAGGAAGTGGCACGCCAGCGCCCGCTCCCGCTCCTCCTTCGCGCTCGCGGGCCCGCGCTTCCGCAGCGCGACGAGCTCGCCGAGCGACCGCTCGCACTTCTCCGAGAGCCCGACGCGCACCGACGAGGGCGCCAGGATCACCTCCGCGCTGTCCGCCCTGGCAAACACGGGCGATTCCGGGCGATCCATCGCGCCCGACTCGATCCACGCCCGCAGCATCGCGCCCCGCTCCAGCGCCGCCGCACGCACCACCGCCTGTCGCGTGCGCGCGTACCGCTCAGCGACCGCCGCCGGCTCGATCCCGCGGCGCATCGCCCGCTCCGCGATCCGGCGCCCGCGCCCATCGAGCGGCCCGGCGCTCGGCTCGCCCTTCGTGATCGTCCGCTCATGCTTCTTGAGCAACTGCCGCACCGCCTCGTGGCTCCGATCAAACCGCGCGGACAGTCGCGCCGCGATCTGGTTGAGCGAGCAGCGGAACCGCGCGCGATAGCGGGCCGCCCGCGACAGCATCCGCTTCCGCGTCGCGTCATCAATCCGCGTAAACCCCGCGGCCTTGGATATCTCACCCTTCCGCGCCGCCTCGACGCGGGCAACGACGCCCGGCATATAGACCGCGTGCGTGCGTCCGCCCTTGCCCGCCGCACGCCGCGCAATCAGCCCGAATCGCCGGTACCGCACCAGCGTCTTGCGGCTCACGCCCCACTTCTTCGCCAGCTCCGCCGCGCTCACCCCGCCACGCAGCGACGCATCGCCGAGCTCAACCTCCGCCGCTTCGCACAGTCGCTCGACCACGCCCGGCAGGTCCGCGACCAGCGCCGCGCCCGTGATCACGCCGCCCGTGGAGAGCTCGGCCTCTCGATACCCCGTGATGCGGAACGCGACAAACTCGATCGGGTACGACTGCGCCGCGTCGATCGTGCCCGCGAGCTCCTCCACGCGCTCGATCTGCCGAAGCAGCGCCTCGCGCGATGAGAATCGCAGCTGCCGCGTCAGGTCCGCGATCGCCGGGTTTCGGATGCGCGAGAGCGTGCCCATGGATCAACCCACGCCCACCGCCGCCGGACGCGACCAATAGTCCGGCGCCACCGCCGCCTTCCCCTCCAGCGCCGCGATCTCCGCGAAGAACCGCGCGACGGCCGCCTTCTCCGCGTCCCCCACCGTGAACCGCAGCAGGCCCGAAAGGTACTGGCGCGCCAGGTCGATCGGCCAGCGATGGCGCGGCGCGTGCTCGCGGATGATCCACTCCATCCGCGTCAGGTTATGGCGACGCTGCCGATCCAGCACCATCGCCGCCGTCGCAATGTTCTCACGCTCCGCCCGATCTCGCCGGCACATCCACATCGCGTACACGAACGGCAGGCCCGTCAGCTCCTTCCACGCCTTGCCAAGATCAAGCTGGTACGGATACCGCACCGCGGGCGGCGAGTCCGTCACGACCTTGTCGCCGATCAGGAGCAGCGCCGGCGGCCATTCGTCGCCCGGCCCAGACCCGCTCCGCGCTCCCACGCCCACCACCACCCGCTCCCGCGCGTCAAACTCCACCATCCGCGGCGCAATCCCAAACAGCCGATTCAGGAGCACGCGGCACAGCACCACCGACGTCCGGCTGTCCGTGTCCGCGTACACCTCCGTGATCTCCTCCAGCGGCACGCTGGAAAACAGCCGCACCGTCATCGTCGCGCCGTCGCACCCGATCATCCCCGACGGGATCAGCACCAGCTCCGACGCAAAGTCCGACGCCTCGATGATCGACGCCAGCCCAACGTCCGCCTCGCCCGCCCGAACCATCGCCCCGATCCGCGACGGCGCCGCCAGCACAAGCTCAACGCCAACTCCCCCGCCATCCCCCGTGCCCCCAAGCTCATCCAACCCCTCTATCAGAGGCACGGTATTCAAGTACCTCACCGCGGCGATCGTGCAGTGCTCCATGCAGGAGTGTAGGTGTTTCGCGGCTGGTCACGCTCCGTTCTTCTCGCCACTCAAATCGTCATTAACGCCAGTATCTTCCCTCCCTGTTTCCCTGTTTCCCTGTCTCGCTGCCTCGCTGCCTCGCTGCTTCCCCCGATGCCCGATGCCTCCATTCGCCGCGCACCTTCCCATCAAATGCGGTACCCTCTCAACGAGGCCACCATGCACACAGCCGACATGAACCTTGTGCTCCTGGGCGGCGGCGGGCACGCGTTGGTCGTCGCCGAGGCCGCCGCGCTCGCGGGCTACTTCGTCACGGGCTTCTACGACGATCGCACCGACGCCGTCCTGGCGCGCCGCGTCGCGGCCGTCCGCCTGGGTTCGCTCGACGACTTTCTGAACGCCGACGGCGCGACCGCCTACATCATCACGATCGGCGACACCGCCACCCGCGCCGCGCTCGAGCACCGCGTGCGCCGCGGCCGCCCCGCCACCAAGGCCTGCCGCGCCATCGTCCACCCCCGCGCCATCGTCTCACCCTCCGCCGAACTCGGCGCCGGCGTGTTCGTCGGGCCCGGCGCGATCGTTCACTCCTTCGCCCAGGTCGGCGAGCACGCGATCATCAACTCCGGCGCGATCGTCGAGCACGAGTGCAAGGTCGGAGAGCACGCCCACATCGCGCCCGGCGCGATCCTCGGCGGCAACGTCTCGGTCGGGAGGGCCACGCTGCTGGGGATCGGCTCCCGCGTCATCCCACGCGTCAAGATCGGCAACGAGTGCGTCGTGGGCTCGGGCGCCGTCGTCATCCGCGACGTGCCCGATCGCGCCCGCGTCGTCGGCGTGCCGGCTCGCGTCATGGACGAACGCCCCTAGATCGGTTTCACTTCAAGTGGCGCGTCTTCCCATTGCCCATTCCCTATTGCCCATTGCCTGGGCGTACGACATGACGCCCGACTCCAAGCGAATCCGCTCTAACCCCCGCGCTCTGTCGCACCGCCAGAATCGCCCCGTATCGGGTCAGGCGCGCCGCCGCGCCGACACCACGCGATCAAACCCCTCGTGATCGCGGAGAATCCGCGCATCCTCCAGCATCGCCTGCGCCCGCGCCAGCTCCAGCACGTCCTTCGCGTGCGCGTGCGCCACCTCGATGAGCAGCAAGCCCCCCGCCCGAAGATGCGCCGGCCCGTCTTTCACGATCGGCCGCACCAGGTCCATCCCGTCCGCCCCGCCCCGCAGCGCCGAGTGCGGCTCGTGCTCCTTCACGTTCGGCTCCACCGCGTCCCATTCATGATCCGGGATGTACGGCGGATTGCTCACGAGGTAGTGCAGCGCCGATCGCTGGGCCGCGGGTGGATATTCATCCAGCGGCGAGAGCAGATCGCCCTCGAGCAGGTCCAGCCGCTCCGACACGCCGTGCTTCTTCGCGTTCTCCAGCGCTACGTCCAGCGCCCCGCGCGACAGGTCCGTCGCCACCGCCCGCGCGCCGGTCAGGTGCTTCAGCAGCGCCACCGCGATGCACCCCGAGCCCGTGCAGATATCCGCGACGAGCGCTCCCTCGCCCTTGGGCCCGCCGAACCCCGGCTGCGTCCGCGCGTGCTGCAGCACATGCTCAACGATCGTCTCGGTCGAAGGCCGCGGGATCAGCACGCGCCGATCGACATGGAACTGCAGCCCGAAAAACCAGGCGTGCCCGACCAGGTACTGCACCGGCTCGTGCTTGAGCGCCCGCCCCACCAGCCCGCGCAACGACTCACGCTCCAAGGGGCTCGCCGGGCGGTCCGCGTCCGTGTACAACTTCAGCCGGTCGCACGACAGCACGTGCGCCACCAGCATCTCCGCCAAGAGCCGCGGCGAATCCAGCCCCCTCTTCGTGAACGCCTCGCCCATCCACGAGAGCAACCGCCGCGTCGTCCACGGCCCGTCCGTCGAGGTTGTCGCCCGCGTCGTCACATCAAGAGTGTAGTGACACGCCCCTGGCCCCGACGCCCGATGACCGACGCCCGACGCCCGATGCCTGATGCCTGATGCCCGATGCCTGCTTCTTCGCTAGTGCCTGCTTACATCCACTTCCGTGCGCACCAACGTGTCCGTCTTTTTCGTCTCTTTCCAGATTTCCAAAAGAAATCTTCGCACGCTCCTGCCCATCGCGCAACCCACCGAGCGGCCTTGGTTTCCGCCATTGCCTATGGCCCACTGCCTTTCGGTTAGTGCCTGCTTACAACCGCTTTGGTGCGCACCAAAGTGTCCGTCCGCCCACTGGTGGCGGCGCTCCGATCAGCCACCCGACCGTGAGGGATGGCGCCAGGTCACCACCGTGGGAGAGAGACTCGTGAAGGACACATCACCCAGCAAGCGAGACGCGAGGTCCGCACAACGACGATGCCGTCGCTCACTTCGACTCGTACCAGTTCCGCCCGATGTGCGCGTCGGCCTTCAGCGGCACGCGCAGCGTCATGGCCTGCTCCATCCGCCGAACCACCGTGTCGCGCACCGACTCCGCCAACTCCTCCGGCGCCTCGAACACGAGTTCGTCGTGGATCTGCAGGAGCATGAGGACACGTCGATCCTCTCCGCGTTGCTCGCCGCTCGCCTCGCCGAAGAACTCGCCCGGCGACGCCGCCGCGAAGTGCTTGTGCAGGTCGACCATTGCGAGCTTGATCAAGTCCGCCGCCGAGCCCTGCACCACGCTGTTGATCGCGGTGCGTTCGGCCAGCGCCCGGCGCTGGGGATTCGTCGACTCGATGTCGGGGATCAGCCGTCGGCGCTTGAGCATCGTCTCGACATAGCCGAACCGTCGCGCCTGCTCCACGCACTCTTCCAGGAAGGTGGTGATTCCGGCAAAGCGGCGCTTGTACCCGTCGATGATCTCCGCGGCCTTGGTGTTGTCGATCCCAAGCCGGCGCGCCAATCCAAACGGCGTGATGCCGTACACGATCCCGAAGTTGACCATCTTCGCGCCGCTGCGTTGCTCGCGGGTGACGCAGCTCGGAGCAATACTGTGGATCTGGGCCGCCACCGCGGTGTGGATGTCCTCGTCGCGTTGGAACGCCTCGATGAGCGCGGGATCGCGCGACAGGTGCGCGAGCAGGCGCAGCTCGATCTGCGAATAGTCGGCCGTCACCAGCACGCGCCCCGCCGGCGCGATGAACGCCTTTCGGATGTCGCGCCCGATGTCGGTGCGGATCGGGATGTTCTGCAGGTTCGGATCGCTCGACGCCAGTCGCCCCGTCGCGGCGACCGTCTGGTTGAAGCTCGTGTGTACGCGCTTGGTGCCCGCGTTGATCGCGTCCTTGAGCGCGACGAGGTACGTGCTCACGAGCTTGGTGAGCTGGCGATACTCGAGGATCAGCGAAGGGATCGGCGTCGTGATCTCCGCGTCCTGCGCCAGCTTCTCCAGCACTTCCGCGTCGGTCGAGTGTCCGGTCTTGGTGCGCTTGATCGAACCGAGCCCCAGCCCCGGCTCAACATCACCCGGCTTGTTGAAGAGCGCCGCGCCGAGCTGCTTGGGCGAATCCGGATCGAAGGTCCGACCGATCGACTCCATCGCGTGCCTGTCGATCTCGTGGGCCAGCTCCTTCACGCGCGCTTCGAGGCGCTCTCGCTGGCGATCGAGCTCGCGCGGATCGACCAGGATCCCGTTCCACTCCAGCTCCGCCAGCACCTCGACGAGCGGGAGCTCAAGATCATGGAACAGGCTCGCCAGTCCCATCGCGCGGATCTCTGGCAACATCTTCTGCGCCAGGCGCAGCGACAGGTCCGCATCGCCCGCGGCGTAGGGTGTGGCGAGTTCGATCGGCACGCTCTCGAACGTTCGCTGCGCCTTGCCGCTCCCGATCAACTCGCTGATCGACTGCTTGCCCATGCCGAGCAAAGCCAAACCGAGCGCGTCGAGCGAATGCGACGAGCGTGAGGAATCGATGAGATAGCTGGCGACCATGGAGTCGCACGCGCCGGGGGCCGCGATGCCGCGCAGGTGCAGCCCGGCGCCGCGCAGCACCATGAGGTCGTACTTGAGATTGTGCCCGTACTTGGGCTTGTGCTCGTCCTCCAGGATCGGGCGGAGCGCATCGAGTACGGACTTCTCGTCGAGGTGCTTTGTTGGTTCGGGCGATCGGATCGGGATGTACCACGCGTGCCCGGGCTCGACGCACAGCGATATGCCGCAGAGCCTGGCGTCGCGCACCGAGAGCGACGTCGTCTCGGTGTCCACCGCGACCGCGGGCGCGGAGCGAAGCCGCTCCACCACCGCCCGCAGTTCCGCGAGCGTCGTGACGCACTCGTACTTCGCGCCCTCCGGCACCGGCGCTGCCTTGGGCGCTTCGCCTTGGCCGAACAACGAATCGGCGAAGAGCGGCGCGTCGTCAGCGCTCGCGGGCTTGGGTTTGCTCGCGGCAGCGCCGCTTCCTGCACGCGCGCTGGCCGATGCTCCGCCGCTTGCGCTTGTGGTTCCCGCGCTCGCGCCGGGGCTGGCTTGGCCCAGCAGCGCCCGCACCTCGTCCTGGTAGCGGTTGAAACCGAGTTCTTTCAGGATCGGGATGAGCTTTTCGAGCCGCAGGCTGGCGGTCTGGGCCTGATCGAGCGGCAATCCCTCGGTCGATTCCAGCGGCGCATCGTCGTGCAGCGTCACGAGACTTCGCGACAGCGCGAGCAGCTCGCGCGACGCGCGGATCTTCTCGCCGCGCTTCCCCGTGATCTTGTCGGCGTTGGCGAGCAGGTTGTCGAGGGTGCCCCACGTCTTGATGAGTTCGGCGGAGGTCTTCTCGCCCACACCCTCGACGCCCGGCACGTTATCGACGCTGTCGCCCATGAGCGCGAGCATGTCGACGATCTGGTCGGGGCGCAGGCCGCTGGATTCCATGAGGGCCTTGGTGTCGATCACGCTGTCGGTGTGGATGTCGAACATCTCCACGCCGTCGCGGAGGAGCTGCTTGAGGTCCTTGTCCTTGGAGATGATGCGGATGTTGAGGTCGGGGTGCTGAGCCTTGAGCTTTTTGACAAGCGTGGCGATGACGTCGTCGGCCTCGTAGCCCTCGGAGCCCAGGATCGGGACGCCGATCTCGCGCAGGATGGCGAG
Organism: Phycisphaerales bacterium; assembly: GCA_020853815.1. Classification (GTDB taxonomy): domain Bacteria; phylum Planctomycetota; class Phycisphaerae; order Phycisphaerales; family UBA1924; genus JABWBC01. The sequence continues at coordinate 24,006 of JADYYE010000071.1, forward strand.
GCAACGATCGACCTGCGGTCGAAGGTCTTCGGGCGGCGGCGGGCGATGGGCCTTGTAGTCGGGGTAGAGCTGCGAGCGGAACGTGCCGCGGTCGCCGGAGACATCGAGCACGAGCGCGACATAGGCGGGCTTGCCGCCGACCTTGCCCTCGCCGCGGAGCAGCTTGAGGAGCATGCCGACGAAGCCGAAGGTCATGTTGGTGGGCTCTTTGGTGACGGGGCTGGTCATGGGGGTGCGGATCGCGTGGTAGGCGCGGAAGAACTGGGCGTAGCCGTCGATGAGGTAGAGGGTGGGCATGGCAGGCTCAGAACGATTCAACACGGAGGGACACGGTGTGCATCGGGAGACGACTTACGAGCTTGGCCCCGAGCCCGAATCGGGGAAGGCGGCCAATCGTTCCAAGGCTGCGAGCGTCGGAGGTAGATCGGCTTCGATGGTCGCGACCACTCGCGCCGCATCGACGCCGAAGTAGACATGCGTCACCACGTTCCGCATCGCTCGCACGCCGGGCCAATCGATTTCTGGAGCGCAACCGGCGACATCGTCGGGAACCTGGCGGGCTGCTTCACCCAGAATCACAAAGTTGTAGAGAATCGCCTTGTAGGACGCGGTGTCTTCAGAGAGTTGCTTGGCGTCGCGTCCGCGCGCCAGCGATTGAATTTCACGGATCGCACCGATCATGTCCGCGACGCGTTGGCGCCAGTGTCTACGCGACACGGAGCGCCTCCTGCATCACCTCGTCGCGGGCCGCGGGGCGGAGCGAATCGAGCGTGCCCACCTCCACCTCGCGCCCGAGGATCGCCTCGAGCCGGGCGCGAAGCGACGCAAGTCCGAGGAGGGAGACATTTCGATCGAACTCAACGAGGAGGTCGACATCGCTGTCTGGTCGCGGAGTACCGCGCGCGAACGAGCCGAACACCAGAAGGTGGCGTACGCCGAAGCGCGACGACAACTCGGGCATCGCCTCTCGCAGCACCTGGATGAGTTCCTCTCGTGTCACGCGACAATTCTACGCAGATTTCCGGCCGTCCGCGAGGGCCTTCAGCAGTTCCGTGTACGCCTCGCTGGGATTCACGGCGCGGCGGGACATCATCGCCCGCGCGACCTCCATGAACTTCTCGAAGCGGTACGCGCGGCCTCCGGCGTCGGTGCGCCATTGGAACGCGTCGACGCAGCCGCTCACGGGCTCGGTGGCGGCCCACATCGTGGCGGTTCCCACGATCGAGCCCGTCATAATCCGCGTGCCGATCGCGGTCTTCACGTGGTCGCCCAGCACGCAGCCCAGGAACTGCTGGCCCGTTCGCTCGTTCGACGATTGCGGCGTGGCCTTGGCGATGATCTCGGCGTAGGTGTTGAGCAGGTTGGAGTTGTTGGTGGCGGCGCCGAGGTTGACCCACTCGCCGACGTATGAATCACCGAGATAGCCGTCGTGCCCCTTGTTGGAATAGGCCTGGAAGATTGTGCCCGCGACCTCGCCGCCGACCTTGCAGAACGGGCCGATGGAGGTTTGACCACGAATCGTCGCGTGCTCGTTGATGGTGGCGTGGGGGCCGATGTAGACCGGGCCGATGACGATCGCGCCGGGGCGGACAACCGCGTGTTCATCGATGATGATCGGGCCGTGCTCGAGGTCGAGCGTCGCGCCGGGATAGACCTTGGCGGATGGGTGGATGACGAGGCGGCCATCGCCGAAGATGGTGGCGCCCTTGGCGTGCCCGCCGCCGACGATGCGTTCGGCCAGGAACCGGAGGTCGGTGGCAAGAGCGGAATCGCGATGGGCACGCACGCTCCACGGGCGATCGAGCGTGAACGATTTGGAGGCGCGGATGGTGTTCGCGGGCCTGAGCGCGGCGCCGGAGAGGAACGCGGCGGCGGCGGTTGCGTCGACGCGGGCGGCGAGGATCGTGCCGGCGTCGTCGGTGATCGCGGTGTTGAGCGGGAGCGACGCGAGCGCGGCGGCGTCGAGCGATTGAGCGTTGACGATCGGCGGAAGAACGCACCGCCCGTTGACGAGCGCGAAGGACGTGGAGATCGATGTGGCGCCGGCGGAGTTGCCCGCGGAAGCGGTCGGCATCGCGTTGACCGGAATCGCGTGATCGCCGCGTGTGTGCCGCTCGGCGGTGGTGGCCGCGAGGACGTCGGGCGTGCGGAGCGCTGCGACGCGGAGATCGAGCAGGAGCGCGAGGCGTTCGAGGTTGGTGAGCGCGCCGGTGCGGATGTCGAAGGCGGGGCGCGTGTGGGTGAGGGTGCCGAGCTGGGCGAGGGCGTCGTCGAAGACAATGGCGGGGATTTCGCCGCGGGTGAGCATGGGAAGAGTGTAAGGGGAGGGCGGCAGGGGTGCAGCGAGGCAGCGAGGCAGCGAGGCAGCGAGGCAGCGAGACAGCGAGACAGCGAGGCAGCGAGGCAGCGAGGCAGGGGAAGGGGAAGGGGAAGGGGAAGAAGTGGTCGAGTGGCGAAGTGGAAGGATCGTACCGCGAGGCCTCGTTCATCCCTCCTTTGCATTCCCACCACTCCCCATTCCCGACTCCCCACTTCCGCGCACCTCCTGCACGACTCACCACTCACGATTTGCCACTTACGCCCTCGATTCCATCGCGTGATACGCTCCGGGCATGAATGCCGCGCGTGCCATTGTGTTCGACTTTGACGGCGTGATCGTGGACTCCGAGCCGGTGCACGAGGACGCGACGCGGCGTGCCGCGTGCGCGATCGGGCTGGATTTCCCGCACGAGAAGTACATCGAGGAGTACATCGGCTATGACGATCGCGACCTGTTCCGCGCGATCGCGCGCGATCACGGGCGCGAGCTTGCGGCGGACGAATTGAGCGAGCTGCGTCGCGCCAAGGAAGCGTTCGTGCAGGAGATGCTCCACGCGGGGAAGGCCCCGGCGTGGCCGGGCTCGGTGGAGCTGGTGCGGCGTGCGGCGGAGGCGGGGGCGATCGCGGTGTGCTCGGGCGCGCTGCGGGCGGAGATCGAGCCGGTGCTCGCTCGCCTGGCGATCCGCGAGTTGTTCGGCGTGATCGTGAGCGCGGACGACGTGAGCAAAAGCAAGCCGCACCCCGCGTGCTACGAATTGACCGCGCGGCAGCTGGGGATCGTGGCGGCGGCGTGCGTGGCGATCGAGGACACTCCCACGGGCGCGACGGCGGCACGCGACGCGGGCATGCGCGTCGTCGGCGTCTGCCACGCGTTCAGGCCCGAGGCGTTCCGCGGCATCGCGCACGCGACGTTCCCGTCGACCAGCGTGATGAGCGTGGCGAAACTGCTGACGGTGTAGAGAAAGAGCTCAACACGGAGGGACACGGGGAGGCACGGAGAGGATTCTCGGAGAGAAAAGCAGGGGCAGTAACAGCGACCATGTCGAAATTGGCACCGCGGCCTGGGGCACGAGGCATCGAGGATTGGACACGCAAGGCCACCTCGGCTGCGCTCGCCGCGTCGCGACCGGTTCACTTCTTCTCGGAGAGCTCTTCGTAGATGCCGCGGAGCGTGATCGGGCGGATCCACGCGTTATTGTACGTGTCGTAGGGCTCGGGGTTCATGTTCGCGACGTCCTCGCGCGACTTGCCGTCCTTGATCTGTTTGGCGACGAACTCGCACATGCGATCGAAATACTCGATCTGCTCGGAGAGGGCGGCCTTGGAGCAGACCTCGCCGTGCCCCGGCACGATGATGGTCTTGTCGTCGCAGAGCTCGATGATTTTTCGGAGCGAGGCGCGCCAGCCGACGGTCGTCGCGCCGCCCGCGCGGTCGATGTAGGGGTAGGTTTTGTGGAAGAGCAGGTCGCCGGTGTGGATGAGGTTGAGGGAGGGGGCGTGGACGACGGCGTCGTTGTCGGTGTGTCCCGCGCCGAAGTGGTGGAGCTTGAGCTTGAGGCCGCCGACCGAGAGCTCGTGCCCGTCCTCGAAGGTCTGGGTGGGTGCGAAGTCCTTGACGTGGAGGTCGGCCATGCGGTCGTGGAGCTTCTTGAAGTCGTCGGCGACGAGCTCGCGTTCGGCGGGCTGGGCCTTGGTCATGTCCCCCACCGCCGACTTGATCCCGGCGATGTAGCGATCGATCTGCCCCGCGATGCGCGGCTCGGCCTTTTTGTGGGAAAGCAGCGGCAGGTCCTTGGTGAAGGCGTGGTTGCCGCCGGTGTGGTCGGCGTGGTGGTGGGTGTTCAGGACCATCGTGAGCTTGCCGACGGTCGACTCGGCCTCGCGACGGAGGATCGCGCCGAAGACGGGCATCTTGGTGTCGATGAGGAGCGTCTTGCCGGCGTCGGTGACGACGAGGGTGTTGCCGCCCTGGCCGATGGCGGCCCAGGCCTTGGCGTGGAGCGACTTCCACACGAAGAGCTTCTTGGAAGCGGCGGCGGGTCGGCCCGCGGCCTGGAGAGCCCAGGCGGCGCGCGGAAGGGCGGCGAATCCCGCGGAGGCGGCGAGAGCGAGTCCGAGAAAGCCGCGGCGTGAGCCTTCGGTGGTCGGGCGGAGTGACATGGCGCGATCTCCGGGCATGAGCGGTGTTTGGGCGGTGGCGAGGATGGGCGTGGATGGGCGTGGAGCGGGAATCCCGCGAGGTCAAAGCCTAGCATGATCCCCTCCCCCGGCGGCCGGGGCGGGAACGTCACAACCAACCAAACTCCGATCGGCAACTGGTCGATCGATATGACGGCATCGAAGCAGCGGCGGCGGAAGGCCGTCGCAACGGAAGGACGACCATGAAAGCAACCGACCTGCGTCAGGGCCTGGGCGTGAAGATTGACGGCAAGATCGCCGTGCTGACGCTCGTCGAGCACCGCACGCCCGGCAACCTGCGGGCGTTCATCCAGATCAAGTTCAAGGACCTGATGAGCGGCAAGTCATTCGAGCGTCGCCTGGGCTCGGGCGACGACATCGACGTGGTCGACCTTGACCGTCGCAGCATGGAGTATCTCTACAGCGACAACAGCGGCGCGACGTTCATGGACTCGGAGAACTACGACCAGATCGTGCTGTCGACCGAGGTTCTGGGCGACGCTCTGAAGTATCTGCGCCCGAACTCGCAGACGATCGTTCTGCTGTTCGACGGCAACCCCATCTCGCTGGAACTGCCGGCGTCGGTGGAGCTGACGGTGAAGGACTGCCCGCCGGGCGTGAAGAACGCGACGGTGACCAACCAGACCAAGGACGCGACGATGGAGACCGGGCTGGTGGTGAAGGTGCCGTCGTTCATCAACGTGGGCGAGACGCTGAAGGTCTCGACGATGGACGGCTCGTACCTGTCGCGTGCGTGAGCGGCGGGCGGGCCATGGCGAATTCGCCCCGAGACCATCGTCGTCTGCTGCGTCGCGGCAATGGGCAATGGGGAATAGGCAATGGGAAGGCGCGCCGGGTGACGTGAGGTCGTTTTCGTTCATCCAAATGCACGCGCACCAACCCCGCGAAGAGCGGGGTTTTTTCTTGGGGGGCGGCTCAGTGCCGCACCCCCTCAACGCCGCACGGTCTCAGTGCAGCACGCGGTAGACCTCGGCCTCGTCGGTGTGCCCGGCGGCGATCTTGTCGCCCGCGTCTTCACGCATCGAACGGAAGCCTGAATCGCGCGCGGCCTCGAAGAGGGTGACGGCGTCGGCGTTCTGGGCCGTCAGGCGGCGGAGCGTGTCGGTCATGGTCATGAGTTCGTAGACGGCGAGCCGGCCCTTGTAGGCCGCGCCGAAGCAGGGCTCGCAGCGCCCGCCGCCGGGGCCCTGGCCCGTGCCCTTGCAGGCGGGGCAGATGCGCCGGACGAGTCGCTGCGCCAGCACGCCGACCAGCGAGCTGGTGATGAGGTACGGCTCGATGCCGATGTCGATGAGGCGCGTGATGGCGCTGGGCGCGTCGTTGGTGTGGAGCGTCGCGAGCACCAGGTGCCCGGTGAGCGAGGCCTGCACGGCCAACTGGGCGGTTTCCTGGTCGCGGAGTTCGCCGACGAGGATGACGTCGGGGTCCTGACGGAGGAGGGAGCGCAGGCCCGTCGCGAAGGTGACGCCGCGCTTGACGTTCACCTGCATCTGGCTGATGCCCTCGAGGTGATACTCGACGGGGTCTTCGATCGTCATCACGTTGCGGCTGGTGCGATCGATCTGTCCGAGGGCGGCGTAGAGCGTGGTGGTCTTTCCCGAGCCGGTCGGGCCCGTGACCAGGATGATGCCCGTCGGGCGATCGACGAGGTCCATCAGCTGGGCCTGCATCTTCTTGGTCATGCCGATCTGGTCGAGCGAGAGCTGGGTGGATGATTGGTCGAGGAGGCGGAGCACGAGACGCTCGCCGTAGACCGTGGGGATGCACGAGAAGCGGATGTCGACCTTGCGGCTGCCGATACGCACGCTGGTGTGCCCGTCCTGGGGGCTGTGGCGGTTAGCGATGTCGAGCTCGGTCATGACTTTCAGGCGCGAGCTGATCGCGGGCGCGAGCGAGAGCGGCGGGCTGAACGCGTCGACCAGCATGCCGTCCACGCGGAAGCGGATGACGAGCTTGTTCTCCATCGGATGGACGTGGACGTCGCTGGCGCGGCGGCGGAGCGCCTCGAACAGGATCATGTTCACGAGGCGGATGACGGGCGTCTGGCGCGCGAGCTGGAGGAGGTCGGTCGCCTGGCCCACCGAGCCCGCGAGGTTCTGGATCGAGCGCTCGTCGAGTGGCATCTCCTCGACGATCTCGGTGACGAGGTCCTGGCGCTGCTCGTAGCCGCGGTTGAGGAGATTCGCGACGCCCGCGCGGGGCGCAAGCGTGAGGCGCACGGGCATTCCCAACGCGTCCTCGATCATGGAGAACACGCCGGCGGCCATGGGCTGCGCGGTCGCCAGCGTCATGGTCGAGCCGTCGCTCTCAAGGCCCGCCAAGAGGTGCTGGCGAGCGACTTCGGGCGGGATGGTCTCGTAGAAGCGCCCGGCGGATTCGTGCAGGCGCGGCTCGGGCTGATAAGGAAGTCCGGTGCGCTTGGAATAGAGCTCCAGGGCCTGGTGCTCGTCCATCGCGAGCATGGAGAGCATGGTGTCCCACGGCTCCTGGTCGCTCCCATCGATGGCGGCGAACTGCCGGAGCTGCTCGGACGACAGCGAGAGACCGGTGAAGGCCTGCGCGACGCGGTTCCACTCGGGGGCCGCGAGCGGATCGACGGCGGGCGCGGCGGGTCGCGAGGCCAAGGCCTTGGTGGAACTCGGCTTGGGCTTGCCGTTGGAGTTGGAGGGTTGGTGCGCCATGAGAGTGAGGTCGATCGATCAGCGGATCTTCACCACGCCGTTGGAGGCGTCTTTCTTCTCCTTCGCGTCCTTCGATGGCGAGGAGTCACGCGCGGGCGACAGCGCGGGCGTGGGCTCCGGGGCGGCGTCGGGAAGGATGTCGATCGACGAGGGCTTCAGGGACGGCACGTCGGAGTCGATCTTCGACTTGGCCTGCGGACCCTCCGTGAGGAGACGGAGGTCGTCGAAAAGGTCGTCGCGCATGATGCGCGGCGTGATAAAAACGTAGAGCGTTGTCTTCCGGTCCGTCTTGCTGTCGTCGCGGAAGAGAGCGCCGACGATGGGGATGTCGCCGAGCAGCGGAACTTTCACGACGGTCCGGTTGTCGGTGGAAACGACCACGCCGCCCACGACGACCGTCATGTCGGTGGGAACCGTCACGGAGTCGGACTTGACGTTGTTCTTCTGCTTGGGCGGCGGCTGGCCGTCGCTCCCGGAGCCGGTAAAGTTGGAGAGCTCGATGTCGTACTTGAGGCGGAGGTATCCGCCCTCGGAGATCTGGGGCTTGACGGTGAGCTTGGTGCCGGCGTCGACGTACTCGTAGCTCTGCACGTCGCGGGTGCCGGTGCTCCCGGAGTTTCCGAGCGTGGTGGTCTGCGTCGGCTGCTGGTCGATGCTGGCGATCTCGGCCTCTTCGTTGTCGGCGACCAGGAGCTGGGGCGAGGAGAGGATGTGGGTGTCGATGTCGCGCCCGAACGCGGTAAGCGCGATGGGCACCTGGTCGGACTTGATGATCGCGGCGGTGAGGCCGGTGAGACCGGTGGCGACGGTCTTGGGGTTGACCAGGCTGGTGCCGGTCGCGAAGGTGGAGAGACCGAAGTTGGTGTTGAGCACGCCGCCGGTGCCGCTGGCGTTGATGAGCTGGGTCTCAAAGGCCAGCCGCATCTCGTCGGACGCGGTGACCGCGACGATTTTGGCCTCAAGGAAGACCTGCGGCCTGCGAAGATCGATCCTCTCGATCAGGCGCGAGAACTCGGGCTGCTGCTTGATGGGGGCCTTGACCAGCACCTGGTTGTTGGCCTTGTCGGGGATGACAAAGACGTCCGGGCCTCCGGCGAGGGAGAGCTCGCCGTCGTTGGCGCCGGTGCCGGGGTTGTAGACGGTGGTGCGTCGCCCGCCGCGGGCGCTGTAGGTGGTGCTGCTGTAGCCGCCGGTGTCCAGAAGTGGCGAAGAGCCGGTGTCGTTGGGGAGCGACTGGTTTTCGATCAGGCCGAGGATGAGCTGCGAGACCTTTTCGGCGTCGGAGTGCTTGAGCTTGTACGCGCGGATCACGACTCGCTCTTCCGAGGGGTTGATCTCCTTGATGAGCTTGGTGAGCTCTTCGTGCTGGCGCGGCGTGGCGTAGTACGTGATCTTCCCGGAGGCCTCGTCGACGACCATGGTTGGGCCGCCGGAGATCGACTTGGTCTGACGCTGCTGGTTCTGGCCCGGGTCGTAGTAGTTGTAGAAGACCGGGCGGTTGGGGTCGTTCTCCGCGGGCTTTTCGATGAGCTGGACCTCGCCCAGCCCCCGCACCTTCGCAATCTCGGCGATCTGCTTGGCGGACGAGCCGACCTCATAGGACTTGGGCTCGAGGTTGTTCGGGACGTCGATGACTTCGAGCACCTGGTCGAGGACGGCCTCCTCATCGGGCGTGCCGCGGAAGACCAGGGCGTTGCCCGTGGGATCGACGCTGAGTCGTTCCGGGAGACTCTCGGCCTTGCTCGCGCCGGCGCCGGGCTGGCCCTGGATGGGCTGGCCGGTGTTGGGATCGATGTTGGGCTGGCCTTGGTTCTGCGTGGCGCCGGAGCCGACGTTGGCGCCCAGCAGCGCGAGCGCACGCTCCCGGGCGACGGGCGCGGAGACGAACTCCAGCTCGCGCCGGATGAAGCGGTACTTCCCGTACTGCTCCAGCAGCGACCTGACGAGGGACTCGACGGCGTTGAGTCGCCGGACGGAGTCGGTGGCGACGATCACCCCCAGCTCATCGACATAGGCGATGCCGCGGAGTCCCGGTGCGCCGGGCGCGCCGGGGTTGCCCGGGTTGGCCGCGGCCCCGCCGCCCATCTGGGCTTCGATGGCGGGCTTGAGGAACGAGGGCTTGACGTTGGGCACGGGGAAGACGCGGGTGGTGGCGGTTTCGCCGTCGAGGTTGACCTGGACATCCGAGATCGGATGCACCATGTAGAAGCCGGTGGGGTCAAGGGTGATGGTGAAGTTGTACTGAGCGAGCAGCGCGTCGAGCAGCGGCAGGAGCTGGGTCTTCTTGACTTTGACCGGGGCGTTAAAGGTGATGGTGCCGCTGAGCTGGCCCTTGGTGCTGCTGTTGATCTCGAGGGTGGTGGTGACGTACTCGACGAGCGCGGTGAGCTCGACGGGCTCGCTGAAGGCCGACAGGGTGACCTCGTCCTCGCCGGGCTCGGGCGCGGGGAGGTGCTCGACGCCCTTGCTTCCCGTCGCGCCCTCGGCGCCGGCGGGCGGCTGAGCGCCGGCGGGGTTGATCTGGCTTGCGCCGGGCTGGCCGGCGGGGCGCGGCGAATTGGTCGGATTATTCGGGTTGTTGCGGCGTGGCGGGCCGCCCGGCTGGATCTGGGCGGTGGCGGCGGAAGCCGCGAGCAACGCGGCGAGCGCGGCGCACGCCATGGTGCGCGTGCGGCCGGCCGGGTTCTTGGCGATACCGCCCTCACGCGGGCGAACGATCCGTCTGTCGATAGGCACGTCTGACCTCCACCCGCTCCGCGGGCCCCCACAGGATACCGTTCGCGGGGCGAGGGCACCGGGGCGTCACAGAATCGTCACAACCGAGCCCGTGAGCCCAAACACGGAACGGGTTCGGGGCGGGAACGGTGTCAGACCGGGTCTTGGCTTGTGGACGAACCGGCGGGCGCGGATCACCTGAACTGGTTCCGCATCTGGATGACGGCCTCGCAGGTGCTGACCAGGGCGCGGAGCTGGCTGGCGGATTCCTTGACGCTCATCGTCGAGGCGAGCGACTTGGCGGCCGAGTCGGCGACCTTGGCCAGACGCATGAACCCCACCGCCGGCGATGCTCCGGCGAGCTGCATCGAAAGCGAGCGGCAGACGGTCACATCCTCGCGCTTCATCGCCAGGTCGATGCGCTTCACCAGCTCCTGCAACTGCGTGATGAACGTCGGGATGAGGCAGCGGTTGGGGTGCTCTTCGGGGAGCGTCGTGCCGTTGGGATCGGTCCCACCGCCGACGGTCAGAAACTCCGCGACGGCGCGCAGGAGTTTCTCCGGGGTGACCGGCTTCACGAGGAACGCGGTGACGCCAACTTCCTGGGCTTTTTCGCGTGTCTGGGGCGTTCCGTCGGCGGTGACGAACATGACCGGGCAACGGACGTTCTTGGCACGCATCATGAGCACCAGGTCCGCACCGGTCTTCCCATCGCCCAAGTCGAAGTCGGTGAGGACCAGGTCCACCCCGCTCTCGGCGATGGGCATGGCGTCCTCGATGGTCGCGGCCTGCTGGAGGCGAACCTGCGTGCCGCGGAGGTAGTGCTTGACGAGCGACTGCTCCATGGGCGAGTCGTCAACGTGGAGCATGTTGCCGCTCAGCTCTTCCTTGTTGACGTTCTCAAGGGAGAACCAGTCCTTCATGGGATCAACGATGAAATATTCCTTGGCGTTGATCTCCTTGTCGAACTGGATGCCGAGCTCGTGGATCGTGCCGCGCCGGTGGATGCAGCGCTTCACGGTCCCCGCCAGCTCGGTGGGCCCGAGCTTGGGGTGCGGGAGCGTGACCGTGCAGCGCGAGCCCGTATAGACATAGGCGTTGTGCAGAACGCTGATCCCGCCGCACGAGAGATTGCGGGCGGCGACCATGAGGTTGACCGTGTTCCCGCCCGGGTGGACGAGCTTGCAGGCGATCGCGGCGTTGCGGAACGGCCAGCGCACAAACGTGCGCCGCTTGTCCGGCTCGCCCTGGCCGCGGTCGAGGTCGTCGAGGAACGGGTTGAGATCGCGCGAGGCGAGCCCGATCGTGTTCTGGCGCGATGCGCCGATCACGGGCTTGCCCTTGCCGCCTGGTGCTGCTCCCGCCATGTCCGCGTGCTCCCGTGGCCTCGTGGTCTCTCGCATGGCTCAATCGGCCAGATCGGAGCGGCGCATCAGGCGAGGCGGTGCGCCACGCCCCGGCGGGGAAGTTCGCCCCACTCCCGTCGGCATACTCGGACCGAAAAGCCCGGCGGCGGTGGCGCGAAGGTCCGAAAAGAAAACCGGCGACCCGAAGGCCGCCGGTTGGTGAGATCGCGTGATGTTCGGATCGCTCAGTGCTTGGCGGCGGCGCCGGTGATCTGCATGCCGTAGAACGAGCGATAGACGAAGAAGGCCGAGACGAGGAAGAAGGCAATCGTCAGGCCGATCGTGAGCGGGCTGTGCGTCGCGCCGTCGGTTCCCTTCATGCTCACGGCCAGTTCGACAGCGAGCAGGCCGAAGAGCGTGGTGAACTTGATGACCGGGTTCATCGCGACCGAGCTGGTGTCCTTGAAGGGATCGCCGACCGTGTCGCCGACGACGGTCGCGGCGTGCAGGTCCGAGCCCTTGCCGCGGCCCGAGTTCTTGTAGACCGGATCGGTCTCGACGATCTTCTTGGCATTGTCCCAGGCGCCGCCGGCGTTGGCCATGAAGATCGCCTGATAGAGGCCGAAGAGCGCGATGGACACGAGGTACCCGATGAAGAAGAAGGATTCATAGAACGCGAAGGCAAGGGTGGCGAAGAACACGCCCAGGAAGATGTTGAACATGCCCTTCTGGGCGTACTGGGTGCAGATCTCGACCACGCGC
>JADYYE010000072.1 GCA_020853815.1 Phycisphaerales bacterium
AGGATCGTGTCGGGGGGCGAGCGCGACGGGCTGACGGTGCGCGAGACCGCGGCGCGGGCGGGGATGGCGGTCGGGACGTTGGCGTGGTGGCGGAGCGAGATCCGACGCCGCGACGCGTTGCGCGGGAGGCGTCCGGCGCGGCCGGTGTTCATCGAGGTGGTGGCCGCGGACGCGTGCGCGCGCGAGTCGGGCGGATACGAAACAACCGACACACTCGGTCACGCGACTCGCGGGCGCATGACGGGCGAACGCCGATGCCGGGATCGGCGAGCCGCGCGCCGGCTCCGCCGCCGCGCCCCAGCGGCCTCCTGCTGCGTTGGCCTCGGCGGGTAGCTCCCTCCGCTGAGCTGACCGGCCTCGGCCGCCTTGCAGGAAGCTCCCCGCGGCGCAGCCGAATGTGCCACTTGTTCCGACACGGCACCCAAGGGTCCGAACGCAGCGGGCGACCCGCGGCCTCGTCCAGGCGCGGACCCTCGTGCATGGCCCGGGCGAGTTCCCGGCCCCGGTCGTACCCGGGTCTACCGGGGACGGGATGGCGAGCGCGCCGGTCACGGACCGAAACGGCATTCGACGGTTGCCCCGGCAACGACATCCACGAGTCGCGAAAGTCGTCGCTGCGACGTCACCAGTCGTATCTCGACCGGGCCCGCCGGAAAGCCGTCGAAGACGACCCCTTCGGGGGTCCGGAGTCCGCCCGAGCCGGAACTCCCGACCTCCGCCGGGGTCCAGCGAACGAGCGGGGCCCCTGGAATGATGACCTCCACGCGACGGGGTCCCGCGTCCGTCACGGCCGGGGCCAGAACATGGACTCGCCCCGCGACGCCGAGACTGATCCGCTGCTGTTGATCGGCGTCGCAGGAGCGATCGACGACTCGTGTACCGTACCCAGCGCGGCTCACGAGCACCTGCATCGGAGCTGCCGTCGCGGCCACCACCTCGAACGTGCCGTCCGAGCGCGATGTCGTCAGAGGGCCGAACGGAGCTCCGCCCGGATCGAGGAACGAAACTACCGCTCCCCCCAAGGGTCGCCCTTCGCCACTCACTACGATGAACCTGGTCGTGACGAGCGCCGGCATGACGATCTCGCCGACATCGAGGATGTCGCCAGCCGGAAGGTCGTACTCGCGCCGGACGGCAGGTCTGCCATCCAGACTCACCAGAAGCGTGGCGCGCCCTGCCGGCGCTTCGTCGAGGAGGAACCGGCCGCCTGCGTCGATCGACGCAGACAGCGTCTCCACACCGTCGCTGTCGCCGACGACTCGTGCTGAGACGCCTGCCGTGCCGGGCACGGCGCCTCCATTCGCGCCGACGATGCGGCCACGAAGTCCGCTGGCGGGGCGAAGTCGAACGGTCTCCTCGCGAGCACGGGGTTGCGGCGGCTCGAAGCGAACCGAGCGCGCAGCGAACCCCGGAACTCGAATCGTCGCGGTGAACGTCTCGTCCGCCGCCAACGGTACGTCTCCGTCGAGAGAAGGCTGCCGATCGGCGACAACGGTCGCGCGGCTGAGTGCGACAGGATCGCCCGCCGCATCTTCGAGTCGGAGGCGCAACACGCCGATGGGTCCCAGCCGCAGGACGTATGGCTCCGCGCGGGGCGACTCGGAGGTCGGCACAGGTGTATCGCTCCGAGCGCATGAGGTCATCGTCTCCGTGGTGACGGTTGCCGTCATGGTCAGGAGCGTTCCCGGAGGCACATGAACGCAGAGCGCCCCACCCGGAACCGGATCCGCGTCGACTTCCACGCACTCGCACCACAGCTTCACGTCCGCGGCCGGATACGGGGTTCCGTCCGCCTCGAAGACCTCCACGGAGATGAACGACCTGCCGGGATCCGCGCCGACGACGAGCCGAATTCCGTCGGTCGAGCTGCCGTCGATCACATCGACGTCCACGGAACCGCGCCAGCCAACGTCCATGCCCTCCGGCGAACGCGCGGTAGCCGTGATCCTCTGCGTTCCAGGCGGAACGGCACGCGCCTCGAACCTCCCTCGACCATCGGCGCGGACTTCGTCGGGCCACGCATCGGACCGCACCAGAGCATTCGCGGCCGGCGTTCCATCAGGATAGACGATCGAGCCGCGAATCACCGCACCGCGATGGGCGACGATGCGAACGTCGTTCTGTCCCGGAACCGCGAACACGGGAGTCGCTACCCAGTCATCGTCGCTCAGAGAGACCCGCCATCGAGTCTTCTCGGGATCCGGTCCGACCCCGTCGAAGCCGAAGGAACCGTCGGCTCCGGTGCGTACACTTGCGTCAGCGTAGTAGTGAGTGCACGGACCCCAGCCCCGCAAGGTGACGGTCACGTTCAACACAGGTGCACCATTGCCATTCGTGACGATGCCGGAAATCACCCTGCCCTCGCCATGCGCGATTCCTTTGTGAATCGGGCATGAATCTTGAGTCGTCGTAAGTCGTGAAGGGGCCAAGCGTTACACTTGTTTCGTACCACCGAAACAGGCTCCCGCGAAAGGCCCCTCCACATGCCGAAGTCTACCCGCGCGCTCGACCGTTTCC
>JADYYE010000254.1 GCA_020853815.1 Phycisphaerales bacterium
AAAAGAGGATATAACTTTCGCATTCGAAAAGTTCACCTGATGAAATAGTTAAACTACATCAAAGAAAAAAAAGAACTCACCTATTTTCACAATCTGATACATAGTGAAACTGTATAGTACTCGAATTAGTATCATTGGAATGCTATCTACTGCTGAAAAATATTGAATATGCCTATATGTACTTGTGAATTAATTAAACTATGTATTGAAAAATAGTTTCCTCTTCGATACAAATTTAAATATTGATCAAATGCAATAGAAAAATTGCAAAGAAAATCATCTACTAACCGTCGTATATCTCACGCCAATCCAAGCAAATAATCGATTTGCACTCTTCATCGTTCACTATATAACATGTACCATTCGTAATCGACAAGAGATCATCTGGCATTGTATGTTGTTGGACCGATCGTTGATAAATAACGTTCATGATGTAATCAGCTGAATCGAATGTATATTGGCAATGTGATCCAAACCAAAAGTTTCCATCGTCTGAGCAATTCAAAAATAATCCTGGCTTATAATCTAACTCATATTCTTCGATCATATCTATTGGAGCATGCCATTTGAGTAATTGAGTCGATGATATATTCATCTTACGCAATTGATCAAATGTATATAGTTGACCGTTGAGTTTTACTTTACCTTCGAGAGACAACAATTTTTCATTGGTTCTCGTTATTGGTCGACGACAAAAACTCATTCGCTGTCTCCTTTTTTCATATTTGTCTGAATTAACACCCGGAAAGTACCACCAAAATTGCAGGCAATCAAAGGCATCCCCCGAACCTCTCGTTTCATGTATGCTACGATAAGCATTGGACCTATTGTACATATAGATGACGATAAATACAAGTCGAAAAAATAACATAGTGTGCATGAAACGTTTCATGTATGATAGCAAAATTGAGTAGAAAATAATTATTTCATATTGCTTGGCAGCCGCATTATCAGATACGGATTGCAAGGGAAATCCTGGCAAATAAAATAATAGACATACATCCTATTGATTTCCATATTTCATGATAATGACGTGCGTCTGACATTGCACGAGCATTCTGTTCATAATTTAGTTTTTGGAATATCGTTATTATTCAAATAAAGACTGATGTTCAAAAGATGCGCTGTTGCGCGAACAATATATCATGCATTTTAAAGTGTAGAGCGAGAAATAGATAGATCTCGTAATAGATTCCATGACAAAAGAGAAAATCTTCGCAAGTCGCCACGCATAGTTCTGTGACTTGAATGTAACATTTTAACCTACTATCAAAGTGGTTTCATCTTATTGCATTTGTTTTAGTCCGTGACAATTTCACAGCAACGTCTTTTTCAAACAACATGGAATGCGTGTACGTAATCTTTTGTTCAGTTCTAGAAAGCATGCTGATCAAATTACTGATCTTCTGGAGTATGAGTGCGAGCACTTGTTTTCTTCGCTCTTATCCACACTAGTCTTAAGTGTCAGTTTGTGTCTATCTCTTCATGAATAAGAAACTTACATCAACTAAA
>JADYYE010000255.1 GCA_020853815.1 Phycisphaerales bacterium
ATTTGTCGCAAAGCAAACGCAAATGCCACAACAAGAAAAGAAGCAAGGCCAGTTGATCCAGGCGTTCGGCTTGCAAGCCGCCATTATCCTGGTGGTCAGTTCCATCATCGGATCGGGGGTTTATAAAAAAGTGGCTCCCATGTCAGATAAGCTGGAATCGGCGGATCTGGTGCTGTTGGCCTGGTTGCTGGCAGGCATTGTCAGTATGCTCGGTGTGCTGACCACCGCAGAAATTGCAGGAATGGTTTCCGGGAGCGGCGGGCCGTTTGCTTATTTCAACCGGATTTACGGACGCACCTTTGCTTTTTTCTACGGCTGGTCGAGTTTCACAGCCATTCAATCCGCCTCAATCGCAGCGATTGCCTATGTTTTTGCGCATTCTTTCAATGCAGTGGTGCCGCTGCCGAGATTGGATGCTGCTGCCGAAGCCTTCAATATATTCGGCATATTTTACCCGCTTCAAAACCTTGGCGTTAAACTGGCAGCGGTGGGTCTGATCGTGTTATTGGTCGGCGTCAATTACCGGGGAGTCCGGCAGGGTGGGAGTGTGAGCAACATCATCACCAACACGGTCATTGCCAGCATCATCCTGATCATCATTCTGGGCCTCACCATGGGCGTAGGCAGCATGGTCAATTTTCAGACTCCTGCGTCCACGTATCCGCCAGATAGCTTCGGTTCCGGGAATTTTGGCTTTGTAACGGCCCTGTTCGCTGCAATGCTGAGCGCTTTCTGGGCGTATGAAGGCTGGATCACGCTGGGCTTCATGGCTGGTGAAATCAAAGACCCAACCCGGAATATTCCGCGTTCGCTGATCTTCGGTACGCTCATTGTTATCGCCATTTACCTGCTCATCAACTTTGTATACCTGTACGTGCTGCCGATGGACGATATGATCGCGGTGGCAAAAGACACCAATAAAATTGCCGCTATAGAAGTCATTCGCCGACTTTTTGGCGACACGGGCGTCTTATTGTTGTCGGTGCTCATTGTGGTCACCACCGCCGGTTGCACCAACACGACCATCATGGCCTCCGCGCGCATTTATTACGCCATGGCCGCGCAGGGCATATTTTTCAATAAAGCGGCCCATATCCACCCGCGCTACCACACGCCGGGCAACGCGCTCATTTATCAGGCCATCGTTTCCTGCTTACTCGTCTTTTCGGGCAGTTTCGACCAATTGACGGATATGCTGGTTTTTGTACAGTTCATTTTCTACGGGGCCGTAGCGGTGGGCGTGTTCATCCTCCGCAAGCGGGAGCCCGATACCCCGCGCCCTTACAAAGCAGTGGGTTATCCTGTGGTTCCGATCCTGTATATCCTGTTTTGCGCTTATCTCGTGGTCAATACCATCATCACCAACCCGCGCAATGCCGTTTTTGGATTGGTATTGGTGCTGCTGGGAACGCCGTTTTATCTCTATTGGATCAGTCAAAACAAAAA
>JADYYE010000180.1 GCA_020853815.1 Phycisphaerales bacterium
TGCACCACCTGCTCCACCGTTCCGTCGAGATGCCCCGGCACCTCCTGCGGCAGGTAACTGGTGCGCACGCCCGACTGACGGACCACCTCGCCCGCATCCGGTTTTTCCAGTCCGGCCAGCAGGCGCATCAGCGTCGACTTGCCTTCGCCGTTGCGTCCGACAAGGAAGATGCGTTCGCCCCGCTCGATCTGCAGGGTCACGCCGTCGAGCAGTTTCGGCCCGCCATAGGCCATGCTCACATTCTGGAGTCCGATAAGCGCCATAAAAGGTCGGCATGCTAGCGACCGGACGGCGCGTTGAACAGGATCAAGTGAGATTGCGGACGCGGGCGTCGGAGGGGAGAGCATCGGGGCCACCGCTAATATGACCACACTTAACCGACCCGCTTCACCGTCCAAGCCAATCCGCCCAACATTCACTCATGGATCGGATGGGGACGCGGGGATTGCGCCCCGCGTCCCTTCCCCACCACCGTACGTGCGGTTTTCCGCATACGGCGGTTGAACCGGCGGAAGTCACTGTGCTTCCGCGAAGTCCCACGGCACGATAAAACCGTTGTTGTTCAGCGTGGTGTTGTTCAGGGCGTGGTGCAGGGTTCGGCTTTTGGCCACGGCCCATGCGCCCAACCCTGTGTATCCGATACCCAGAGCCCGCCCCTTGACGCCGAGGCGCTTCAGGGCGTTGATCCGGCCGCGCGGCGTTTTCCAACGGATCCAGAAGCATTTCCGCATATGGCGGCGTATCCAGCCGCTCAGGTCTTCCACTTCCCATCGCCGGGTGGCGATGTTGAAGTAGTTCCACCATCCGGTAATGTATTCCTTCCATTGGTCCCGCAGTTCGTTGCTCGTGCGGGATTGCCGTGCGTCCCATAGATCCCGGACCCGGTCTTTCATCCGCGCGATGGCCTTGGGGGCTATCCCCACCCGGCCATCGGTGTAGAGGCGAAAGCCCAGCAGTCCGCTTTCATCCGCGGGGCCGCTCCGGCTTTTCTCCCGGTTGACCGGTAGCTTCAGGTTCTTCTCGATCCAGGCGATCACGCTCTCCAGGATGCGGGCGGCGGAGCGTTCACTCGACGCGAAGATGGCGATGTCGTCGGCGTATCGTACGAAGGATACCCCCCGACGCTCCAACTCCTTGTCCAGCGGGTCGAGGTAGATGTTCGCCAGTAGCGGCGACAGCGGCCCGCCTTGGGGCGTGCCCTTGCCGCGTTTGGTCTTGCGTCCATCCGGCGTTTGCATCGGCGCTCGGAGGTAATCCCCGATCAGCCGCAGTAACGCCTTGTCCTTGACCTTTTCTCCTATCCGCCTCATCAGGATATCGTGGTTCACTTCATCGAAGAAGTTCTTCAGGTCGATATCCACCACCCACGTTTTCCCGGCTTCGATGAAGCCTTGTGCCTCCCGTATCGCGTCATGCGCGCTATGGTTGGCCCGGAACCCGTGGCTGTGGGGGCTGAACTCCGCTTCCCATAGCGGGGCGAGGTGTTGATGGATGGCTTGATGGATCAAGCGATCCTGCACGTTGGGAATGCCGAGCGTCCGGGTGCCTCCGTGGGGTTTGGGTATCTCCATCGATCGCACTGCGGCGGGGCGGTAAGTCCCCTCGCGCAGTTTACGCTCGATGTTTGCCCAGTGTTCCTTGAGGTGGGCCTCCGTCTGCTCGATGTCCATGCCATCGACACCGGCGGCTCCTTGGTTGGCTTTGACCGCCAGCCATGCCGCCTGCAGGTTCTCTCGCGACAGGACCGCGTTGAGCGTTCCCGTCTCCGTTGTTCCTTCATTATGCATCTTCTGTCGCTTCCTGCCGCCGGATCGCGGACTCGGCCTCCGTGGCGTGGGCGCACCGGACATCCATCCGGTGCACGTTCCGCCGCCGTCGGGGGTGGCTACCGCAGTTGTTGCGCCCCCGTCGTTTCGGATGCCTTCCCGCCCTTCGATCCGGGACGGTCGGCTGATTGCACTCTCTTGGTTCTTTGGCCCTTCGCTCCTCCCCGCTTTCGCGGGGCCTCTTCGCTACTATGGCCTCTGCTGACTTCCCGTGCCCTCTCGGGTCCGGGATCTCCCCAGGTAAGGTCGATGAACGTTCGATCCGGACCATCAGGCTCTACCCCGCGCGTCTTTCGGAGACGGTTGGATTTCGTGTTCCCTAGCACACTCATCGCCCGCGCCGAGCCTCTCTGCCTGTTCGTGTTCCTATGGTCGTATCTTTGCTCCGGACTGCTTTCGTGCTGAGTCGCTTGCGCTTCCCGCCTTGTCCTTCGCTACGGTTCTCGTCTCGTTTCCCGATTATCTCCTTTCAGATAATGCGTTCATCGCCATGCTGGGCACACTAGAGCCGGCTTTACGCCGGCTGGATTCTGAATGGATACTGCTCGGATGTGACATGGCAGTCGGCCGTCATGAGACATGCGGCGGGAGCCGGTATAAACCCGGCTCTACTGCGCGGACAGAAGCTCGACAAAGCTTGCGACAAAGTTCGCGACAAAAGATCCCGGCCCGGGAAGCCGGGCCGCTCCAGGAAGTGCAATTTGCTCGGCCATACAGAAGGTAGGGTTCGGCGTCCCTGCCGAACCGCCCGTTATGCGTTAAGATCCGAA
>JADYYE010000073.1 GCA_020853815.1 Phycisphaerales bacterium
CGAACTCGACCCCACGAAGCTCGACAGCTTGATCGTGTACTCCAGCACCAGGTGGTCGCCCCGCGCGATCTGCGGCCTGACCGAGATGGTCGTGCCCGCGCTCTCGCTCCCGCCGTAGCTGAACGTGGTGTCGTTGCTCCCCGTCCGCGTCTGCTGCGTGATCGGCTGCTGCAGGACGCTGGAAAAGACCGCCTGCTCGTTGTTGCTGACCAGGAGCTTGGGGTTGGAGAGTGAGCGCGTCTTGTTGATGGATTCGAGCGCCCGGATCAGCACGCCAAACTCGCCGGGATTGAGCACCACGCCGCTTATCCCTGCGGCCGAGCCCACCGTGCCCGTCGCCGGCCCGCCATTCGAGAGCCCGAACAGCGACGCGAGCTTCGTCGTCGCGTTCTCGATGCTCCCGATCTTCTCCAGTTCGACGCCCAGCGAGAGCGCCTCGGAGTCGTTCAGGCTCACCAGCATCGCCTCGAGCATCAGCTGCGGCTGGCGCACATCCAGCGTCGCGATCAGCGACTCCAGCTGCGACAGCATCCGCGGCTCGCCGATCGCGATGATCGCGTTGGTCGCGCGGTCCGCGGTCAGAGAGAGGCCCGCGCGAGAACCTGCGCCAGGACCACTCCCCGTCGCGCCCGTGCGAAGCAAAGGGCCGCGTCCAGAGTTGACGCTGTTGCCGGCGGGGCCAACCTCACCCGCGCCGGAGGGCGATGGAGTTGAGGCAGTGCTGTTGCCGCCGGGCGAGCCTGAACTGCCACTATTGCTTCCGCCCCGCGCGACATCGCCCGTCGCGGTCGGCATGGGCTGGCGATAGCTCGACTGCGCCGCACCCGTTCGGACCTGATCTCGTGCCTCGCCACGCGCCGAGCCGCTCCCGTCCTCACCCGGCGCCTCCAGCGCCCCGGCCGCGATCAACTGCTGAAGCGTCGCGAGCAGCTCATCCACCGGGCGGTTCCGCACCGGGAACGACTTCACCGGCGTCGGCGCACGCTCCGCGGCGTCGAGGCGTGCCATCAGCGCCTCGATCTTCTCGTGCTGCGGCGCCGTCGCCGTCACGATCAGGCCGCCCGTCAGTTCATCCACCACCACGCGGAAGCGATCGTCCTTGTCGGCCGCGGAGCCGCCGCCACCCACGCCGATGCCACTTCCTGTCACGACCGCCTCGACCAGCTTCGACACATCGCGAGCCGCAAAGAACCGCGGCGTGTACGTCTGCGTGGTCGTCGCTTCGCGCTTGTCGATCGCCGTGATCAGCGAGCGCCACGACTCCTCCGCCTCCGGCGGGCACACCAGCAAGATCGACCTTCCGTCCGCCCCGGGCACCAGATCGCCCGCCAGCTTCCGCCCGCTCTGGCTCTTGGGACCCGCGAGCGATTGCAGGGTCGCGATCGCGCTCCCGGCGCTGATGTTGGCGAGCGCCACCTCGCGCAGCACCGTCGTGTCCGGCACGTCGAGCCGCTCGAGCATCGCCAGCGCCTCATCAACCCGCGCCCCAAGGTCGCTGATGATGAGATAGCTCGACTCACCCAAGGCCGCCACGCTCCCGCCGGTCTTGGACAGCGCGCCCTTGATCGCCTCGACGAGCGTCTTGGGCGTCTGGTGCTTGGCCTTCACCACCTGCGTGACAAACGCCGCGCCGCCCGAGTCGCCCGCGTCCTTGCTCACCCGCGCCAGCCCCGCCGCGGCCTCCATCTTCACCACGCTGATCACCGGGCTCCCCGGCGTCCGCACCGTCGTGAATCCGCGCGACGCCAGCACGAACGACAGGAACTCCGGAACGTCCTTGCGCGCCAGTCCCCCCGGCACGCGCAGCGTCACGCTCTGCTCAAGCTCCTGCGGGTTGTAGCTGTACGCCACGCCCGACACCTCCCCCGCCAGGTCCACCAGCCGCGACAGCTTCATCGTGTCGGGCAATGACAAGTCGGGGGGCTGGGAGGCGGGCTGGAACGCGGGCGGGGTCGAAGTGATCCAAGCTCTCGCAGGAGCGGCCGCGGATGCGTTGCACACGCCGAATGAAAGGAACAAGAACGCGAGAACACTCGCGAGGACATTCATCGGGCAACACCGCTCATCCATCGAGCGACTCGACACGTCCCGAGGAAGCATGGCGTCCATGAGCACAGAGTACCCGATCTCGGCCGATCAGCGAGCGGAGTTGGCGATGATCAACTCGAATCGCTTCGCTTACGGCGGGGAAGTCTGGGCCACTTCGTGGACCTGGGCATGGCCCATGTGATTCACGTCGTGGCAAGCTTACTGACTACGATAACCGGCAGCGGCCGCACTCGAGGCTCTCCTTCCGGGCGCCGATCCAGGCCGGAGACCACCGAACTCCTGATCCTCCCGCGGCGGGCGAGGTGCGATGCCAGGAGCGGCTCGGCGGCGTCCTGAAGCACTACCACCGGCGAGCGGGGTGAGTCGAATCCTGGCGGCCGTAAGGGTGCGATAGATATTTGACCGCCATGGCCTTCCGCTATCGCGCAGCCGGCCTGAAGCGACAGTTTTCATTACAGTTGAACAATACGCAGCCTGTCGAAGGAATCAGGAAAAAGATGATTGGGAATTGGAATCCATAAAAAGCGCCAAATTGAGTATAATTGACTCGTGGGGATACACTAAAAGATGTAATTTTTATAATTGTATGGTGAGGCTTACCATGCAGAGTTGCTCTAGAATCCCAACAGCCTATCGAGAACTGTCCAGCAAATAGACGTAATTTCAAGGATAAATTGCCAAGACAACGCGCGATTGAAACATCAAGAACGGTTGATACTATAGCAATTTGAATTATAATTAAAGAAAATATACTGTGTAACATGTACGATTTCCACAGCTGTCTCCAGATTAATCGCATATTGCCTTTCACTGGTAGGTCGTGCTTCCGGATCCAAGGTTTGGGCGTTCGTGGCACGGGCTATCGATTAGAGAGTAACATCCGTTTATTTGTTTGGCGACTTCGCTATCCCCAGGATTGCACGGCGACCCGGACTTGTCCTTTCGATTCTTGACAGAATCTTTAGCGTACCATTTTACGCAGTCTTCGTAACTAGCAAATGGATTTGGCGCTCCTGGGGGAGGAAACATGCGGTAGGGACGACCGGGACAGCACTGGCCGGATATGTTAACAGCCCGCACCTCAAGACATGCAAAGTCTTCACAGAGCGTACTCTTGAACCCGTCGCATTTATCGGCCGCGTGTTGAAGTTCATGAAGAATAGCATCGCATATAAACATTTTGTCTCTGATATTATTTTGACATATTGTGATTGAGCCCGGGTCATTCTGTCTGTCGCTCGAATGATAAGCGTCCTCTGAGCCGCTGCATTGTTCGCAATTAATACTTGGTGTGTCGCCGCACTTGGATTCTACTTTTTCCAATTGTTCAATTACGCGACTGTTTCCGTTCTTGCAATCTTTTACCGCTTGGCTGCAGTCCTTTCCTGGAGGCACGAACGGCTTGGCTGGCTTTATTGGTTCTTTAGGAGGCCCGGACGATCCAAGATCGCACCCACCTGTGCAGATCGCCTTATCGAGCCCCAACGGATCCTGCCCGTTGATTGGTTCGTCGTTGACATACGCATACAGGTTGACGCCGGCCTTGTAGCCGATGGGATCTCTGCGTGTCCACCTGCCGAGGCCTGCGTCGTAGACGCGGTTGCGGACGTGGAAGATCGCTCTGGACGCACCCACGAAGGTGGGGTCGTACTGGTACCCCGCGTAGCCCACTCGATTTCCAACGCTCGACGCCGAGAGGGTGAACCTCCCGGCGGTGGACGGCGCATCCCACCACTCCGAGAACAGGTCGTAGTCGTCGCCATTCACCGTGCCATCGAAATTCACATCCGCCTCAGCGCGAGCGTTGTCGAAGTCGTCGCTGTAGTCGTCGAAGTCGGCGGCGTTGACGAACCCGTCGCGGTTGTAGTCGCCGGGATCGATCCTCACGGGGATGCCGTAGGAGGTGTACTTGATCCACTCCTTCACGAGCCCCGCGTCCGACAGCACCGCGCTCACATCCGCCCGCCAGTTCTGCACGTAGTAGAGGCGCTCTTCCAGCGTCGCGTCACTCGCGCTCGTCCACGCTGTGTTCGCGTCTTTGTTGCGCAGGATCACGCTGTCGATGTACGAGCTTCCGCCCCTTCCGTTCGCCCCCGCGTTGTGGTACGCGAAGAGCTCCTTGGGGCTGGTGTCGCTGCCTCTGAACGTCGCCACGATCCGCCACCGGTCGTCGTGCGCGAAGGAGTACCACGGATCATTCGCATCCACGTCCGCATCGGCATCCGCGTCGTAGTGCCAGCCGATCCGCATGTTCAGCCCGTTGTACGTGTACTCGGCCACCACGGTGTTGCTCTGGTTCTTGACGGTCTTGAGTCTGCCCAGCGCATCATACACGAACTTGTAGTCCTTGCCGTCATCCGTCATGTTCCCCACCGCGTCA
>JADYYE010000074.1 GCA_020853815.1 Phycisphaerales bacterium
GCGGGCGGATGGCGGGCGGGCGGATGGCGGACGGCCGGGCAAGGAAGCGGAGCGGGGATGAACTCAGGGAAACGGACCAAGTTGAGGCTCGCGGGTGATGAGCCGGCGGCGGCGGGTGAGGCGGGCGATGCGAAGTTCTTCAGCCGCGATCTTTCGTGGCTGGAGTTCAACCGGCGCGTGCTGGCGCAGGCGGCGGACGCGCGGGTGCCGCTGCTGGAGCGCGTGAAGTTTCTCGGGATCTTCTCGAGCAACCTCGACGAGTTCTTCATGAAGCGTGTGGGTCTCCTGCGGAGACAACTGCACTCGGGCGGCGATCAGATGCTGCCGAGCGGGCACACGGCCCGCGAGTTGCTGTCGGAGGTGCGGTCGGCGGTCGTGGGCCTGCAGGACGAGCAGTTCCGCATTTATGCGCAAGAGCTTGTGCCGTCGTTGGCGAAGGCGGGCATCCAGATCCTGCGCTACCAGGACCTGACGGGGAAAGACAAGGCGTGGCTGTCGGAGGCGTTCCGGGCGAACATCTTCCCGGCGCTCACGCCGCTGGCGGTTGATCCGGGGCACCGTTTCCCGTTCATCTCGAACCTGTCGGAGAACCTGGCGCTTTTGGCGACGGCGCCGCGGCATCCGGCGCACGCGGCGGCGCTGGGGGCGAGCGCCGGCGAGGACGAGGCTCAGTTCGCACGCGTGAAGATCCCGCCGACGCTCAAGAAGTTCATCACGCTCCCCACGCATTCGGGGTCGAAGGACGTGCGGCTGGTGGCGCTGTCGGACACGATCCGCAACCACCTGGGCGAGCTGTTCCCGGGAACGTCGATCCACGAGCAGATCCACTTCCGCGTGACGCGGTCGGCGGGCATCCAGCGCGGCGATCCGGGTGCGCTGGTCGAGGGCGACAACCTGCTGACCTCGGTCGAGGCGGAGTTGAAGCAGCGGAAGTTCGCCAAGGCGGTGCGCCTGGAGATCGAGCCCGACCCGTCGCCGGTGCTGCTCAGGCAGCTGCTCGACAAGCTGAATCTCGACCAGCAGGACGCGTATGAACGCGCGGGCCCGATGGATTACTCGGCGCTCTTCGAGATCGCCGAGCTCGATCGCCCGGACCTGAAGGAGAAGCCGTGGCGCGGCGTGGTGCCGTCGCGGCTGGTCACCGAGCCGGCCTCGGGGAGTTCGGGGATGTTCGCGGCGCTGCGCAAGCAGGACGTGCTGGTGCATCACCCCTACGAGAGCTTCCGCGACAGCGTGGAGCGATTCATCGCGACGGCGGCGGCGGACCCTGACGTGGTCGCGATCAAGCAGACGCTGTACCGCACGAGCCCGGACTCGCCGTTCATCCAGTCGATGATCCGCGCGGCGGAGGCGGGGAAGCAGGTCGCGTGCCTGGTCGAGCTGCGGGCGCGATTCGACGAGGATCGAAACGTGCGATTCGCGCGCCAGCTCGAGAAGGCGGGCGTTCACGTCGCGTACGGCGTGCTGGGGCTCAAGACGCACAGCAAGACGTCGCTGGTCGTCCGCAAGGAGCGACAGGGGCTGCGGTGCTATGCCCACATCGGCACGGGCAACTATCACCCCAAGACGGCGCAGCTGTACACCGACGTGGGGCTCCTGACGGCGGACCAGGAACTGACGAGCGACCTGGTCAACCTGTTCAACTATCTCACGGGGCTGTCCACGCCGCAGGCGTTCGGGAAGCTCCTGGTCGCGCCTTTCAACATGCGGCAGCGGTTCGCGGAGTTGATCGCGCGGGAGGCGACGAACGCGAAGCGCGGCCTGCCGGCGCGGATCATCGCGAAGTTCAACAGTCTCGAGGACCTGGACATCACGGAGCGGTTGTACGCCGCGTCGCAGGCGGGCGTGAAGATCACGCTGATCGTGCGCGGGTTCTGCTGCCTGCGCCCGGGCGTGAAGGGATTGAGCGAGAACATCCGGGTGATCTCGGTGATCGGTCGGTTCCTGGAGCACTCGCGCATCTTCCACTTTGCCGCGGGGCAGGAGGACGTGCTGGACGGCGACTGGTACATCGGGAGCGCGGACTGGATGCACCGCAACCTCAACACGCGGGTGGAGGCGGCGTGCCCGGTCGAGGACCCGTCGGCGCGGCGGCGTCTGCTGCGGATCCTGGAAGTGTCGCTGGAAGACGGGCGGAACGCGTGGGAACTGCTGCCCACCGGGAGCTACACGCGGCGCACGCACGCGGGAGATGCGGCGGCGGATTCGCCGGGCGTGATGGGGACGTTTGCGACCCTGATGGCCGATGCGCAGGCGGGGTAAAAGGCAGCGAGGCAGCGAGGCAGCGAGGCAGCGAGGCAGCGAGGCAGCGAGGCAGCGAGGCAGCGAGGCAGGCGCCATGCTATCCGCGTGCGCCCGCGAGCACGCGATCGAGGGCGGCGATAGCGTCGCCGGTTGAAATGCGATCGATGCGGCAGCGCTCGGGATGGTCGTTGGCGAGTTCGTGCTCGGGGAGCGTCGGATCGGCCAGGAGCAGTTCTTCGGGGGCGCCGTCGCGCGTGGGGATGATGGTCCAGCGGTGGTCGGTCGGGCCGAAGAGCGACACGAGCGGCACGCCGAATGCCGCGGCGATGTGACGCGGGCCGGTGTCGTTGGTGAGCATGACGCCGGCGCGGGCCACGACGCCCTTGAGCGAGCCGAGGGTGATGGCAAGATCGGTGAGGGAGACACCATCGCAGCCGCGTGCGATGGTGGTGACGAGATCGCGCTCGCCCGGCGAGCCGTTGACGAGGATGCGGAGGTTGTGGCGCTGGGCGAGGTGTTTTCCGGCTTCGATGAAGCGATCGGGCGGCCAGCGCTTGGCCGGGTCATTGCCGCCGGGGTTCAGGATGGCGAAGCGGGTGGAGTCGGTGACGCCGGCACGGGCGAGGATGTCGGCGCTGGCCGCGGATTGCTCGGGCGTGGAGGCGAGCTCCATGCCGCGCGGCGCGATGTCCGCGTCGGGGGCGAGGAAGGTGCGAGCGAGGGTGTCGTAGTAGCGCACGGCGGAGACGGGGGCCCACGAGCCGTCGGGGCGTTTGGGCGCATCGAGCTTGTGGGAGAGGAGCAGGCCGCGGGCGTCGCGCTCGTAGCCGATGCGATTCGGGATGCCGGCCAGGCGCGTGATGAGGGCGGAGGAGAAGGAGTTGGTGAGGAGGAGGGCGGTGTCGTATCGGCGGTGGCGGACCTTGGCGGCGGCGTGCTTGGGGCCCATCACGCCGCCGGATGAGGCGACGTGGACTTCGTCGAAGACGTCGAGGCCGGCGAGGAGCTGATCGATGCCGGGGCGGACAAGGGCGCCGATATATGAGCCTTTCAGCGTGCCGCGGAGCAGGCGGAAGGTGGGCGTGGCCATGATGGCGTCGCCGACCCACGAGGGGACAATCACGAGCAGGCGCAGCGGTCGGAGCGGGGACGGGTCGCGCACGGCGTGAGGGTAGGAGCGGAGGCGCGGGGCGCGAATTGAAGAGACTCGGCGCCGGGCGATTGACTCGATGTTGCTCCGGCGCATTGAGCCGCATGGACACTTGGCTCGTGAGAACGCCGATTCGAGCGGTCGATCGCTCGCGCGATAGATCGCCTGACTATCCGGCCACGGTGTCAGGGCGTGGTGTCAGGGCGTGGTGTCAGGGCGTGGTGTCATGGCGTGGTGGTCTTGCGGAAGATGAGCCAACGGACGCGCGGGTAGCGCTCGCGGAGGATGTCGAGCACGTCGTCGATGGCGATGGCGTGCTTGGGATCGATGATGACCGAGCCAAGGTCGCGCATGAGCTCGACCCGCCCGTGCGCGTCGGCGAGCTCGGCGGGCATCAGCGCCTTGCGCTCGAGCGGCCAGGTGTGCAGGTGGCGGGCGTCGAGGTCGACGGCCCACGCCTCGATCGCGCCGGCGCGGCGGTCATGCCCGATGTCCTGAGATGCGAAGATCGACATGAAACGCTCCGCTCGGCGCGACACGATCGCGACGGGTGCGTGCGTCGTATCGACTCGTCCGCGTGTGCGCGTCATGCCGCGTTGCGTGCGTGGGAGGAGTAACACGAATGGGGCGCGGCACGCACGGCGCAGGCGCGTCAGGTCGCGCGTTCCACACGCGCGGGACACGCGGGCCAGATCGCGCCGGCGGAGTGCCCCGCAGGAACGCGCGAGACAGGAGGCTCGGCACCGGCGGCAGAAACGCCTCGCACCGCAACTCCCTCACGATCGATCGAGGCGTCACAGGCCTCAGGCTCGATACGAATACCGGCCCCCGCGCGGGAGTTATTCGGCAGCGCTCGGTGACGCCGCCGCCACGATGGTCCGTGCTTCGGCAGGACGCCCCGCAGACCCGACCACCACACTACCACCGGACAAGGCGGGATGGGCGGACGAGCCTCGGGCGGTCCGCCCGTGGACGCCCGCGATCCCCGCCACGTTTCGGCTCCATGCGCGAGCCGCGTCGCGTCGGCTTCACGAGGCGGACGCTCACTCGGCCGGCACGGGCAGGACGAGCGTCACGTTGCCGGCGGTGAGGACCACGCGATGGTCGAGGGCGATGAGATCGCGCGGCGCGGCGCCGACGGTGATGTCTCGCGCCGAGAGCAATCGGGCCGAGGGCATGGAGAGGAGGTACACGCCGACGACGTCGCCGCCGGCGTCGGAGGGACGGGGATTGGCCTCGACGGTGACCGCCATTCCGTCGGCGAGTTCGGGCGTGAGCATTTCCGCGCCGGCGTCGAAGGCGTCGAGTCCGACAAGCGTGCCGTCGCTCTCGAAGACCGCGATGCCGCGTTTGGCCATGAAAGCGACGCGTCCGTCCGCGGCGGGCCCGACGGTCGCGACCTCGATGGGCGAGGCCTCGGAGAGGCGGCGGCGGGTGTCGAGCGCCGGCTGGCGGCGCTGGCCCTTGGCGAAATCGAGCTGCACGATCTCGCGCCGTGGGGACATCACGTAGAGCGAATCACCGAACGCCCAGGCGCTCAGCGAGCCCTGCATGTCGGCGTCCGCCAGCATCCAGTTCACGCCGGCGCTCGCCAGGTCGACGCACACGACGCGATCATCCAGCCCGACGGCGGCGGCGCCGCCCGCAACGCGCACCCAGCCGATCTCGCTCGGAAGCCCGCGGATCAGCCGCGATTGACGCCCGGTGCGGAGGTCGAGCGCGAGGATCGCGGGGGACTCCGGGGCGGCGTCGGTGGCGCGGGCGCGCCCCGCGAGCACGAGCGTCGTCCCGCGCGCGTCGGAGGTGATGATCATGTCGTAGACACGGCTGAGCACGGTGGACTGTTGCCAGAGGACGTTGCCCGATTCGACATCGATCGACGCGACGCGCCCGCCGTGGTCGGCCAGGACCGCGACCTGCGGGTCGAGGGTGACGAGCATGTCGGACTTTCGGACGCTCCCGTCGCGCGGGGTGTTGATGAGTTCGTGCGGCGCGGGATTGGGCTCGGGGAAGAGGGTGGCGAAGGCGGGGGTCTTCCAGGCCGACGTGCCGCCGACCGTGAGGACGCGCTCGAGCACGCCACCCTCGTCGCTGGGCCAGAAGAAGAGGGCCGAGGCGATGTCGATCGAGACCAGGGCGGGGGCGCGATCGCGGTAGCTGATGGTCCATGACTGGCCGAGCTTGGCGTCGGCCTGTGGCGCAAAGAGCGAGACCTGGCGCGAGGAGCTTGAATGAAGGAGGATCTGGTCGGTGGGTCGGGCGCCACCGCCGGAGGTCAGTGGGCGGAGGATCTGCCATCCCACCAGCGTCTGGACCTCGCCGCTGATGGCGTCGCCGATGCGGGGCCGTCGGTCCATGGAGGCCAGTCGGGAGCGGAGTTCGGCGGCGAGCGTATCGATCACGACGGGTTGGCCGTCGCTGGTGAGCGTGAGGTCGGGGAACTCGCGTTTGAGTCGTTCGATGAGCTGGGCCGCGGGCGTCACGCGATCGGACCTGACGTAGGCGGTGAGCAACCGCCCGGCGCTCTCGCCCAGGCGTGCCCGGGCGCCCGCCGGGTCGGCGCCCGAGAGGGGGAGCGCCCAGCGCGCCTGCTCGAGCGCGCGATCGAGGCTGGTGATCGCCTCGGCGACGCGTCCGGCGCGCTCGTGCAGCGCGGCGGCCCGCAGATAGAGCTCCGTCGCCCGCTCCGACGCCGGGAACGCGCGGGCGAGCTCCGTCAGTTTCTCGGCGTCGGGCGTCGGCCCGAGAAGTTCGAGCTGGCGCGTGATCTGCTGCTCGTGGGCGGCGTAGACGGCGCGCCCGGCGCGTTGCACGATCGCCATCACGCGCGTGCTCGCGTCGAGATCGGCGCGCACCGAGCGCCCCGCGCTGGTCCACGTCGCCGACGCCAGGCCGGGGTCTTCCAGGATTTTCTGGTACGCGTCGACCGCCTGGGCCAGGAGCGTCGCGTCCTGCCCCTTGGCCAAGGCCTGGTCCTGGCGCAGCCGCCCCAGGGCGAACATCGCCGCGACACGCTCGGCGTTGGAATCGGCCAGACGCGTGAGGCGCGCGACCAGGGCGTCGAGCACCACGAGGTCGGTGATGGCGGGCACGTCGTCGGTGGCCTCGCGCTTGGCCAGGCGTTCCTGCCCGGCCTCGATCATGGCGCGCAGGTTCGCGGAGAGGATGGCGCGCGATTTGGCCGCCAGCGCGCCGCGGGACGGGTCGCCCAGAGCCTGCGTGATGGCCGCGGCGGCGCGATCGGCGGCGGGCGCGATGCGGTCGAAGCGCCCGGCGCGGTAGGCCAGCTCCGCGAGCGTGACGCCCGGCGTGGGATCGCGCGGGTCGGCGTCGAGGCGCGCGGTGAGCACGCGGTCGGCGAAATCCCAGTTCAGATAGCTGTACGCGCGATAGCGATCGGTGGTGATCACCTGCCCGTCGACCGCGAGCGTGTTGCCCAGGCGCTCCAGCTCCACCAGCGACGGAATGTCGGGCCTGACCGGATCGATCGACAGCAGCGCGCCCGTGGCCGGGAGCATGAGGCGCGTCCCCGCGGCGAAGGCGCGGCCAACCAGGCGACGCTCGCGCTGCGGCGGGAGCGCCTTCACCTCGGATTTCTCGAACGCCTCATCAACGAACACCACGCGGTCCTGCGAGACCGCCGCGAGCCAGCCGTCGACCGCGACCAGGTAGTGCGGATCGCCGAGCTCGCCCGCGGGACGGCGCGAGACGATCGCGCCGGTGGCGCGGTCCACGCGGATGACCCAGTCGCGCCCCGGCGTGAGCGTGATGAGCTGATCGCCGACGATCAGCGGCTTGACGCCGCCCCAGGGGGGGAGGCTCTCGCCGCGCACGCCGAACTGCTCGGAAATCAGGCGGCGCACCCACACGACGCGCCCGGTGCCGACCTCAACGGCGGCCAGCACGCCCAGCTCATCGCACTTGTACACAACGCCATCGTGGATGCTGATGACGTCCGCGGCCTTGGTGAACCGCTGCGCGCCGACCCAGCCGGCGCTGGCGAGCGTGCGGGCCCAGCGCAGCTCGCCCGTGAAGAGGTCGAGCGCGGCCAGGTGCACGCTGGCGACGCGCTTCGACGACGCGATCTTCCGCATCGGGACGACCACGACGCCCTCGGAGAGGTCGATCTGGCCGCGCACGATCGCCTGGGCCAGGAGCGCGTCCATCGCCGGCGGGCTGGCGGACCAGAGGCGTCGCCCGGACTCGAGGTCGAAGGCGTAGAGGCGCGGGTCGCCCTCGCGCCGTTCGCCGGCGGCAAAGCCGGTGGCGGCGACCGCGACGCCCTCGCCCGCCGCCACGCTGGTGGTGTCCTCGACCATCGCCAGGGCGCGCAGCGTGTCGCCGCGGTTCGTGGGGCCGGCGTCGCCCGCGTCGAGGGTGAGCTCGGGCGTGAAGCCCCAGAGCGGCTGGAGCGTGAAGCGATCGAGGCATGACACGGATTGCCCGTCGTTGAGCAGCAGGCGATCGCCGAGCAGCGCGGGCACGGGCCACGCCTCGTCGCGCAGGCTGCGCAGGAACCAGGCGCGGTTGTCGTCGCGGAGGGAGCGTTGGGCCTCGAACTCGGCGTTGGCCCGCGCTTCCTCCGAGAGCCACGCCGTCTGGATCGGGCGCTTCACCAATCCCTGCAACTCGGCGGGCGCGAGCACGCCCATCGGCATGATCGGCGACGACTGGGCCGGGAGCCGGAACACGTCGGCGCGGGGCGCCCCGACGCCCGCGTCGGCGCCCCAGCGGGTCGCCATGTCGCGCACATCATCGCGCGGGAGATAGCGGGCCAGCAATGCCGCAAGGCCCGCCGCATCCGCGCCGGCGCGAGGATCGGCGCGCCGATCGGGGTGCGCGTCGAGCTGCTTCAGGGCGATCCGGGCGGCATGGAACTGGCCGCGCTCCAGCAGCGACTGGGCCACGCGGAGGCACGCCTCGAACCCCGAACGGGTGAGAAACCGCGATCGCTCCACCTCCGGGTGCCGACCCTTCTGCAGGAGGTCGGCGGCCTTGGCTTCTTCGGCGGTTCGGTATCGCTCCAAGAGCGCCCGGTCCGAGAGCAGAAGTTCATGCACGCGGGCGCGAACGCTTACAAAGAGGTCGGGGTCCGCGTCGGAGACCAGCACATGGTCGCCCTCACTCTCCAGCAGCGATTGCAGCACGCGCACGCCCTCGGCGGCGTTCCCGGCGGCGGCGAGCTCCTGAACGCGGCCGAGGCCCTCGTGGGCCTGCACCGAATCATCCGGATAGACAGGGCCGGATTGGGCAACCGCCGGGGGCGAGAACGACAGCACCAGCCCGCACACGGCCGCGAATTTCCACAGGCTCTGGGACCCACGCTGGCGCATCCGGACCTCCGTCCCACGCAATCCCGCACCAAAGTCCGTCCAGTCCCCCCGATCGTCTCGGGCGGATCGTGAAGATGCAAGTCTAAGTCGGCCAAATGCCCGGCCCGACTGGACCCGGGGGGTGAAGCAACCGATCCCCCACTCTTGATGTTCGCGTCGATGTTACACGCCGGTTCGCTCGCACCCGCCATGGACGACTTTTTCGGTCGTGCCGCATCGCCGGACATCCGGGGAAAGCGGGTGGCGATCCTCCTGGCGGCGATCACGCTCCTGTCGCTGGGCGACCTGTACATGACGTTGACGTACGCGATGTCGGTGGGCATGTACGAGAGCAACCCGCTGGCCCGATTCATCATGAGCTTCGGCTCGCCGGCACTGGTCGCATCGTGGAAGCTGGGATCGATGCTTCTGGCCTGCACGATCTTCTATTGGGCGCGCCGCTCGCGCTACGCGGAGCTCGGCGTGTGGGGCTGCACGCTTCTCCTGGCCTGGCTCACCTGCCACTGGGGCGCGTACATGGAGCAGGTCGACGCCTTCACGCAGGACATCGCGCTGGTGAGCTCCCACGCCGCCGACGCCACCTGGGTCAACATGCAGAACTGAGTGCGTTGCGGCGTCCCACGGGATCGCATCACATCCACTCGTAGAACGGCACCGGCGTCGTTGCATCCGGGCGGGCTCCCGGCGCGATCTCCACGAAACCATCGCCGCGACCGCCGGCGACGATATCGCCCGAACCCAGGGCCGGAAGCAGCCGCACCGTGCCGTCTGGTTCCAGGGCGGCGAGTCGATGCCACCAGAGATCGATCGCTTTGCCGTCCGGGTTGCCGATGGTGACGAGCCGGGGCGAAATCGCGGGCACCGGGCGCGTCGCGCCGGCCATCGACGCCAGGACCGGCAACGCGATCCGCGTACACGTCACCATCGCGGAGATCGGATTGCCGGGGAGCGCGAAGATCGGGACAACTCCATGCGCTTCTCCGGGCCCACCCGGCGCGACGGCGCCGAGCATGGGTTTTCCCGGGCGCTGCGGCAGGCCGTGAAAGATGATGTCTGCTCCGAGTCGCTCCACCGCCGCGCGGGCGGGGTCGCGATGGCCCATCGACACGCCTCCGGTGAGGATGATCGCGTCGGCGGCGGACTTCGCCGCACGGAGCGCGTCCTCAAGCCCCGGCCCTTCGTCACGAACGTGCGCCACCGAGGTGACCTCAAGCCACGGAAGCGCCGTGAGAATGGCCCGCAGCGCCGGCCCATTGCTGTTGCGGACCTGATACGCCGACGGGGATTGGTCGGGCTCGACGAGTTCATCGCCGGTCGCGATGATCGAGACGCGCACGCGCGGCGCGACCTCAACGACCGTGGCGCCCACCGCGGCCAGCACGCCGACGCCCGCCGCGTTGACGATGGCGCCCGCTTCCAAAGCCACCTCGCCCGCGCGCGCGTTCTCGGCTCGCCGCCGGATGTTGTCGCCCGCTCGAATCCTGGAAAGGACGCCCGGTGCGATCGAGATCGCGTCGACCAAGGCGTCTCCGTCGCCATGCTCGCCCACGTCCTCGCGCTTCACGACGCAGTCCGCCGCGGAAGGCATGGCCGCGCCGGTCACGATGCGGATCGCGACCGGGCGCGACGGGGCCGCGGGCCACGAAGGCGGCTCGCGCCCGATGCGAGACTCGCCCGCGACCTCGATGCGGAGGGGCGGGGCGATGTCGCGGCTCGCCGTGACGGGAGTGGGCGAAGGCGGATCGCGCGTGAAATCCGCAAGCCGCAGCGCGTAGCCGTCCATCGCGGAGTGGTCGAACGCGGGGCTGTCGCGGTCGAGGCGGATCGGTCGTGCCAGGACACGCCCACGAGCCCGGCAAAGAGGGACCTGCTCGATCGTCAAGTTTGACCTCGACACCGACAGGCGAGCGATCAGCGCGCTCACCGCGAGGGCGGGCGAATCGAACGCGAACTTCTCGCCACGAAATCCCATCGAGACACCCTTGGTCGGCCCGCGCGGACACACGATCAATCGTCCGCTCGCGCCCGCTCCGATCTCCAACTCACGACTCACGACTCACGAACAACCATACACTCCCTTCATGCACCTCGACGTGCTTATTTTCGGGTCGGCCGCCATCGCCGCCAAGGCCGACCGAGTGCGTGTGCGGGTCGGTGAATCACCGACGCTGGCGGACGTGGCCCGCGCAATGGCGGAGCAACATCCGTCCCTCGCGTTCGCTCTGCAATCGCCTCGTTTCGCGGTGAATCAGGCCTTCGCAAGCCTGTCCACGCCCATCACGCCCAGCGACGAAGTGGCGCTCGTCACGCTCGTGGGAGGAGGCTGATGGATCGCTCGTCCATGATCTTTGCCATGATTCTCGACGGCCCGGTCGATCCCTCGGCCGAAGCGAGGGCGCTGTCATCGATCGCGCTCGCCCAGTCCGATCTGAACACGTCGGGCCGCGTGGGTGCGACGCTGCGCTTCGAGGGGATCGTGCGCCGCGACGAGCCGACGCCCGGCGCGCCGGCGGGCGAAACGCCGCCGATCCGCTCGCTTTCCGCGCTCCAGTATCAGAGCTATGACCCCATGGCGCAGGCGCAGCTCGCATCGCTCGCGCACGGCATCGCACGCGAGTTCGGGCTGCTCGCCCTCACGACGCTCCACAGCCGCGGACGCGTCCGAGTCGGCGAAATCTCGTTCGTGCTGACGATCTCGTCCGCGCACCGGGCCGAGGCGCTGACAGCGATGATGGCCTTCATCGACCGCATGAAGCGCGACGTCCCGATCTGGAAGACGCCCGTTTGGGCTGATTGAACGCTGGACGCGTTACGGTTTCGGCTTGCCCTTGGCAACAGCCTTGGCGAGGGCCGCGTCCTTCTGCGCATCGGTCATCGCGTTCCACTTCGGCACGCAACCCTTGCAGCAGAAGCCCACGCGCTGGCCTTTGTACTCGGTAAGCACTTCCGGGTTGACCGGGTCATCGAGCACGACGGCGCAGTACGCGTTCACGCTTGTCACCTCACCGGGCTTCACGTCCTTGCAGACCGCCTCGTTCTCGTCGTCGGTCTCGGTCGTACAGGCGGACAGCGAGAGCGCGGCGGCCAGCGCCAGGGTCGTAACCGTGATACGCATGGGGATCTCCTTTCGTGCCACTGTATCCCGCCCACGAATCAGGTCTCGTCGATCGGGCAAACGCCCGCCGGTGGCTCGGGCGTTCGCTCACCAATCGGAACCCGTCCGTGTGTGCTCGAAACATGCCCTCGCGCCATCCGCGATACTCTTGGGCCTCGCGCGGCCGCCCGGCCTCGCCCGCACTTTGTCCCACGGAGCCCGTCATGCCCGTCAAGGCCTTTGCCGCCCAGTCCGCCACCTCGCCCCTCGCCCCGTTCTCGATCAACCGGCGCGAGCCGCTCGCGACCGACGTCGCGATCGACATCCTCTACTGCGGCGTGTGCCACACCGACATCCACTTCGCGCGCAACGAATGGGGCTTCTCGCAGTATCCCATCGTGCCCGGCCACGAGATCCTCGGGCGCGTGTCGCGCGTCGGCCCGAAGGTGACAAAGTTCAAGGTCGGTGATCTGGCGGCCGTCGGCTGCATGGTCGATTCGTGCCGCACCTGCCCGAGTTGCCAGCGCGGGCTGGAACAGTTCTGCCACAAGGGCTCCACGTTCACCTACAACGGCGAGGACAAGCACTCGGGCGGCATGACGTTCGGCGGCTACTCCCAGTCGATCGTGTGCGACGAGGCGTTCACGCTGAAAGTGCCGACGAACCTCAATCCCGCCGCGGCCGCGCCGCTCCTGTGCGCCGGCATCACGACCTACTCCCCCCTGCGACACTGGAAGGTGAGCAAGGGGCAGAAGGTCGGCGTCGTCGGGCTGGGCGGCCTGGGGCACATGGGCGTGAAGTTCGCCCACGCGATGGGCGCCCACACCGTGCTCTTCACGACCTCCGCCGGCAAGGCCGAGGACGCGCGACGCCTCGGCGCCGACGAGGTCGTGATCTCGCGCGACGCGGACGCGATGGCCAAGCACCTGGCCAGCTTCGATTTCATCCTCGACACCGTCTCCGCCGACCACGATCTCAACGCGTACCTGGCCCTGCTGAAGCTCGACGCGACGATGGTGCTGGTCGGCGCGCCGCCGAACCCGCAGCCCGTCAGCGCCTTCAGCCTCTTCATGCCGCGCCGGCACCTGGCGGGCTCGCTCATCGGCGGCGTCGCGGAGACGCAGGAGATGCTGGACTTCTGCGGCAAGCACAACATCGCGTGCGATATCGAGCTGATCCGCATGGACCAGATCAACCAGGCCTACGAGCGCATGCTCAAGAGCGACGTGAAGTACCGGTTCGTGATCGACATGGCGTCGCTGAAGTAATCCCCTGAACATCCAACTCCCGCCCGACACCGAATACGATGGTGCCATGTCCAACGCGCCGAGCCAAGAAGGCGGCGAGCGCTGCGACCTGCCCCTCGAGGGCATGACGTGCGCCGCGTGCGCCGCCCGGATCGAAAAACGCCTGGCCAAGCAGCCGGGCGTGGCGTCGGCGAGCGTGAACTACGCCACCAAGGTCGCCACGGTGAAGTTCGACCCCGGCGCGATCGATGCCCGGGCGCTGGCAAAGGTCGTCGACGATCTCGGATATTCCGCGAGCGTGCCAGAGGCGATCCCCGCGAAGCACGCCGCGCCCCTGACTCCCAGTGGTTCGTCGGCCGCGTCGCACGCCGCGCCTCCCCAACCCGCAACGCCCCACGATCAATCCCACGCGACATTCGCCAACCCCGCCGACGCGGAAACGCGGCGTCTCTTCGCGAATCTCCTCGTGGGGGCCGCCCTCGCGCTCCCGGTTTTCATCATCGCGATGTCGCACGGCAAGCTCGAGGCCTTCGTCGGCCCGCCGCTCTCCGAGTGGTCGCACTGGGTCCAGCTCGCGCTCACCACGCCCGTGCTCTTCTGGTGCGGACGCCGGTTCTTCCGCGCCGCGTGGAAGGGACTGCGGCACTTCTCGTTCAACATGGACACGCTGGTCGCGCTGGGCACCGGTTCGGCCTACATCTATTCGCTCGCCGCGACGATTCGCCCGGGCTTCTTCGCCGCGGGAACACACGCAGACCCTTCGCACCGGGGCGTCCCGGTCTACTTCGAGGCCGCCGCCGTTATCGTCGTGCTGATCCTGCTCGGGCGGTTCCTCGAATCCCGCGCCACCAGCCGGACGGGCGCCGCGATCGCGCGTCTGGTCGCGCTCCAGCCGCGCACCGCGCGCGTGCTGATCGACGGCCGCGAGGTTGATGTCGCGATCGAGTCGGTCCGCGTGGGCGACGTGGTGCTCGTGCGACCGGGCGAGAAGATCCCCGTGGACGCATCGGTTCAATCCGGGCGATCGAGCGTGGACGAATCGATGCTGACCGGAGAGAGCATGCCCGTCGAGAAGAGCGAAGGCGCCAGTGTCTTTGCCGCGACGATGAACGCAACGGGCTCTCTCCGCCTGATCGCGGCCAAGGTCGGCGCCGACACGGTCCTGCAGCAGATCGTCCGCCTCGTGCGCGAAGCGCAGGGGAGCAAAGCCCCGATCGCCCGCCTCGCCGATCGCGTGAGCTCATACTTCGTGCCCATCGTGCTGGGGCTCGCGCTCGTCACGTTTATCACTTGGTGGCTGGTCTCGCCGATCGACACGCGCCTTTCGATGTCGCTGACCGCCGCGATGTCGGTCCTCATCATCGCGTGCCCGTGCGCGCTCGGGCTCGCCACGCCCTCGGCGATCATGGTGGGAACAGGCCGCGGTGCGGAGATGGGCATCCTCATCAAGGGCGGCGAGGCCTTGGAGACCGCGCACAAGCTCTCCGCCGTCGTGCTCGACAAGACCGGCACGATCACCGAGGGCAAGCCCACGCTCTCCGATCTCGTCGCCGCGCCGGGCGCCGACGAGCACGAGCTTCTGCGCCTCGCCGCCAGCGCGGAGCGGCACAGCGAGCATCCCCTCGCGGGCGCGATCGTCTCCGCCGCGGCCTCCCGCTCCATCCCGCTCGCCGAACCCACGGCATTCAACGCGATCGTGGGCCGGGGCGTGGAAGCGATCGTCGAGGGTCGCGGCGTGCTGATCGGCTCGCCCTCGCTCCTGCAGTCTCGGGGCGTACCAATCTCGCTGCTGCCCCGTGCCGCCGAACTGGCCGGCCGGGGGCGCACGACGCTGCACGTCGCGATCGACGGCGCGGAAGCGGGCCTGCTCGCGGTCGCCGATCGCGTGAAGCCCACGTCGAAACAAGCCGTCGATCGCCTCCGCGCCAT
The DNA here is from genome assembly GCA_020853815.1 of Phycisphaerales bacterium. Lineage (GTDB taxonomy): Bacteria > Planctomycetota > Phycisphaerae > Phycisphaerales > UBA1924 > JABWBC01. The sequence goes on from JADYYE010000074.1 coordinate 14,998, forward strand.
GGGCCTCAAGATCGTGATGCTCACGGGCGACAACCGCGCGACGGCCCTTGCCATCGCAACCGAGATCGGCGTGGACGACGTGCACGCCGAGGTACTCCCCGCCGACAAGGCCGAGCACGTCGCGGCGCTCCAGCGCCAAGGGCACGTCGTCGCGATGGTGGGCGACGGCATCAACGACGCGCCCGCCCTGGCGCGGGCCGACATCGGCCTGGCCATCGGCACGGGCACCGATGTCGCGATCGAGGCGGCGGACATCACGCTGATGCGCGGCGACCTCCGCGCCGTTCCCGACGCGATCGCGCTCTCCCGCGCCACGATGCGGACGATCCGACGCAACCTGTTCTGGGCGTTCGCCTACAACGTCGTGGGAATCCCCATCGCCGCCGGCGTGCTCTTCCCCCTCACCGGCTGGCTCCTCTCGCCCATCATCGCCAGCGCCGCGATGGCGATGAGCAGCGTCAGCGTGGTGGCCAGCAGCCTGCGCCTCCGCACCGCGAAGCTCGAGTAGAGCGACGACCCCACGCAATCAAGCATCCCGCGGCATCACCGACTCGTCATCGCCGTATCATCACGCCCGACCGGCGTCATACCATTCCGCCGCCCATGTCCGACCGCTTCACGCGATTCCCCGCCGCACTCGCCTCGCAAACGCGGTCCGCCCGCATCGGCGGCACGATCCCCGCGCTCCTCGCGCACCCCGATTGGTCGCGCCCCGCGCCCGTCGTCGTGTGGATGCACGGGCGCACCGCCAGCAAGGAGCTCGACCCGGGCCGCTACCTCCGCTGGCTCCGCGCCGGCATCGCAACCTGCAGCGTCGATCTGCCCGCGCACGGCGAGCGATCCGACCCTTCCATGCAGGATGGCCCGGGCACCATGCGCATCCTCGCGCAGATGCGCGCCGAGATCGATCACGTCGTCGAACACCTGCGCACCATCCCCGCCTTCGACGCCTCGCGCCTCGCGATCGGAGGCATGTCCGCGGGCGGCATGGTTACGCTCCGCCGCCTCTGCGATCCCCACCCCTTCGTCTGCGCCGCGGTTGAGGGAACCACCGGCTGGCTCGGCGGCCTGTATTTCCCGCACGAATCCGCCGCCGCCGCCGGCTCCCGCGCCTCCGCGATCATCGACCGCGAGAGCGTCCGCGCCCAGGACCCGTGGGAACACCTCGACACCTTCAAGCCCATCCCGCTCCTGGCCCTCAACTCCGAGGCCGATCGCGTCGTGCCATACGACGGCATGCGCCGGTTCCTCCACCGCCTGCGCGGCCACTACCGCGATCACGGCGCCGACGCCGACGCCAACGCCCCGATGATCGAGGCCGTCACATGGAAACACACCGGCGCGCCGGAGGAACACTCCGGCTTCGGCGCGGTCTCCAACGACGCCAAGAACATCCAGACGGCGTTCCTCGTGAAGCGCCTGCGCCCCGAGTTCTCTCCTGGGTAGCACCTCTCGGCGCGGTCTGGCCGCGCCAACGCCAGAGACCTCCCGACGAATGGGGCGCCGGCTCCCGCTTCAGTTTCATCCGGCACGCCCCGAGCGTCAACCATGCTTGCCGCGCCGTCATCGGCCCTCCCACCCCATGTGGATCAGCCCCGCGGCGCTGCGCCCGGCAGCTTGCCGCCCGCCCGCCCCGCGTGCCGCTGCATGATCCCCAGCACCACCGCTGTCGCGATCCACAGCAAGGAGAGCGGCATCCACAGCGTCCACGACGGGAGGGCGGCCTTGAGCCCGATCCATCCGCTGACCTTCCCCAGCCACGTCGGCGCCCAACCGCCCAGCATGTCGCCCGCGCGATACACAAACGTGTCGATGAACGCCTTGGACTTGTACTTCTCGTCCGGCGAGAGCGGCGTGTACAGCACCTCGCGCGCCGGGCGATCGACCGCGTAATGCATCCCGCGCCGCACGACCTGGTAGCTGTACAACACCGGCACGCTCCCGGTCACCGCCAGCGCTCCGAACCCGCAGAACGTGATCGCGGGGAGAACCGCCAGCGTGCCCCCCACGCCGAGAAGCCGGATGATCTGACGCGTCAGGAACAACTGGGTGCCGAGCGTCAGCAGGTTGGTGTACAGATCGAGATTGGCGAAGGCCTTGGTGCGCGCCGCGGCGTCGGGAAACTTCTCCGCGATCATGTTCGCCTGCTCGACATAGATAAACGTGCTCGTGATCGTGAACAAAAGCATGTAGAGCGACAGCGTCTGCAGATAGCGGCTCCCGGCGATGAGCCGGAACCCCGCCAGAGCGTCGGCCGTCGGCTCACGCTCCGCGCCGTGCGCCGCCGCGCCCGACTTCCACGCCTCGCCACGCTTGATCAACGAGCCGGCGCACAGGATCGCCGCCTGCAGCGGCACCAGCGCCGCCAGGAACACCCACTCGCGCGCCACCTTGGGAAACTCCACCGGCGTCCACGCCGCCGGCGTTTCGCCGAACGGCCACTCCAGCGAAAGGCTCCCGCCCAGGAGCGAGTTCACGATGATCGGCCCGCAGATCGCCCCCAGCGTCCCGCCCACCGCGATCACGCCGAACACCCTCTTCGCCCGGTCGCGCCCGAAGACGTCGGCCATGATCGACCAGAAAATCGACACCACGAACAGGTTGAACACGCTCAGCCAGATGTAAAACGCATACCCCAGCGAGTGCAGCGTCTCCGTGGGGAGCAGCCTTGTCGCCGCAAAGAACGCCACGATGTTGAGCCCGAAAAAGTAGTGGGTGATCGGGACAAACCGGCGACGCGGAAACCTCGAGACCAGAAACGCGTACGCCGGGTTCACCAGCAGCATCACGACCAGCGTCGCGGTCATCAGCCACGGGAGCTTGTCCGCGCCACGCTCGATCGCCATCGTCTCGCGGATCGGGCGCAGCATGTAGTAGCTCGTCAGGATAAAGAAGAAGTACGCCGCGGCCAAAAGCAGCACCCGCCAGGGCACGCCCCCCGTGAACCCACCCGCATCCGGCGCGCCGGACCCGCCCGCGCCGCCCCGAGCCGCGTGCGCGACGCTTGAATTCTGGCCGCTCGTTTCACCCACGCGAACCGCCTTTCTCGCCGCGTTCCCCGCCCCATGGTGCTTTTCGTACAATCCGCCCGCAACCCCGCGTGCGGAGGTTGGTACAACTCCCCCGCTCGCTACGCTGCGGCCTGGCCGCACCATCTTCGCAGAAAGGTCGAATCCATGCACAGCAACCGTCGGCTCTTCCTGGCGTCTTCGTCCCTGGCCGTCGCCGGGCTGGCGATCGGCGCCCGTCGCCTTCACGCCGCCGCGCCCGCCGCGCCCAAGAAGATCCTGATTCTGGGCGGCACCGGCTTCCTCGGGCCCGCCGTCACCGCCGCCGCCCACGCCCGCGGGCACAGCGTCTCGCTCTTCAACCGCGGCAAGACCGAAAAGGTCCTGCACACCAAGACCGACAACACCGAGCGCTTCTACGGCAATCGCGACCCGAACAAGACCGCCGACGAAAAAGACCCCGCCTCCGCCAAAGGCCTTGAATCGCTCAAGGGGCACACCTGGGACGCCGTCGTGGACACCTCGGGCTACTTCCCACGCATGGTGAAGGCGTCGGCCGAGCTCCTGGCGCCGAACGTGAAACAGTACGTGTTCATCAGCTCCGTCTCCGTCTACGCCGACAACGGCACGCCCAACGCCGACACCTCCGCCGCCGTCGGAAAGATGGCCGATGAAACCGTCGAAACCTTCGGCGCTTCGTTCGAGAACTACGGCCCCGCCAAGGCGCTGTGCGAGCAGGCCGCCGAAGCCGCCATGCCCGGACGCGTCGCCAACGTCCGCCCCGGCCTCATCGTCGGGCCCGGCGACCCGACCGGCCGCTTCACCTACTGGCCCGTGCGCGTGGCCCGCGGCGGCGAAGTCCTCTCGCCCGGAACGCCCAACGACCCGCTCCAGATGGTCGACGTCCGCGACCTGGCCGAGTGGATCATCCATCTCATCGAGTCCGGCACCATGGGCGTCTTCGACGCCATCTCGCCCCAGAACCCAGCCGGCAAGCCCGGCTTCACGATGGGAATGCTCCTCGACGCGTGCAAGCAAGCCTCAAACTCGAACGCGACGTTCACCTGGTGCGACACCGAGTTCCTGACCGCCCAGCAGGTCTCGCCGTGGGGCGACATGCCCCTCTGGATCCCGCCGATCGGCGAGAGTGCGGGCTTCCACACGCGAAACATCCAGAAGTCGCTCGACGCCGGCCTGAAGATGCGCCCCGTCGTCGACACCTGCAAGGCGACGCTGGACTGGTTCAACTCCGTGCCCGAGGGCGATCGCCTGAAAAGCCTCGCGGGCATCAAGCCGGACCGCGAAGCCGCGGTGCTCAAGGCGTGGCACGAGCGCGACAAGACCAAGCCGGCGGAAGAGCCCAAGAAGGAAGAAAAGGCCGCAGGCTGAGCGGGTTGCACGGAAACCCGAGCCGATCCGACAAGCCCGATCCCGCGATCGGGCTTTTTTTTCGTTCGTGAATGGGGCCGCTCTGGGCCGCAACTCGCATCCGCGCGGGCGGTTGAATCGAGTACCATCGTGCCAGCAGGGGGTGCTGATGTCGGGCGAGAGTGTCCAGTTTGATGCAATCAGAGGCGGCGCGCTTCGGGAACCACCGCGCGCGATCTCCCGCGCCTTTGGACGAGCCCTCGCGCTCGTGTTGACCTGCGCGTTCTCGCTCGCGCTCCCCGCCTGCGACCGCGCGCCGAGCTACAGCCAGGCCACGCCGACCGATGTCATCCGCTCCGCGGCCCAGATGGTCAAGGACAACCGGGCCGATCTGCTCCCCAACCTGCTCTACGCCGAAAACGACGACATGCGCCGGCTCCATCGCGCCCTCGGCACGTTCCTGAAACACACGCAAGAGCTCGCCCAGTCCCTCCAGGCCAAGTTCCCCGACGAAGTAAACAAGCTGAAGAAGCAGGCCGAGGAAGCCGCCAAAAAAGGCCAGGCGACCACCCTCTTCGGGCAGCTCGCTCAGGCCCAATCCCGTTCCCGGCGCGGCCCGCCCGACAAATCCCAGCAGGAGGCCTTCAACGCCGCCCTCAAACGCATCTTCGTCGACCCCTACGGCTCGCTCGACGACGGCGTGGAACGCCTCTCCACCACGCCCATCAACGACGACGTCGCCGCCATCATGGTCGACGGCAAGCCCATGCTCGCGCCGCTCGGCCTCACGATGCGCCGCGTCAAGACCGACGACCGCGAACTCTGGGCCGTCGTCCCCCCGCTCAACATCCCCGGCGTGGCAAACTTCGTGCCCAAGACCAAGGAAGAGTTCCAGATCTGGGGGAGCCTGATCAAGACGGTGGACAACGTCGTGATCGACCTCAGCAAGGATGTGAATTCGGGCGCCCTGAAGTCGCTCGACGACGTGTCGAAGAAGGCGGGTGAGAAAGTCCTGGCGCCCGCCGCCATGGTCATGTTCGCGTATTCACAGGCCATGGAAAATCGCAAGAAGGCGGCCCAGAAGGCGGCCCAGCCGACGACGCCGTCGAAACCGACCGATTCCGCCACGCCGCCATAGTTTCTCAGGCCGACGGGGGGTGATTCGCTTTCCCGCCTTGAAAACCTCGAAGTCGCCCTTCGCCAGTCGACTCCGCAAAGCCGCGCCGGCCGCCCGCAACCGCGGACCCACCCATCAGCCTTGATCCACGCGCTCCGCGCACGCGTACACGTTGAACCGCCCCTCACGCAGGAACCCGATCAGCGTGATGTTGCTCTCGCTCGCCAAATCGATCGCCAGCGACGACGGCGCCGACACGCCCGCGACCAGCGCCACCCCCGCCGCCAACGCCTTCTGCACGATCTCAAACGACACACGCCCGCTCACGACAAGGAAATGCCCGGTCAACGGGAGCATCCCCCGCAAAAACGCCCACCCCACCACCTTGTCCACCGCGTTGTGACGCCCCACGTCCTCGCGCGCTACGACCAGCGCGCCCGACGCATCGAACAACCCCGCGGCGTGCAATCCTCCCGTCTGATCAAATGTCGGCTGGGCCGCCCTCAGCTTCGCCGTTACCTCATACAAAGCCCCCGCCGGAACAACCAGCCCATCCGCGGCATTCGGAAACCGATGGCGCAGCGCGTCGATGCTCGCCGTCCCGCACACGCCGCAACTCGACGACGCAAACACATGGCGCGTCAGTCGTGCAAAGTCGACCGCCACGCCGGGCGACACGATCACGTCGATCCGATCACCCACCGCGCGATCGCACGGACGAACATGCTCCACGTCGCTCGCACGCGAGAGCAGCCCTTCGCCCACGAGAAACCCGAGCACAAGCTCCGTGTCGTGACCGGGCGTGCGCATCGTGACGCCCACGCCGCGCCCCGCCACGCGGATCTCCAGAGGCTCTTCGACAACCGCTTCATCCTCCGCACGCGCGGGTACTTCGCCTTGTCGGTGCTTCACGATCGGGTACCGTGCGCTGGCGCCCTCGCGCCCGCCCCGACTCTGATCATGGCTACGAGCTTCGGGCATCGCCTCATCCTCTCGTTCGCGCGGCAACAACAAACCTTGTCGCAAGCACGTTGCATTCCGGAACCGTCGCCGCCAGCTTCGTCGCCGTGTTCGCCGCCTCGGCCTTCGGCACGAGCACAAACAAGCAGCTCCCGCTCCCGGTCAGATGCACCTTTCGCCCGCACGCGGCACCCGCCTTCGCGCGAACCGCCGCCAGTTCGGGGCGCACCAGTTCCGCCGCCGCCAGGAGATCATTGAACAAATCCTCGGGATCAGCCCGACGGACCCGCGCTTCATCCACGCCCCGCGTCGGCGCACGATCAAACGCGCGATACACCTCGCCCGTCGGGCAGCCGAACGCCGGAACGATGAGCACCGGCGAGAGTTCGCTCGCAAACGGGATCGTCACCCGCTCGATCGCCTCGCCGAGGCCCGTCACGATCGCCGCCCGCGCCGGGTCTGTGTCATCCACAAAGAACGCGATGTCCGATCCCAGCGTCGCCCCGATCTGGCGCAGTTCCGCCCGCGAGAGCCCGAGCCCGCACGCCTGGTTCACCGCCACCAGCGCCGCCGCCGCGTCGCTCGATCCGCCCCCCAATCCGCCGCCCACGGGGATGCGCTTGCGCACGCGCAGCCCGACCCCAAGCCCTTGCCCGGCCCGCGATTCAAGAGCCGCCAGCGCCCGCATCGCAAGGTCCGTCTCCGCGGCCCAATCGATCGCCGTCGGGCGGGGCGCGTCGTCCGCCCAGGCGATATCCAGGCCCCGCCCGCCCTCGACCACCTCGACCTCGTCCGCCAAGTCAATCGGCGCAAACAGCGACGCGATCGGGTGAAAGCCCTTCCGGGGCCCCCCTTCGATCGCGGGTCCGACCGACAATGACAAGTTCAATTTCGCCAACGCCCGCATGCGACGATCGTACAGTTGCGCTCGCATCCGCGGAGGCCCCGCCATGAACGTCTGCGACCTCGTCCTTGCCATGGAGTCCATCGCGCCCCTCCGCTTCGCGGAATCATGGGACCGCGTCGGCCTGCTCGTCGGCGACCGCGCCCGCCCCATCGACGGCCCGATCGTCCTCACCATCGATCTCACCGAGCGCGTTCTCGCCGAAGCCGTCGAGATGAACGCCTCCGCCCTCGTCGCCTACCACCCGCTCATCTGGCAGCCCATGGCCCGCATGACCGACGCGACCCCCAGCGAGCGCATCATCCGACACGCCGTCGAATCCCGCATCGCCATCTACTGCCCGCACACCGCGCTCGACGCCACGCCCGGCGGCGTGACCGACTGGCTCTGCGAGGGCATCTCGGGCTCGGGCGTCGAAGGAAAGATCGCCGGCGATTGCCGCGCCATCACACCCGCCTCCACAACCGACGCCACGCAGGAAACCAAGATCGTCACCTTCCTCCCGCTCGAAAAGGCCGACATGGTGCGCTCCGCGCTCGCCTCCGCCGGCGCGGGGATCATCGGCAAGTACAGCGTGTGTTCGTTCGGCGTGCAGGGCGAGGGCACCTTCCTCGCAGGCGACGGCGCGCGACCCGTGATCGGCGAGACCGGTCGTCTCGAGCGTGCCGCCGAAGTCCGCCTGGAGATGGTGTGCGCCAAGCGCGCCCTGCCGCTCGCGCTCGCGACACTCCGCCAGTTCCACCCCTACGAAGAGCCCGCGATCGACATCTACGAGCTCCTGCCCCGGCCCGAGCGCCACGCCGGCGCGGGCCGCCGACTCGTCCTCGATCGCCCCTGCTCGCTCATGGAACTGGGCCAGCGTCTGAAGAGGCACCTCGGCCGCGCCCGCGTCCAGCTCGCCAGCGTCTCGGGCCCCGACGACCTCCAACGCACCGTCAAGGTCGTCGGCGTCGTCCCCGGCGCGGGCGCGGAACTCGCCCCCATCGCTCGAACCGAGGGCTGCGACGTCTTCGTCACCGGCGAAATGAAGCACCACGAAGTCCTCGCCGCCCTGCACTCCGGGATGTCCGTCGTCCTGGCGGGACACACCAACACCGAGCGCGGCTACCTCGCCCGCGTCTCGACCAAGCTCGCCGAATTGCTCCAGGGCTGCCGCGTCATCATCTCGGGCCAGGACCGCGACCCGCTCGTCTTCCTCGCGTGACCAGCCTCGCCGATTCGCCGGACGTCTTTCACCCGCCGCGGCGCGTTCGCTGCTAGTCTGTGCCCGTGCCCGACGAGCCCAACACAGCCTCAACGCCGCCCGATCGCGCTGCAATCCGCTCCGCACGCGTGTCGTTGTTCGTGCTTCTGTCGATCAACCTCTTCAACTACATCGATCGATACATCCTCGCCGCCGTCGAACCGCGCATCCGCGAAGCGTTCTTCGACAAGGACGACCCCGACGCCGCCACCAATCTCGGCTGGCTCGGCTCCGCGTTCATGGTCTCCTACATGGTGGTCGCGCCCGTCTTCGGCTGGCTGGGCGATCGCACCCGCCGCTGGACCATCATCGGCCTGGGCGCCATCGCCTGGAGCCTCGCCTCCGGCGCCTCCGGCCTCGCCACCACCTTCACCGTCCTCCTCATCACCCGCATCTTCGTCGGCATCGGCGAAGCAGCCTACGGCCCGACCGCCCCCACCATCATCGCCGACCTCTACCCCGTCCAGCGCCGCGGCGCCGTCCTCGCCTGGTTCTACGCCGCCATCCCCGTCGGCACCGCCATCGGCTACAGCGTCGGCACCACCGTCGCCGCCAAAACCAACTCCTGGCAGTGGCCCTTCTACTCCGTCGTCCCCTGGGGAATCGCGCTGGGCATCTGGGCCATCTTCCGCCCCGAACCCGCGCGCGGCCTGTCCGACCGCGTCGACACCAGGCGCAAGACCTCCCTCGCCGACGTGCTCATCCTCCTCAAAACGAGGTCCTACCTCTTCAACCTCGCGGGCATGACCGCCATGACCTTCGCCCTGGGCGGCATCTCGTTCTGGATTCGCACCTACGTCAACGAATACCGCGGGCTCAACAACGAGGCCGCCACCGGCACCACCTTCGGCGCCATCGTCGTCGTCACCGGCCTGGCCGCCACGCTCTTCGGCGGGTGGCTCGGCGATCGACTCCGCGCCCGCTTCAGCGGCTCGTACTTCCTCGTCTCCGCCGCCGGAATGCTGCTCGGCTTCCCGCTCTTCCTGGGCGTGCTCTACGCGCCGTTCCCCCTGGCGTGGGTCTTCCTCGCGGCCGCCGTCTTCTGCCTCTTCCTCAACACCGGCCCCAGCAACACCATCATCGCCAACGTCACGCCCGCGCCCCTGCGCTCCACAGCCTTCGCCGTCTCCATCTTCACCATCCACGCGCTCGGCGACGTCATCTCGCCCCCCATCATCGGACGCATCTGCGACGCCACCCGCACCGACGCACTCCCCCACGGCGACATGAACAAGGCCTTCCTCGCCATCTCGCTGGCCATCCTCCTCAGCGGCGTGTTCTGGGCCCTGGGCGCCAGGTTCCTCGCCAAGGACACCGCGAGCGCCTCGGGCCAGGGCGAACCTCAAGCCCCGTAATCCGCCGCGGAACCTCACCGATCTTGCCCCCAAATCTCGCCCGCCAAACCGCCGCGGAACGCGTGTCTCCCGCCCACACACCACACACCTACTACCCTTCGCCCATGAGCCAGGCCAACACCGATCCCTCCCTGCTCTCGGGCGCCAAGGCCCGAAAGCCGCGCGTCAGCGAAGTCCCGACCCCCGAGGGCCGCTTCGGCCAGTTCGGCGGCTCCTATGTCCCCGAAACCCTCACCGCCGCGCTCCGCCAGCTCGCCGAGGTCTACGACCACGCCGCCGGCGACCGCAAGTTCTGGGATGAACTCCAATCGCTCTTCAAGTCCTTCGTCGGCCGCCCCACGCCGCTCTACAAGGCCGCACGACTCACCGAATACGCCCGCTCGATCTCGACCAAGGTCGGCGGCGTCGGCCAATCCGCCTCCATCTGGCTCAAACGCGAAGACCTCGCCCACACCGGCGCGCACAAGATCAACAACACGCTCGGACAAGGCCTCCTCGCCAAGCGCATGGGCAAGCGCCGCATCATCGCAGAGACCGGCGCGGGCCAGCACGGCGTGGCCTCCGCCACCGCCGCCGCCCACCTGGGCCTCACCTGCGAGGTCTACATGGGCGCCGAAGACGTCCGCCGCCAACGCCTCAACGTCATCCGCATGCGCATGCTCGGCGCCAAGGTCAACGAGGTCGAGGCCGGCTCGCGCACCCTCAAGGACGCCACCAACGAAGCCATGCGCGATTGGATGGGCTCCGTCGACCACACCCACTACATCATCGGCTCGGTCGTCGGCCCCCACCCCTTCCCCATGATCGTCCGCGATTTCCAGAGTGTCATCGGCAACGAGTGCAAGGCACAGTGCCTCCGCCTCTTCGGCAAGCTCCCCGACGCCGTCGTCGCCTGCGTCGGCGGCGGGAGCAACGCCGCCGGGATCTTCTACCCCTTCGTTGACGACGAATCCGTCAGGCTCATCGGCGTCGAGGCCGGCGGCCGCGGCACCGCCCCCGGCGCGCACGCCGCCCCGCTCTCCTACGGCACGCCCGGCATCCTCCACGGCTCGCTCAGCTACGTCCTCCAGGACCCCTTCGGCCAGACCGCCGACGTCCACTCCTGCTCCGCGGGCCTCGACTATCCCGGCGTCGGCCCCGAGCATTCGTACTGGAAAGACGCGGGGCGCGTGCAATACCTCGCGTGTACCGACGACCAGGCCCTCGACGCCTTCGAGCTCCTCGCACGCACCGAGGGCATCATCCCCGCCCTCGAATCCTCGCACGCGATCTTTGAGGGCGTCGTCGCCGCCGCACGCATGAAGGAAGACCAGCACCTGGTCATCAACCTCTCGGGACGCGGCGACAAGGACGTCGACGAAGCCGCCCGCCTGCTCGCCGAACGCCAGAAAAAGGCCTGATCGCGCGTGACGACTTCGTGCCACCGATGTCGGCCTTGCGACATCGGTGCTCCGGCGATATCCGCACACACCTCGAAATCGCTCCTACCGCCTCCGCCGCCCCAGCACCAGCCGGCGCGTCAGGCCGGAGAACATCCGACCGATCAACTCGCCCGCACCGTGGATCGCCAGCACCGCGCGCATCCGGCGCAGACCGTGGTCCTCGCTGTCGATCGCGAGCGCCCGCTTCACCCAGTACCGCGCCCGCGTCAACCGCCCCGTCTTGAAGTACGCCACCGCCAGGTTGTGCATCGGCGCCAGCATCCGCGGCTCGAGCTTCAGCGCCGACAACGCCGCCTCGATCCCGTCGGGCGAACGATCGGCCTCAAAGCACGCGACCGACAGGTCGTGGAACGCGCCCGCGTCGTTCGCGTCCCGCTCCGTCAGACGCCGGAACACGTCCACCGCCCGCGACGCCCAGCCCACCGAGAGCAGCGCCCGCCCCAGCGCCGACAGGTCGACGTTCTCAAACATCTCGTCGTCGCGCGCCAGGAGCGACAGCTCCTCATCCAGCAGCACCCGCGCCCGCTCCAGCGTCGAGGGATCACGCTCGCGCAGCAGGATGTGGGCGATCGCCGTCCGCGCCCGCGGCAGGCTCGCGTCCAGGCGCAGCACGACCTCCAGGTGCCGCAGCGCCCGCCTCGCATCGCCCGACTGATCCGCCAGCTTGCCCAGCATCAGGTGCGCGCCGACGTGCTCGGGCTCGAGCTCCAGCACGCGCCCCGCCTTCTCCTGCGCTTCCGCGAGCCGGTTCATCGACGCGAGCAGGTCCGCCAGCTCCAGCAGCGTGTCGGTGTCGCCCGGGTTCTGGCGAAGCTCCAGCAAGTACAGCTGCCGCGCCCGCTCGGGCCGTCCCAGCGCCGCGTACGCCTCCGCCAACCGCGCCTGCATCCCCGGCAGTTCCGGGTCCAGCTTCGACGCCTCGCGCAGGCACCAGATCGCCCGCTCAAACTCGCGCCGGTCCAGCAGCACATCCGCCATCGCCGCGTACAGGTCCGGGTTCGACGCATCGACCTGCTGCGCCAGATAGAACGCGAGCTCCGCCTGTTCATACTCGCCCAGCCGCGCGTGCGCTTCGATCCGATGGATCAATGGCTCGCTCGACGCGGGCTCGAGTTTTCCGGCCTGCTCAAACCACGGGATCGCGCTGCGCGGCTCGTCAAGATGCATGTGCGACAGCCCGACCATGATCAAAGGCTGCGGGTCCGAAGGCTCCAGGCGCGACGCCTCGCCGAACGCGTCCATCGCATCGCGATGCCGACCCGCCGCATTGAGCGTCAAACCGAGATTGAAGTGCCACTCGCCCTGGTAGGGGTTCAACGCGATGGCGCGCCGCAACTCCGAGACGGCGTCGTCCCAACGCCCCGACTGGTAAAAGTCGTGGGCCCGCTCCACATGCTGTTCGGCATCGAACCAGTCGTTCATGGCTCTCTCGGGCCTCTGGCGACGCGCGGCGAACCGGACACTCCCCAAATCGTAGAGAACGTCAAGCCTCGCATCAACGCCCGACCGATACGATCGAACCCGTGGGAAACTGGCGAAGCTCATTCCCCGAATCGACTTCCCGGACCAAAGCGTCCGCCACTCGCCCCTGCGCCATGGCCCGCCACGTCCTCCTGGCCGTGCTCACGCTCGCCCCGTGTTTGCCCCTGACGCCGCCCGCGCTGGCCCAGCCCGCCGCCATCGGTTCGGACCAATCGCGGACCGACGCCGCCAACTGGGCGACGCTGAATTCGCCCAAGGCCGACCGCGCCGCACGCACCGCCGCCGCCGCCGCGCTGGTCGCGCGGGCCAAGACCGCTCAGCCCGCCGCCATCCTCGATTCGCTCCGCGCCGCGCTCGAAGGCCGCTCGCCCGACCCCCTCGCCGGCGACCTCGTCGCCTCAGCACTTTCGAGCGAGCCAGAGGGCCTCGCCCCGCTCTTGGATTCGCTCTGGCTCGGCGCGCAGCACGTCGCCGACGAGCGCACGCCCCCCTACTTCGCCGCGCTCTCCGCGTACCGCACGCCCGACAACGCCGCGCGACTGCTCGACGCCGCCGCCGCCTCGCGCCTCCCCGTCGTCGCTCGCTCCGCCTACGCCGCCCTCGCCGACCTCAGCGGCCGCGACGACCTCAACGAGTCCCGCTCCGATTGGTCCGCCTGGATCGATCACGCCAAGTCCCTTTCTCCCGACGACTGGCAACGCGAGCTCGCCCGCGGCCTGTCGGCCCGCGTCGCACACGACCGCCAGCGAACCCAAGCCCTCTCCGACCGCCTCTCCGAAACCCTCCGCAAGCTCCACCTCGCCACTCCGCCCGAGGACCGTTCCAAACTCCTCGCGTCGCTCCTCGCCGACCCCGAGCCCTCCGTCCGCGACCTGGGCTTCGAGCTCGTCTCCCGCGAACTCTCCGCCACCTCAACGCTCGGCCCCGAGGTCGGCGCCGCCGCCATCGCGCTCCTGGGCGATCCCTCCGCGCTCGTCCGCGAACGCGCCGCCCTCCTCGTCGCGCAGCTCGATCCGCCCGGCGGACAGGCCGCCATCCTCGCCTGCCTCGAACGCGAAACTTCCGCTCAGACCGCGGCGGCGTTGCTCTCCGCATCGTCCCGCTGGCTCACGCCCGCCACCATCGACCTCGCCCTCCGCTGGCTCGAAACCGGCACCTCCGCCGCCGGCGCCGCCGCCGAGACCCTCACCTCCGCCGATCGCGTCGGCGCGCTCACCGATGTTCAGCGCCAGCGCGCCCTCGCCCGCCTCCGACAGATCGAGGGCGCCGCCTTCCCTCCCGCCGCCTCGCGCCTCGTGGCCTCCGTCGGCGACGACTCCGACCGGCTCCGCCTCGCACAACTTCTCCGCTCCGATCGCGCCGCACAACGTCTCGCCGCCGCCGAGGCCCTCGTCATCTACCCCGAGTTCCTCGACGACCTTCTCAACGCCGTCGCCGGCGACGGGCAGTTCCTCCCCTTGACCACCCGCGGCATCATCCTCTCGCGCGCCGACGCCGCCACCTTCGAATCGCTCCGCGCCCTCTCCAACATCTCCGAAGAGGAGAAAACCGAATCGCTCGCCATCATCGGCGAGTTCCTCTCCTCCGCCGATCTCCTCTCGGTCATTCGACGCACGCCCGCCGCCGACCCGCTCCGCGGCCGCTTGCTCAAAAACTTCTCCGATCCCGATCGCATCATGTCCGAGGCCGCCGCCGCAACCACGCTCCCCACGCTCGCCGAGGGAATCATGCTCCTCGCCGATTCGCACCTGGCGGGCGGGCGCGGCGATCAGGCCCTGCTCGCCCTCTCCGCCATGCCCAACCTCCGTGAGGTCGTGGGCGCCGGCGCGTTCGACGCGGTTCAAGTGGCCGCCCTCGTCGCGATGGGACGCCCCGACGATGCCGAGACCGCCGCCCCAGACGCCCAAGCTTGGCTGGAAGCGATGAAGTCCGCCGCCGGCCGCCCCTACGCCTCGTCGCTCCTCAACTACACCGAGATGCTCTTCGCCGGTCGCATGGACGAGGCCCAGCAGACCGCCTTCAACCAGCGCCGCGACGCGATCGCCAAGGTGCTCGAATCCTCGCCCGGCTCCGAATCCATGCCGGATCGGTGACGCACCACGCACGCACAGCGCTGCTTGCGCCGCGCGCCATGTGCTCATGTGAAGCTGTGCGACGTGTTACGGCGTCCGGGTCCGGAACTTGTCCAGCACCACGCGCACCGTCGGGAACGCCGCCGGCGCGTCCGGCGTCTTCACGTTCGACGGCAGTTGCTCGATCGCTCGTTCCGCGGATTCAAACCCGCCGGCCGCGTCCAGCGCCCGCTCCAGCCAGCGATCCCACGCCTCGGGCAGCTTCTTGATCAGCCGTCCCGCGGGGATCATGGGCTCTTCCGCCGGCAGGCCCGTGAGCAGTCGATACGCGATCTGTCCGACGCTGCGGATCTCGTCGGCCGCCATCGCCCGCGCCGGGGCCGCGCTCGCCGCGATCCGTTGCGACAGGCCGTAGAGCTCGATCATCGCCCGCCCATGCTTGTCCACAAGCACCTCGTCGATCGCGACCGGGCCATGCGACGGGCCGCCGCTCTCGTGGGCGTGGGACAGCGCACCCAAGAGGTGAAGCGTCGCCCGCTCCGCCTCGCTGGGCGACATCCGCCCGCCCTTCATCTCAACCAGTGACCCCAGCGTCACCAGCCCAAGATGGTTGCCCGTGAACGGCGTGACCAGGCACGCCCGCCCCTGAAGATCAAACGCAAACTCTTGAATATCAAGGAGATGCGGATGCTTGTAGGTGCTCTCCGACGCCGCCGAAAGGAACCGTGCCTGGGCCGCCCGATCAAACCGCTTGGTCAGGCGGTACACCGTGTGGGCCGTGTGGTTCAGTTCATGGCGCGCGATCCAGCGCTCGCCGAGCGGAGCATCCGCAAGGCGGCGGATCAGCCGATACGAGCCGAAGGTCGGTGTCTCTTGTTTGGAAGCGCCCAACGCGGGTGGTCCACTGAGTCCCCAGTCGATCGGCCGAACGGCCGTGTGTTCGCCGGGTGAACCCAAAGCATATCCACCATCCGCCCACGCCGCCTAGATTCCCTCCCCCATCTCTCCCTTCCCCCACAAACACCAACTCCGCACCGCCCGCCCGCGCGCAAAACCACCCGCCTACGTCCGGGAACGTAGAATGCCCCAGCGGCATCGCCCCGCGCGGGCGGCCGTCCGAACATCCATCTCGGAGCAGGTCATGACCACCCTCTCGCCCTCGCCCGCCGTCAAAGTCAACCCCGGCACCGATCCCCTCCAGCTCATCGACGTCGATCACGTCCGCTTCTACGTCGGCAACGCTAAGCAGGCCGCCTTCTTCTACGCCCACTGCTTCGGCTTCCAGATCGAACAAGTCGCCGACCTCACCACCGGCACCCGCGACGCCGCCCACTACCTCCTCACCCAGGGAAACATCCGCTTCCTCCTTACCAGCGCCCTCACCCCAGAGCACCCCGCCGCCATGGAAGTCGCCATGTACGGCGACGGCGTAAAGGACGTCGCCTTCACCGTCTTCGACGCCGAAAAGGCCTACGAACGCGCCATCAAGAACGGCGCCCAGTCCGCCTATGAGCCGCGCACCGCCAAGGACTCGAGCGGCTCCGTCACCACCGCCGCCATCCGCACCTTCGGACG
The DNA here is from genome assembly GCA_020853815.1 of Phycisphaerales bacterium. Classification (GTDB taxonomy): domain Bacteria; phylum Planctomycetota; class Phycisphaerae; order Phycisphaerales; family UBA1924; genus JABWBC01. The sequence goes on from JADYYE010000074.1 coordinate 31,524, forward strand.
CGCCATCCACTCCTTCGTCAGCCGCACCGGCGCCTACGACCTCACCAAGGTCAAGCAGGGCGCCACCTTCGCCCCCCAGTTCCGCCGCCTCGCCGAGGGCTGCGCCCACGAGCCCGCACGCGGCTGCGCGCCCCAGTCCGGCGTCACCTCCGTCCTCTCCATCAACGAGCACAACAAGAAGCACCCGTGCGGCCTCAAATACGTCGACCACCTCGTCGGAAACGTCGAGCTCGGCAAAATGAACTACTGGGTCGCCTTCTACGAAAGCGTCCTCGAGTTCTCCATGTTCAAGCACTTCGACGACAAGGACATCTCCACCGAGTTCTCCGCCCTCATGTCCAAGGTCATGTCCAGCGGCAACAACCTCATCAAGATCCCCATCAACGAGCCCGCCGCCGGCAAAAAGAAGAGCCAGGTCCAGGAATACCTCGACTGGCACTCCAACACCCCCGGCGTCCAGCACCTGGCCCTCCGCACCGACGATGAGCTCGCCTCCATCGCCGCCCTCCGCTCGCGCGGCGTGGATTTCCTCACGCTCCCCGACGCCTATTACGACAACGTGTGGAACCGCGTCAACACGATGCTGACCAGCCACGGACACCAGGCCGTGAAGGAAGATCACGAGGCCATCCGCAAGCTCGGCATTCTCGTGGACGCGGACGACGAGGGCTACCTGCTCCAGCTTTTCACCAAGCCGCTCCAGGACCGCCCCACGCTGTTCTTCGAGATCATCTGCCGGCGCGGGAGCCAGTCCTTCGGCAAGGGCAACTTCAAGGCCCTCTTCGAGGCGCTGGAACTCGAGCAGGAGAGAAGAGGGAATCTGTAGGAGCCAACCACGCATGCCAACCGATGCGAGAGACGAGCTCTGGAATAGCACGTACGGCACAAGATATATGTGCTTGTACTATCTATCGCTCGCGCATGGTCTGGTTTCGCGATGGACAGTTTTCGACGATGTCGTAAAAACACTTGTCGCGCTGACGGCATCGGGTTCCGCGGTCGCGGGCTGGGCCTTGTGGAAAGATGACGGATTCAAATCCGCATGGATTGTCTTCGCTGGAGCCGCCGCGGTGCTCGCGATCGTGCATGCTGCGCTTGGGGTCCAGGCCAGGATCAAAGTCTGGGCTGACCTGAAGCGAGACCTAACCGTGCTATCAAACGATCTTGAGACATTTCAGATGCAGATGCGCATTAACTCTGAATTTGATGTCGCCGTCTTCAGTAAGGACTGGCTTGAGCTACGCAAGCGATATTCAGAAGCGACAAGCAGACTTGTCACCGATCTGCTCGCCACGCCAGGATTCCGCGAACGATCGCAGGACGAAGCGAACCGAGCCATGGGCGTGCAGGCGGCATCCGCCTGACGTGGTAACAGGAGCTTCTCGTGACACAGCATCCAAAGCCACCTTATCAGCTTCCGACAACCCCACCGCCGGAGCCACGAACACCCCCTGCTCCGCTCGTTCCTCCTAAGCCCATCCCCCCCCCACCTCCGCGGCCGAAATAGCTCCGTGGTGGACCGCGAAGCGGTCCGTGAAACCAGCCCGGAGCGTCAGCCCCGGGTCAATGAAACCCAACGCTCACCACCCGCTCCGTGATTCGAGAGCACCGAAGGTGCGCCACTCGCGCCACTCGCGCCACTCGCACTCCCGCCGCTCCGCGGCTCATCCAACTGGCCCGACGCCTACCCGGAGCGTCAGCCCCGGGTCAACGGAACCCACCGCTTCCCACCCGCTCCGTGAATCCGGAGCACCGAAGGTGCGCGACTCGCGCATTCATGCCGCTCGCGACCGATCCACCCATGTCCCGCCGCTCCGCGGCTCATCCAACTGGTCCGATGCCTTCCCGGAGCGTCAGCCCCGGGTCAACGGAACCCACCGCTCCCCACCCGCTCCGTGATTCGAGAGCACCGAAGGTGCGCCACTCGCGCCGCCTACTTCTCCCTTTTCCCAACGTCTACGGCGCGTGTGAACAACCAGCACCTCAGTCGTGCCGCTCGCGCCTCGCCGTCCATCCCGACGTCTCAGGCGTTGCTCATCACTGGCATTCCCGCATTCTTCCGGCCATACTCCCCACATGGGAAGCACGCTCACCTTCCACGTCGTTCACATCATCTTCTCGACCAAGCTCCGCCAACCTTTCATCACCGACGCTGCCGCGCCCCGCCTCTACCCATACCTCGGCGGCATCGCGCGCCATCACCAATGCGACCTGCTCGCCATCGGCGGAATGCCCGACCACATCCACCTCCTCATCTCCGTTCATCCCGTCGTCGCCCTCGCCGACCTCGTGCGCGATCTCAAGGCCAACTCCTCGCGGTTCATGCACGAGGAACTCGCTCTCGCCGATTTCGCTTGGCAAGCCGGATATGCCGCGTTCTCCGTCAGCAGGTCCGGCGTCGACAGCGTGCGCGCCTACATCGCCGCGCAGCGCGAGCACCACGCGGCCCGCTCGTTCACCGACGAACTCGTCGACTTCCTACGCAAGCACGACATCGCTTACGACGAGCGATACGTCCTGACGTAGCGACGCCACGACCGCCGCCCCGCTCGCCCGCCGCATCCTCTACGATCCCGCTCCATGCGCACACGCCTCAAAGTCTGCTGCATCTCGTCGCGCGACGAGGCACACCTCGCCATCGGCGCCGGGGCCGACGCGCTCGGGCTGGTTGCGCGCATGCCCAGCGGCCCGGGGCCGATCGCCGACGAACTCATCCGTGACATCGCGCGGATCGCCCCGCCGCCCATCGCGACGTTCCTCCTTACGAGCGAGATCGAGCCCGACGGGGTGGTCGCCCACGCGCGCCGCACCGGCGTGAGCACGGTGCAACTCGTCGATGACGGCGTCGAGCCCGACGTGTGGCACGCGGTGCGGAGCGATCTGCCGTCGCTCCGCATCGTGCAGGTGATCCATGTGCGCGACGAGTCGTCGATCGATCTTGCACTTCGCGCGGCGCCGCACGTCGACGCTCTGCTCCTGGACTCCGGGAACCCGGCCGCACAAGTGCGCGAGCTGGGCGGCACGGGACGCGTCCACGATTGGTCGCTCTCCCGCCGGATCGTGGAACGCTCGCCCGTCCCTGTTTTCCTGGCCGGCGGGCTCAACCCCGCCAACGTCGCCGACGCCATCCACGCCGTCCGCCCGTTCGGCATCGACCTGTGCAGCGGCGTGCGCCGCAATGGTCGACTCGACGCGGACAAGCTCCACGCGCTGGTCGGCGCGATCCATCGGGCCGACGCGAGCCTCAGGTGATCAGGACCGCCCCGGAATAAGTCCCGAACAGGAAGACCACAGGCCGCGGTCCTACGATCGCCCATATGCCGCTCGCCCGGTGCCGAGCGTTGATGGAGATCGAGCCTTGGCCAAGTCTTTCCGTTGTCGCCTGGTGACCCCGACCGCGAGCGTGTTCGACGAATCGGTGTCGTACGCCTCGGTCCCGGCTTGGGACGGCCTGTTCGGCGTGCTCCCGGGTCGCGCTCCCATCCTCGCCCGCATGGGCGCCGGCGAACTCCGCGTTGACTTCCCCGATTCCAACCGGGGCGAAGGCGGCTCTCGCTCCTACTTCGTCGAGGGCGGATTCGTCCAGATGGCCGGCGAGCAGCTGACCGTCCTCGCCGAGCGCGCCACGCCCGTCGAGCAATTGAGCGCTTCCGACTCCCAGAACGAACTCGACCTGCTGATGGCCAAGTCCATCCCGGACCACGCGAAGGACCGACAGGCTCTGGTCGACAGGCTCAATCGCGATCGCCAGTGCGCCCGCCAGAAACTGGCGATCGCCCGCGCCGCCAAGGGCATCTGAGCCCCACCGCCACCTCGCGCACGTCGCCCTGACGCCCTGAGATCGCCCTCGCGCGTCCCGGACTCGCCCTGGCTCCACAACGTGATCGGGCCCGCTTCCGCACCTCACTCCTACCCCGCGCCCAGCGCCCCCGGCCCCGCCCGCCGCGGTCTGGTTCTGGGGCCCGACGTGCTCTGCAGCGCCCCGGACATGGGCGTGGGGCACGGCAAGACGCGACACTCGGCCCCACACCACGCTCAGAATACCAGCTTGGCCTCGAGCCCCACGAACGGCGTGGGGTCGGCCTGCACGTCTCCGATCCGCTCGCCGTTCTTGTCGTACAGCGTGTACTCCGCCCACGCATCCACGCCGATCGTGCCCGTGAGCGAGAAGCGCTTGCTCGCCTTCCACACGGCGGAGAACTCGATCGGCACGCGGGCGTCCTCGGCGATCCCGTCGGGCGCCACACCCTCGTCATCCAATCGCCACTCGCGAGTCTCGTACGACGCGCCCACGCCGAACGTCCATGTTTCGCTGGGGGAATAGAGCAGGGCCAGGCCGGGCCCGCGGTTGGCGAGCCTTCCCACGCCGCGCCCCGAGACGCGCCACTGGTCGTTGATCTTCCAGTCGATGCTGAGGATTGGCGAGACGCGGGCCGAACGTTCCAGGCGCGCCGACGCCGCTACGCCCGCGGAGAGCGCGAAGTTTTCGTTGAAGGAGTAGGTGACGATCCCGACGCCACCGCCCGACATCGAGTCCGACGCCGACGAGTCTTCGTGCGACCACGCGATGCTGCCCGCGAGCGTGTACGACCAGGTGTCGTTGTGGCGCACGAACAGGCTGGAGATCAGGCGATGGTCATACATCGGGCCGTCCCAGGGCGAGTCCGTGCCACCCAGGTCGATCGCGTTCGAGAAGTTGTACCACGACATCTCTTCGCGGAAGGCGACGTCAAGGAAGACGGACTTTCCGAACGGCACGTTGACGCCGACCTCGCCGCCGGCGCGAGAGAGCGAGACATCGCCGTTCTTGTCCAGGTCGGTCTTGAGGTGGTAGGTGCCGAAGCCCCCGAGGCGGAACGAGACATCCGGGGCGTCGGACTTCTCGGCCGGAATCGCGCCGGGCGTGTCGGAAGGTGTCGCGGCGTCCTGGGCCGTCGCGATCGAACCCACGGCCAGCAGCACAAGGACGGGACACAACATTTCGCGGCGGATCGACATGACGGCCTCCAGACGGTGCGAGTTGGCACGCACTATACACGCGACGGGCCGCAAGAGTGCGGGATGCCTCGTCGACGAAGTGGAACCTCTGAGTATTTGGTGGCCCGCCTCTCCGAGGCGGTTCTTCAGCCCACTGGAAGCGGACCTCGCGGCTGAACTCGAATTGTTCAGAGGTTCCAAGTGCCGAAGTGCCGAAGTGGCGAAGTGGCGAAGTGGCGAAGTGGCGAAGTGGCGAAGTGGCGAAGTGGATCATCGTCCACACTTCGATTCAGCCTTCACCACACGCCGCGTGGGCCGGTGCGCGTGCCCATGCGCCATGTGAAAGGGCGCCATGTGGCCGCGGCCTGCGAACCCGCCCACTTCACGCCACCTATCCTCTCCCGTCGGGGCGGTAGCTCAATTGGTAGAGCACTAGCTTTGCAAGCTAGGGGTCGAGGGTTCGAGTCCCTTCCGCTCCACTTCCGCGCCACGCCGCGCGTCATCGCAAAACCCCGCAACACCCCGCAACACGCCGCAACACGTCAAGTCACGCCGCGGAATCCCTGGTACGCTCTTGCACCATGTCCGAGTTTGAGATCGATCCCAAGGACATCGATTACGAGGCGCTCCCGCCGCTGGTCGGGCCGGAAGAGGACCGCGACGAAGTCATCAACACGCTCGTCGACGCCTGGTGTACCGATCTCATCACGGGCTGGCCGGAAGAGCACACCAGCGAGCACGCATTCTCGGGATACAGCGAAACTCGCGTCGTTCACGGCGTCGTGCTGGACCACGTCAAGCTCCAAGACTCTCACGGCGACCCCATCGACCTCATCGACCTCCTCAACTGCGTGGCAGACACGCTCCGCACGCGCCACCCCGATATCCCGTCCGGCGGCCTGCGCCAATGCCGCGTCGTGCTCCGCGCCTGTTCAATCCCGAGCTGCGAGGGAACACAAGGCAGGCCGCTGAAACTCCCCTGCGACTTTGTTTCCGTCGCGTGCAAGTTCGCCGCCGGCGTGAACTTCACCTCCGCGGCCTTCGCCGGGGGCGCCTGGTTCCGCTCCGCGGCCTTCGCCGGGGTCGCCTGGTTCCGCTCCGCGGCCTTCGCCGGGGACGCCCGCTTCGACTCCGCGGCCTTCGCCGGGGTCGCCTGGTTCCGCTCCGCGGCCTTCGCCGGGGACGCCCGCTTCGACTCCGCGGCCTTCGCCGGGGA
>JADYYE010000256.1 GCA_020853815.1 Phycisphaerales bacterium
CGATGACCGGTGTCAACGGACCGAGCACCGGCAGCGCGAGCAGGTTGCCATTCACGATGATGAGCACGCCGCCCCCCTTGAGCGCCCGCCAGTCGTCCATGCGCCCGGTGAATTTGAAATGGCCGCTGATGTCCCCGATGCTTTCATCCCCAGGAGAGTAAACCTGGGCAAAGCGCTGGAAGCTCAGGGCATTCATGCGCATCTCACCGTCATAGGTGTCTGGATCGTGGTTCTCATTGAGCCCGCCCTTGAGGGTCACGCCACCGCCGAGCACGCTGGCGGCAACGTCAAAATCCACGTTGCCGCCACGGTTGCGAACGACGGCGTTGACGTTTTCAAAAGGGAGCTTCTTGCCAAACACCTCATAGGGGAAGCGGCCCGCCCTGGCCCGCACGTCGTAGCTCTGCACGCCCTGTGACAGGTCCACCGCCCCGGTCACGCTGAGCGTGTCGCCAAAGAGACGGCCTTTGACATCGAAGTTCAACACATTGCCGACGATGCGCACCTCGCCGTCCGGCGCGTTGATCGGATAGTCCTCGTTCCAGAGCACATAGTGGGCTCCACCCACCGGATTGCTAAACGTGACCCGATAGTCGTTGAACTGAGGGTTGTTCTTGAAACCGATGGTGCCGTTCACCCGCACCTCCGTGCCGGGGGAAAAACGGTAACGCTCGATGTGATCCGCGGTCTTTGGCGCGAAGGCGCGAAGGATGCCATTCGCGTCCGCCTCTGAGTGGACATTCACGAGACGCAGCCATTTGGCATCGTCCGCGTCGTTCACAAAGACAAACTCCGCCTGGGCCGGCCCGTCCGGACGCCTGGCGCGGATGTTGGAGTAGTTTTGAATGTCCCCCAGCAGGGCCAGGTCCATCTCCACCGACTCAAAGAAGACGCCTTTGTAGCGGAAATTGCGCACAATGCCGTGGCCGGAGCTGGGGCACTCGCGCAGGTTCGCCGTGGCACCTGCGCACGAGAGGCGCACGTCGATAAACGAGGTTTCATCAAAGCTGAACCGCTGGATCACCTCGCGCGTCTTCGGCAGCATCACAAACGGCAGGAACACCGTCGGGTCCATGCCGAGCCTCACGTCGTATTTGAAACCCTGCACGCGGTGGTTCATGACGTTCAGCGCGAGGGTGCCCGTCTTGTGCTTCAGCATCACATCGCGCGCGAAGAAGCCTTCGGGCGTCGCGCCGAGGCTCAGGCTGAGAGAGTCGAAGATTTCACCACGGCTGCCAAAGCGCCCGCAATCCAGGCGTCCGGTCACCTCCGCAGGCACCATGCCCTCAGGCTTGGTTTTGCCGACGAACAAACTGCCTTCCAGGGCCAGGTGCGGGGCCTCGTAAAAGACCACCTCGTGAAGCTGGTCATTGTCAAAAAACGCCCGCGCCAGTCCGGGCAGGTCACCGCTCGAAGTCAGCCTAAAACGCACACGGTCAGCCCCCATGTGCCAGGTGGCCGTGGCATCCAGCACCCCCAGGTGATCCCTCAAATGCAACCGCTTCAAG
>JADYYE010000257.1 GCA_020853815.1 Phycisphaerales bacterium
AACGTTTCTTCGGGCGCGGACCGAGAAAAGGAGGGGCACGCTTCGTCGTGCCCTGTAAGGCTCAAGCCAATAGCGGAAACTTCTAACTTCTAACGTCCCGTCTCGATCCCCGAACGATGTGGAGTTTTCGACCTTCGAGACCCATGAGAGAAGTTTTTCGCAGCCACGGCAAAAGTCGCCTCACGTTGCAGGCCGCCAAAGATCGATCGGGCGTTTGGCTGTGGTGTGAAACGGGAGTTCAACCTTGCGACCCGTGCGGGCGGATTCGTAGGCGGCGAAGATGATTTCGAGAACGGCGCGGCCGTCCTCCCCGGTGACAAGCGGTTGACGATCGTTCTGCACACAATCGATGAAGTGCGCCATTTCGCCGTGGAAACCGTAGTTCCATGCCTCCTCGTAGATCGTGAAACTCCATCCCTTGGTGGAGCCCGCCTTCTCGACGGCATATTCGTAACCTCCCGCGCTGTAGGTCTCGATTGCATTGCCACGCAGGAGATCGGCATACGCCACGCCCTCGGTGCCGTAAACTTCCGCACGGTCATCCATGCCGCCGAGTTTTGTCCAGCTCTGTTCCGCCATGCACACCACGCCGTTGGCGAATTCCAGCAGGATGATCGCATTGTCGTCGCCCCGCGTTTTCGCGCTGTGCACCGAGGTGTTCATCTGGGCATAGACGGATTTCACCGGACCCCGTCCCAGCATCCATCGGAAAAATTCGATCGAATGGCAGCCCATGTCCATCGTGACGCCGCCGCCGGAGCGTTCGACATCCCAGAAGTGCGGGGCGTGAGGTCCATCGTGCTTCTCTGCCTGCTTGATCAGCGTCGGTCGACCCAGTGCGCCCGAATCGAGGAGCTGCTTGAGTCGCACATATTTTGGCGCGAAGCACAGCTCCTCCGCATACATGAGTTTCACGCCGCGGGCGCGGCAGACCGAGATCATGCGGTCGGCTTCCGCGATGCTGAGGCACAGCGGTTTCTCAATGACGATGTGTTTGCCGGCCTCCGCCGCCTCCACAACGACCTGGCAGTGCAGGTGATTGGGAATCCCGATGACCACCATCTGGATTTCTGGAAGCGCGAGCAGTTGACGGTAGTCGGTGAATGCGTGAGGGATCCCGTGCCGCGCGGCGAATGCCGCCGCGTTCCCTGGTGTGGGCGACGCGACTGCCGTGAGTCTTGCGTGAGCGCAGGCCTTGAGAGCCTCTGCGTGGATCGAGGCGATGAATTGGGAGCCGATGAGGCCGACGTTGACGGGGTTTTTCATGGAGAATGACGGCGTGGGGAAGGAGCTGATGTTTGTGGTCTGGAAAGTAGAAAGTCCGGAGTGGGACATGGCAAGCCATCCGGGTAATGGCCAGATTCTGCATCGATACCGGAACCGTTCTCCCCAAAACAGTGGCAGACGGTTGTTCATGCATCCTTGTAATTTAGTTATTGCTTAATTAAGTAACACATGAAATGTATGCGGCATGCTCAGCCTTGAAGCCCTTGCCGATCCCACTCGCCGCCGGATTGTCGAATTGCTTGCCAGAGGCGACCGCACGGCCGGAGAACTGGTGAAGGCGTTCGACATCAGTGCCCCGGCCATTTCCCAGCATCTGAATGTGCTGCGTGAGGCGGGACTGGTGAAGACGAGGGCAGATGGACAGACGCGCATCCAGTCCCTCAATCCCGAGGGACTTGATCAGGTCGGTGCCTGGCTCGATAAGACGCGCTCCTTCTGGAGTCGCCGACTCGATGCCCTTGAGCGCGAACTGCGGGCCGAGGACGAACGCGCGAAAAGAAAAATCAAACCATGAAATCGAACTCCCCCAACGACAACAACTCCTACGGCGAATTCAC
>JADYYE010000258.1 GCA_020853815.1 Phycisphaerales bacterium
CGGCGCGGGCGCGGAGGTTTCGCGGAACAGGCCGACCACGATCTCCTGCTCCACGGTCTTGCCGCGGATGTCGGCGACCTTTACCGGGACGCGGATCTCGTCCTGCGACACCAGCGCCTGCGCGGCGGGCGCAGCGAAAAGCGCAAGAACCAGCAGCGCGGCGACTCGAATCATCGTGCTCCTTCCCATGGCTGCCGCTATCGTAGTCGGGTCAACGCGCGGCGGGCATGCGGCGTTACGGAATGCCCGAGTCAGCCTCTGCGCTACCCCTTGCCCAGCGCATCCGCAGCGTCCGCGGGCAGAAGGTCATGCTGGCCTCGGATCTAGCGGCGCTTTACGGTGTCCAGGCGAAGGCGCTCATTCAGGCGGTCGAGCGCAACCTGGAGCGCTTCCCGCCGGACTTTGCGTTTCAATTGTCAGATCAAGAGGTTAGAGTTTTAAGGTCACAAATTGTGACCTTAGACGAGACTCCTTTAGGACGCGGCAAGTACGCCAAGTACGCGCGTTCGTGCGGCTTCGCGACCTGATCGGCCAGAACCGGGATCTCACGCGGCGGCTGAACGACCTGGAATCGAAGTACGACCGGCAGTTCAAGGTCGTGTTCGACGCCATTCGAGAGCTGATGACGCCGCCTGAGCCTGCGCCAAGGCGCCGGATCGGATTCGTGCGCGACGAGTGATTTGCTCTATAGATCAAGGCATAGGCCTCGACCCTTGGGTGCCGTTCTGCGCCACCATGGCGCGCAGCGCGAAGTACGGCCGCGCCGGCGCGCTATTGCAGCCCGTGGCTGACCGTGTAGATCAGCAGCCCCACGAGGCCGCCGACCACCGTGCCGTTGATGCGGATGAACTGCAGGTCGCGGCCCATTTCGCGCTCGACTTCCTGGACGAACTTGTCGCGGTGCCACTCGTTGATGCGGTCCTCGATGAAGCGGCCGATTTTCGACCGGTTCTCCTCCACCAGCGGCGGCACGGCCTTGAGGATCTGCTCGTCGATCCAGC
>JADYYE010000075.1 GCA_020853815.1 Phycisphaerales bacterium
CCCTCCGCGGCCCGCTCTTATGCCTTTCCCTAGTGCCCAGTGACCAGTGCCTAGTGACTGCTTACAACCACTTCCGTGCGCACCAAAGTGTCAGTCCGCCCCCTCTAGTGGAGAGCGCGTGCTTGCCCCGCGCCCTCACCTGGGCCAGGCCAAGGACGAGCCCGTCCAAAGCGCAACCCCGGCGTCTTTGACAAGTGAATACATCGGCCCGCGCGTGCCACCGATGTCGTCTTCGACATCGGTGCTCCTCTCTTCATTTGGCCATTTGGCGCTTTGGCCATCTGGCGATTTCCTCCGGCGAGCCGCCGAGGTCGGCCTTGCGACATCGGTGCTCTCCTCTTCCTCATCATTTGGTCAGATGGAACCTCTGAGTATTTGGTGGCCCGCCTCTCCGAGGCGGTTTTTCAGCCCACTGGAAGCGGACCTCGCGGCTGAACTCGAATTGTTCAGAGGTTCCAGATGGCCATGGAGCGATCTGGCGATTCTCTCAATGCTCCCACCCCATCGACGCCGCGTCGTGCGGGCCGTCGGGCGTGAAGATGAGGCACTCCGCCGGGCGACGCTCGTCGATCGACGACACCCGTCCGATCGGGCCGATCAATGCCACGGGCGGCCGGCCCGCCACGCCCGGAATCACCCCGGCGTGCTTGGTGCGCAGCTCCGGCGCCGCCGCGATCAGCAACTCATAGTCCTCGCCATCGCGGCACGCTCCCAGCCACGAGCGGCACTCGCTGGTGCGCGGGAGGCGCGAGGCGTCGAGGACGATGCCCACGCCGGAGGCCTCGGCCATCCGCGCCGCGTCGCGCCCCAGCCCGTCCGAAAGGTCCATCATCGCGTGAACCAGCGGCGAGTGTGCGGCGACGATCCCCTCGCCGATCCGCGGCGTGAATCGCAGGTGTCGCCCGGACACCAGCGACGCGCCCAGAGGGCCGGTGACCCAGAGTTCGTCTCCCGCGCGGGCGCCCGAACGCGTGAGCGGGCGCCACGGAACGGACTCCGTCGAGGCCTCCGGGCTTGTGCCAACGACGGCCACCGAGATCACCAGCGGCCCGTCGGCGCTCGACACGTCGCCGCCCACGACGGGGCAGTGAAAGTGCTCGCCCCAGCGATGAATGGCGCTCGCCAGCTCGCGCGCGTGGGGATACTCGGTCGGGAGCACCGCCGCGGCGAGCGCACAGAGCGGGCGGGCGCCCATGGCCGCCACGTCGCTGATGGAGCGCGCGATCGCCTTGCGCGCCACCAGATCGATCGGCGTGTCCGGCGCGAAGTGAAGCCCCTCGACGGCGTTGTCGACCGTGAGCAGCAGCGGGCCGCCCGAGGGCGAGCGGACCAGCGCGCAATCATCGCCCGGCCCGAGCGCGACAAAGGGAAACCGCCGCGGCTGATGGGCCGCGATGCGGGCGATGTGAGAAAGGAGCTCGGACTCGCGCATGTGACTCGCCAGAGCGTACGCGTACTCTTGCACATGCGATGCGCCTGGGCCCGCAGCGAGCTTGAGATCGAGTACCACGACCGCGAGTGGGGCGTGCCCGTGTACGACGAGCGCGTGCTCTACGAGTTCCTGGTTCTCGAGGGCGCGCAGGCGGGCCTCTCGTGGTCGACGATCCTGAAAAAGCGCGATCGCTACCGCGAGGTCTTCGCCGGGTTCGACGCCCGGGCGGTCGCACGCTACGACCAGCGCCGCGTCGAGCGGCTTCTCAGAGACCCCGGCATCGTCCGCAACCGCCTGAAGGTCCAGAGCGCGATCAGCAACGCCAAGGCCACGCTCCTCGTGCGCGAAAAGCACGGCGGGCTGAACACGCTCCTCTGGAGCTTCGTCGGCGGGGCGCCGATCGTGAACCAAAGGCGGGCGATGAGCGACGTGCCGTCGCGCACGGAGCAGTCGGACGCCATGAGCAGGGCGCTCAAAAAACTCGGGTTCCGCTTCGTGGGCTCGACCATCTGCTACGCGCTGATGCAGGCGACGGGGATGGTCAACGACCACCTGCTGAGCTGCCCGCGTCACGCGGCGTGTTCAGGGAAGAGGTGACCGGGCGAAAGATCGAGATTCAGCGCTTGGCGCCCGCCAACCTCCGCGGTTGGGAGGCTCGCCGCGATCGGCACCGCTCGGGAGCCGAGCCACCCACTCGCTTCCGGTCCGTGCTGTCGTCCTGAGTGGCCGTCCGACCATCCGCACGCAAGCCATGTTGACCGACTACAGGCCCCGCGCCGCGAACACGGCCGAGACCAGTTCATCCGCGCTCTCCGCGGGCGTGCCCGCCTTGGCCAGTCGCTCGCTGGCCCGCGCCACCAAACGGTCCGCGTCCGCACGCTGCTCGCCCAGCGCGAGCAGCGCCGCCACCGCCTCTTCCGCGGGGCCCGACGCGATCATCGTCCGTGGCTCGATCGCGCGATCGAGCTTGCTGACTTCTCCCAGCGCCAGGTATCCATCAACTTTCCCGAACAATTCCGCGATTACAGTCTCCGCCAGGCGCTTTCCGATCTCGGGCAGTTCCGTCAACGCGCGGGCGTTGCGATCCGCGATGGCTCGCGCGATCGTCGCCGGCGGCAGGGCCATCGCGCGCAGCGCCTTTCGATTGCCGATCCCCTTCACGGTCGTGAAGAGCTCAAAGAACTTGCGGTCCTCTGACTTCTCGAAGCCGATGAGGCGCGGGATGAACGACGAGCCTTGCCCCTGCCCCTCGAAGTACTGAAGCGTGACGAGCGTGATCCGCTCGCCGACCCGGGCCGCCGCCGACTCGCTGACATACGCGGGCACGAGCACTTCGTACCACAGCCCGCCCTCGCCGACTTCCAGCGTGACGGCCAGCGCCTCGGCCTCGCGGATCGTGCCTGTGATCCTGGTGATCATCCGTGCTCCCAGTACCGAGATCGAAACCGCCGGCGCCCGGCCTCTCCATCGCGCCGGTCTCCGCCGGCGTTCGCCCGATTCGTGCAAACAGTACCGCGCAGCGGCGGGATTTGCCCGCGATTCGCGCAGCTTCGGCGGGTGGGGCACTCCGCGCGACGCTCCCGCCCGATTCCCTCCCGCCCTCGGCCCATCCCGGCCGATACTCCCCGGTGGTATCGGTGCGCACCGGGGCGAAGCCCCGCGCCCGCCCGGACCCGGAGGTCCCCGTCGTGAACAGCCAGTTCAACAGCTTCAACCAGAGCGATCACCTCGACCTCTCCCGCGGCCCCACGGGTTCCAGGTCCGGCCCGGGCCTCGATCTTGGCAACACGGTGCTGGTCGGCACCGCCGCCACCATCCCCGCCCTGATCGCCCAGCTCATGACCCTCCCGTCGCCGCCACCGCTCCTTGGGTGCGTGCTGGTCGAGCCGGTGAGCGATGAGCAGAAGCAGCACCCGGTGCTGGGCTCGCTCGCGGACCTGCCGCGTCTGCACGGCGTGCTGGGCTTCCACGCCGCCATCATCTCGCTCCCGGGCTCGATGTCGTCGGAACTCCGGCGCGCCCGCGCGATGCTCCGCGAGCTCTCGATCGCCGAGCGCATCGTCCCGCCGCTCTCCGAACTCGTCGCGTGCGCGCCCGGCGGCACGCTCCGCGCGGGCGCCGGCGAGGTCGACCCCATCGAGCTGATCGGGCGCACGCCCTACGGCATCGATCGTCGCGGCGTCGCGCGGACCCTCGGCGATCGCTGCGTGCTCATCACGGGCGCGGGCGGCTCGATCGGGAGCGAGATCGCACGCATCGTCGCGACCTTCTCGCCGCGCCAGCTCGTGCTCGTCGAGCGATCGGAGAACGCGCTCTTCGAGATCGATCGCCAGATCGCGTCGCGCTTCCCCGACGTGCCCCGGAAGGCGATCCTTCACGACGTCGTCGACGCGGACCAGACGCTGCGCCTGCTGGTCTCGCTGCGCCCTGACGTCGTGTTCCATGCCGCGGCCCACAAGCACGTCCCGCTGATGGAGGACCATCCGTCCCACGCCGTCACGAACAACCTGTTCGGCACCAAGAGCATCGCGGACGCGTCGCTGGCGGTGGGGGTTGATCGCTTCGTGCTGATCTCGTCGGACAAGGCGGTGAACCCGACGTCGGTGATGGGCGCGACCAAGCGATTGGCCGAGAAGTACATCCAGGCGCTGCACCGCCAGAGCCGCGCCGACGGCGCTTCGCGCACGCTCTTCTCGATGGTCCGCTTCGGCAACGTGCTGGGCTCGGCGTGCAGCGTGCTCCCGATCTGGACGCGCCAGATCGCCGAGGGCGGCCCGGTGACCGTGACCGATCCGCGCATGACGCGATACTTCATGACGATCCACGAGGCCGCCACGCTCGTCATCCAGGCGGGCGCGATGGAGCCGCTCTCGCGCGAGGTCGCGGGCGTGTACGTGCTCGACATGGGCGAGCCGGTGAAGATCCTCGACCTGGCCCGGCGCTTCGTTCGCGCCCACGGCTATGTGCCGCAGGTCCACACGGCGCTCGGCGGCCCGGTCGAATCGGGCGACGGCCCGACGATGGAGGTGCTCATCACCGGCGCCCGCCCGGGCGAGAAGCTGCACGAGCAGCTCGCCTACGCCGCGGAGCAGCTCTCGCCGACCAATCACCCCGGCATCAACGCGTGGAAGGGTGAGTTGGGCGACCAGTTCAACCTGGCGGCGATGATCGCGGACCTCGCGTCGGTGCGGACCAGCCCCGACCGCGACGCCGTCATCAACGCGATCCGCAGGCACGTTCCCGAGATGACCCGCCCGGATTTGGCGGCCGCGGGATCGCTGGAATCCAAACAGATTCCAGACGACACTTTGGCGGCGGCTTGAAAATTTGCGAAGACTCGGTGAAGCTATCCGATGTCCGAGGGTTGAGGTTCTTTGGAGCTCTGGGAGGTGCCGTGGGCGTGGAACGCCCAGGAGCGGCGCCGCCCGACGCATGGACGCCGACATGACCACCCAGCAACTCATCGAACAGACCGCGACGCTCCGTCGGAAGGCGGAGGACCTCCTGTCAGGATTGCTGGCCGAGCAGAGCCAGCGGACGACGTCGCCCGACGCGCTGGCGCGGGCGACGGGCCGGTCGTCGATGGACCGAGCGATCCAGTCGGCGGAACGGATGATCGAAACGCTGGACCGGACGATGGTGGAGCTTGGGCAGCCGGGCGGCACGGGCCAGACGATCGCTCGATAGGTCGTTCGCTTGCGGCGTGCTATCTTCCGTGCCTATGCACACGCCGCTGCTTCAGATCAGGAAGTTGGATGCTCGCGCCACGGTCCCGTCGTATCAGTCCGCGCAGGCCGCGGGGCTCGATCTCTCGGCGTGCCTGCCCGAGGCGACATTGGTGGTGAAGCCGGGGGAGATCGTGCTGGTGCCGTGCGGCTTTGCGATGTCGATCCCGATCGGCTACGAGGCCCAGGTCCGCGCGCGATCGGGCCTGGCGAGCAAGCACGGGATCACGGTGCCCAACGGGCCGGGCACGATCGATTCGGATTACCGCGGCGAAGTGAAGGTCGCGATCATCAACTTGGGGCGCGAGGCCTACACGATCACGCACGGGCAGCGCATCGCGCAGATGGTGGTGGCGCCGGTGGCGCACGCGGTCGTGAAGGAAGTGGAATCGCTCGACGACACCGCGCGAGGGAGCGGCGGGTTCGGATCGACGGGGGCCCACTAAGAGCAAAAGTGGCGAAGTGGCGAAGTGGCGAAGTGGTCAAGTGGTCAAGTGAAGCAAGTCAGTGATTTCGTCTCGACGGCCCATTGCCCATTGCCCATTGGAACCTCTGAACAATTCGAGTTCAGCCGCGAGGTCCGCTACCAGTGGGCTGAAAAACCGCCTCGGAGAGGCGGGCCACCAAATACTCAGAGGTTCCCATTGCCCATTGCCCGAGACCATGAGATCTTCAGCTCGGTGCCGCTCCGTGTCGCCCCGTGGTGAGTGGATTCCTTTCCGCGTTCGGTTCACACGTCGCAGATTTCGACGGCCTTGCGCAGCGAGGTCATCGGATCGTGGCGCGGGATGAACTCCTGGCCCACGAAGCCCGTGTAGCCGGTCTCGACGATCGCCTTCATGATGGTGGCGTAATTGAGTTCCTGGGTCTCGTCGATCTCGGCGCGTCCGGGCACGCCGCCGGTGTGGTAGTGGCCGATGTGCTTGGCGTGCTTGCGGATGGTGTCGATGACGTCACCCTCCATGCGTTGCATGTGGTAGATGTCGTAGAGGAGCTTGAAGCGTTCGGAGGCGACGCCCTCGCAGATCGCCACGCCGTAGGACGTGTGGTCGCACTGATAGTCGGTGTGGTCCTTGGAGTTGAGGAGTTCCATGACGATGGTGACGCCGAGCTTCTCGGCCAGTGGCGTGATGCGTTTCAGGCCGACGATGCAGTTCTTGATGCCTTCCTTGTCGTCCTGTCCGGCGCGGTTGCCGCTGAAGACGATCTGGTTGGGCAGGCCGGCTTCTTTGACGAGGGGCAGGCGTTCCTCGAGTTCCTTGACGATGGAGTCGTGGTGTTCGAGGCGGTTGAAGCCGCGTGGAATGGGGTTGGATTTGACGAAGGAGGCGACGGCACATGTCAGGCCGTGCTGCTTGGCGACGGGCCACTCGTCGGGGTTGAGCAGCTCGACGGACTTGAGGCCCATCGCGGCGGCGTTCTTGCAGAGATCGGCGAGCGGCATGCTGTAGCACCACTTGCACACGGAGTGGTTGATGCGGCCTTTGAGCGTGGGCGTGGAAGGCTGGGCGGCGGGCTTGGTCTCGGGCTGGCCGGATTGCGGTGAGTTCATGGTGTTCAAGGGGTGACCGCGGCCAGCGTGGGCGGCGGCGGCCAGGGCGCTGACGCCCAGCGCGCCGATGGCGCCGCGGCGGGAGATGGTTGAATCGTTCTGCTTGCGCGTGGTCATGTGCGTCCTCCGGTCGTTGGTGGAACAGCGTACCGCGCGGAGCGGGGTCGGGCGCGCCGGAATTCGCATGCACGGTTCCGGCGTGTGTCCCGCGCCTGTTGGCCGCGACTGGATGAGTGCGGAGAAGTGGTGAGGGTGAGCTGCGTGCCCGGTCGGAGCGATCCAAAAAACAAGCCGGATCGGGTGCGTGGGCCCGATCCGGCGCATCCCCTAGGCCGTGGCTGGTGCAGCCCGAGGGGTTTCAAGATGTGGGTGGGCTAGTAGCCGTTCTCGAAGGCGTCGACGAAGGAGTCGTAGTCGTCGCCGGTGACGAAGGTGTCGTGGTTGAGGTCGGCGCGGGGGTCGCCGTCCTCGAAGCGAACGCCGAAGAGGTCGAAGTCATCGCCGGTGAGGAAGCCGTCGGCGTTGTAGTCGGCGACGAGGGCGGCGCCGACGTGGAAGGGCTGTGCCCAGGTGTTCCAGGTGTCGCCCCAGACGGAGTTGGGATAGGCGTTGTAGTGCCAGAAGGTGGTGTCGTCGCGCGGGTCGACGGTGGTGCCGGTGTAGTCGCCCCAGCGGATGGGGGAGCCGCCCTCGCCGTAGTAATCGCGCGTGCCGGACTTCACGACGGTGGTGGGGGACATGTAGTCGCTGGGGTCGTTGGGCGAGCGGTAGGAATAGCCGAGGCCGATGCGTTCGCTGGTCGAGGAGCGGGAGAAGCCGACGGCGAGCGTGCCGAACTTGTTGACGGAGATCGAGGGATACCACTGCCACACGTTTGGCTCATAAATGCTGCCGGATGCGAGCAGAGACGCGGCGGGGAAGTTCTTCGACGCGACCTGGTGCCAGCGGATGGAGGTGACGCCGGACTGCCCGACGGAGTAGGCGGTGGAAAGGACGTTGTACTTCCAGAGCAGGTTCTGGATGCGCCCGTCGCCGCAGTCGAGCTGGACGCCGGACTCCATCTGCTTGGCGAAGTTGGGGCGTGCGTAGGCCGGGACGATGATGGTCTGCTTGACGAGCGAGGGGTTGGTGGTGGCGGCGCCGACGACGCCGATGAGGTTGATCTTGCCGCTGGTCTGGTTATTGGCGGTGAAGAAGGCCTGGTTGTTCGGGGAGCCGCCCGGCAGGTGCTCGGCGGGGACGACCGCGAAGGCCTTGGTGTTATCGGGGTTCAGGACATTCCAGAAATCGGAGTAGCCGAGCGAAGAGGAGAAGGTCGTGAGGTCGGTCTTCTTGAAGCAGCGGATCTTCGAGTATTGGAAGACGTCGCCGGTGCGCGAGTACATGTTGGCGGTGACGACGATCGCGTCCTTGTCCACGCCGAGGCGTGCCCAGTCGGACCAGTTGCCGGTGGCCTGTGTGCCGTTGACGGTCGAGTCGATCGACCACTTCTTCCAGGTGCCTTGGGGGTTGGCGTCGTCGGAGACGGCGACGAGGAACCAGGAGTAGGTGTCGATGGAGCGGAGGGCGGGGATGACGGCGAACCAGCGGTTGGACCAGCGATCGAAGACGATGGTGGGCTGGGCGACGAAGTCCCAGCCGGTGTTGACACCGCCGAAGAAGGTGCTCCAGGAGGCGCTGAAGATTTCCTGGCCGTAGGACGTGTGGTAGCGGATGCCGGCGTTGGTGCCGGTGACGACGTAGCCGTTGCCGACGGCGAAGGTGGTGTTGGCGGGGAAGAGGAAGTCGCCCGAGAAGCTGTCGAAGCCGTTGCCTTCGTTGGCTTCGTTGACCTCGTCGTTGTGCCAGCCGTTGTCGATCGTGCCGTTGAACGTGGCGGCGTGGAGCGACGCGAAGAGCTCCGGGAGCGGTCGATGGGTCTGCGCGAGTTCGTGCGGGGTGACCGCCACGCGCGCCAGCACCGCGGCGTCGTCCTCGACGCACGAGACGGGCTGAACGACCACACTTGCTTTTTCATCCGCCGCGAGAGCGCGAGAGTTCATCGCGCCCAGCGCCAGCAACATCATTCCGAGAATCACCGACTTGCGCATTCCATGCTCCCAACAGGAAGACCACCACAGCGTGACGGAGACCGCGCCCATCCATTCAGCACGCGCACGGGGAGCCCTCCTGCGACCTCATGCGTCGGCCGAGAACCAGAGAGACCGAGAATTTCGTGCCGCGCGCGAATCCCCACGATTTTGTTGATCGTCCCGTAATTCGGGGATCGCGTCAACACGAGTCGCATGGGTTTGGAATTGATTTGGGTGAGGGAAATCCCGATGTCATCGCGAGATGAGGGGCGCGCAACTTGGATGGGCGCGGCTCCGCGCGAAGATGGGAAAACTCGCGTCGAGTGGCAAGGGGAACCTCTGAACAATTCGAGTTCAGCCGCGAGGTCCGCTTCCAGTGGGCTGAAAAACCGCCTCGGAGAGGCGGGCCACCAGATACTCAGAGGTTCCAAGGCTCAGAAGGGCACGCCCGGGTCGCCGAAGGACTCGCGCTCGGGCCCGCCGCCGTCTCGGTGGTCGGAGATCGGGCCGGATTTCTTTCCGGGCGCGAAGGCGGAGGCGGGGGCTTGCTGCATGGTTTGGGGGATGTTGACGGGCGGCGGCTGGTAGGCGGGCGGAGAGTTGTGTCCGAGGCTCTTGAAGCGTGTGGTGTGGGAGTCCCAGAGGAGCTCGACGACGCCGGTCGGGCCGTTGCGCTGCTTGGCGATGATGATTTCGGCGACGCCGACCTTGTCGGGGTTGGCGTCTTGCCATTCGGGGTCGTCGATGTGGTAGTAGTCCTCGCGATGGAGGAGCATGATGACGTCGGCGTCCTGCTCGATGGAGCCGGATTCGCGGAGGTCGCTCATGCGCGGGCGGTTGCCGGTGCGCTGCTCGCTGGCGCGGTTGAGCTGGGAGAGGCAGATGACGGGGACATTGAGCTCGCGTGCGAGAGACTTGATGCCGCGGCTGATGGCGGAGACCTCGACCTGTCGGCTTTCGCGCGCCGAGCCCGGCGCGGTGAGGAGCTGGAGGTAGTCGACGATGAGAACCTGAACGCCCTGCTGGGCGACCATGCGCCGGGCGCGGGCGCGAAGGTTGAGGACGGTGAGGCCGGGCGTGTCGTCGATGAACACGGGCGAGTCGCCGAGAACGCCGGCGAAGTGGAGCGCCTCGCGGAACTCGGCGTCGGAGAGCGTGCCCTCGCGGATTTTCTTGCTGTCGATGCCCGAGGCGGCGGAGAGCAAGCGCTGGGTGACGGCGGACTTGCTCATTTCCAGGCTGAAGACGCCGACACCGACGTTGGTTCGCTGGCGCGGAGCGATCTTGGCGGGGTGGCCGCCGAAGGCGATCTGCTCGGCGAGATTGAGGGCGAGTGCGGTCTTGCCCATCGAGGGTCGTGCGGCGAGGATGATCATCTCGCCTTTTTGCAGGCCGCTGAGGTAGCGGTCCATGTCGGGGAAGCCGGTGGAGATGCCGCTGATGCCCTTTCCCTCGGAGGCTTCGATGCGGTCGATCTCGATCTGCAAGAGGTCGGCGAGGGCCTGGGGGTCGCTGACCATCGCCTCCTGCGCGATGTCGAAGACGGAGGTCTCGGCGCGATCGAGGACCTCGCGGGCGCCGTCGGGACCGAGATCGCCGGTGTGGTAGGCGTCGTAGAGGATCTGGCCCGCGGCGTCGATGAGCCGGCGGAGCTTGGCCTTCTCCGCGACGAGACGGGCGTAGTGGGGAGCGTTGATGGCGGCGGGCACGCTCTCGGCGAGTTGGACGAGGTAGTCGCCGCCGCCGATGGCGTCGAGCACGCCGCGGGTGTTGAGAAGGTCGGCGAGTTGGACCAGGTCGCCGGAGTGGTGGGCGTCGAAGACGTCGACGATGGCCTTGTAGATGTGGGTGTGCTTCTCGTCGTAGAAATCCTCGGGGCGGCGGACGATCGCGATCACGTCCGCGATGACCTGCGGATCGAGGATCATCGAGCCGAGCAGCGACATCTCCGCCTCCAGCGAGTGGGGCGGGAGGCGGTCGAAGAGCTTCTGGAGGGGCTCGATGAATCGAGGCTCGCGGCGGTCGCGGCTGGGGCGGGGTTGGTCGGCGTCGATCGGCACGGGCAAAGGGTTGCAGGTCTGAACGGCAGCAGCAAGTCCCGGCTCGCTACGGACAAGAAAACCACGGAGAGTCAACGGGAATCAGGGGCTCGGAAGCTGATGCTGCGGGCGGGGACCGCCGGACCACGCCAATGGAAATCGCCAAATGGCCAGATCGCCAGATGATGAGAGGACACAAACCGGCAGGGACCGCCGGGCCACCCAAGAGCACCGATGTCGCAAGGCCGACATCGGTGGCAGGCGTACCCGCGGCCTGGAATCACGGGGATTTCGTGACGTCGACGAAGCGGCGCTTGCGGATGTGCTCGCTGCCGAGCTGGCCGCACGCGCCCATGAGGTCGCGGCCCTTGGTTCGGCGGCGCTTGACGAAGACGCCCTTTTCCGCCAGTTCGCCCATGAAGGCGTCGATCTCTGCGTCGGCGGGGGCCGGCCAGGGCGAGTTGCGGCGCGGGTTGTAGGGGATCAGGTTGATCACGCAGCGGGGCGAGGAGTTGCGCGACGTGGTGTTGATGTCGGCGACGAAGCGGGCGATTTCCGCGGCGTGTCCGGGGAGGTTGTTGACGCCCGGGATGAGGACGTATTCGAGGCAGAGCTTGCCCCCGCCGTAGACCGGCCAGGCCATGAGCGTGCGTTTGAGCGCTTCCATGGGCATGGCGCGGTTGATGGGCATGATCTGGGAGCGGACCTCGTCGTTGGGGGCATTGAGGGAGACAGCGAGGTTGAGGCGGTGCCAACCGGGCGTGTGGAGTTGCTCGCTGAGGCGAGCCAGGCCGTCGAGCCGCCCGACGGTGGAGACGGTGATCTTGCTGACGGGCATGTGGGCGCCGTTGTGATCGATGAGGACGGCGATGGCCTTGATGACGTGGTCGATGTTATCGAGGGGCTCTCCCATTCCCATGAAGACGATGTTCTGAGGGCGATGGCCGAGGGCGTGCGTGGCGGCCCACCATTGCTGCACGATCTCGGCGGGCGTGAGCGAGCGGATGAGGCCCATCTGGGCGGTCTCGCAGAACGTGCAGCCCATGGCGCAGCCGACCTGGCTTGAGACGCAGAGGGTGTGGGTGGCGGAGCCGGTGCGTCCGATCATGGGGATCAGGACGGACTCGGTGGCGAGGGACTTGGCCGCCATGCGCTCAGCCAGCGGCGAGTCGCCCGCGGGGACGTGCTGGACAAACTTGAGGACCTTGCCCTCGAAGGAATCTTCGGACAGCACGGCCTGAACGGTGGCGGGCGGGGCGAGGAAGTCGGCGATTTCCCCGGTGCGAAAGAGGTTTTTATAGGCGGATTCGGCGCGTGGATGCGTGACGCCGAGCTCGCGTCGCGCGAAAGGGACGAACTGATCGAACGTCATCCCGAGGGGGTGATTTCGTAAAGTCGCATCGGTTTGAGGCATCCGCCTGAATACTAGGGGCAAGGGCCGCCGGCGGACGATTTGGTTGGTGTGCTGGATCGAAGTCCCTATACTGGTGGTGGTCCATTCTGGGCCCGCCCGCGGTGCTCGTGCCGGGTGGCGACGACGGAGGCCGACATGAAGCTGAGTGAAGGATATCGCCGGTCCGCGTTCACGCTGATCGAGCTATTGGTGGTGATCGCGATCATCGCGTTGTTGATCGGCATCCTGCTCCCGGCGCTGGGCAAGGCGCGGGCGGCGGGGCGCCAGGTGGCGTGCATGGCGAACATGCGTTCGATCACGCAGGCGGCGTACTCGTATGCCTCGACGAATCAGGACCGGATCTGGGCGCAGCGGAAGTTTTTCCGGGAGAAGGTGGGCAACAATTTATATGAAGCGGGCACGTTATACAAGTTCATGGACAACGCGCACGATGTGATGGCGTGCCCCGAAAACAAGCGACGAGGTATCAACGCGGTTGGTTCGGCGGACGCGGATAGCCTCTTCGGGTCCAAGCTCAATTTCGACTACACGATGCCTTGGTGTGTGCAGGGCGCGCGGCTGGGGCTCGAGATTCGTACGGCGTACATCAAGGACGGGAAGGGCGCCCGTCCGATCTCGCTCCCGGCGGATCGCGCTCCGAGCCTTGTGATGATGAGGGGTCTTCCGATCTTCGTGGAGGAGAGCACGGTCTGGTACAACGCGTCGGTGCGCGACGGCATGTGGGGCAACGACGATCAGGTCACGCCGCGCCACATGAAGGGCGGGCATATCGGGTATCTCGACGGGTCGGTCGAGCATTTCAAGGCGCCCAGCGACGGCGTGGAGGCGACCCAGAGCGCCGCGGACTTCGAGTGCAACGACCTGTATGTCTCCACGAAGGGCGACTTCAACACGTGGATCAAGCTGTACCACCAGTACCATCAGGGGAAGTACGGCTGGATCAACGGGCCCGATACGCGAAATCACAACAAGGACTCGGATTGGGACATGCGACTGGAAGATTGATCGCGTGCGAGTCGTACGGAGGGCCACGATCGGGCTTCGCACTCGCCCGGACACGTCGCCCGCGTTGAACATTCGGCGCTCGGCTACCATCCGCATTCCCTCGGGAGGATGCGGTTATGTCGTGGCTCAAGGTCTGTGATGCGTTCAGGGCGTCGGTCGGCACCAAGGTCACCATCAAGGGTTGGGTGCGCACCAACCGCGACAGCAAGGCCGACGGCGGGCTGTGCTTCGTCGCTGTGTCCGACGGGACGTGCTTCGATCCGATCCAGTGCGTGGTGAAGGCCGCGGGCGAGGGGGCGGCGTCGAACTTCGCGGAGGTCCAGAAGCTGACCCCCGGGTGCGCGGTGGAGGTGGACGGCACGCTGGTCGCGAGCCAGGGTAAGGGCCAGTCGGTCGAGGTGCTGGCGAGCGCGGTGCGCGTGGTGGGGCTGGTCGAGCACCCGGACTCGTACCCGGTCAGCAACAAGCGGCACACGTTCGAGTACCTGCGCGAGGTGGCGCACCTGCGCGTGCGAACGAATACGTTTGGCGCGGTGGCGCGGGTGCGTCACTGCCTGTCGATGGCGGTGCATCGCTTCTTCCACGAGCGCGGGTTCTTCTATGTACACACGCCGATCGTGACGGCGAGCGATTGCGAGGGCGCGGGCCAGATGTTCCGCGTGAGCACGCTCGACATGATGAACCCGCCGCGGGTCC
Source organism: Phycisphaerales bacterium (assembly GCA_020853815.1). Lineage (GTDB taxonomy): Bacteria > Planctomycetota > Phycisphaerae > Phycisphaerales > UBA1924 > JABWBC01. Next base: position 13,936 of record JADYYE010000075.1, read on the forward strand.
ACGTTGATCCACCGGGTGCAACCCCGAGCACTCCAAGCGTCTTTGTTCCGGGGCATGGCATGGTTGCGTCGGGCCAGCTTGGAGGCGTTGACTACTCGCAGGATTTCTTCGGCAAGGAAGCGCACCTGACGGTGTCGGGGCAGCTGAACGTCGAGACGTATTGCTGCGCGCTGTCGCGCGTGTACACCTTCGGCCCGACGTTCCGGGCCGAGAACAGCAACACGAGCCGGCACCTGGCCGAGTTCTGGATGATCGAGCCGGAGATCGCGTTCGCGAACCTGCAGATCGATTCGGAGCTGGCGGAGGATTTCATCAAGTACCTGGTGAAGTCGGTGCTGGACGAGCGCCCCGACGACATGAAGTTCTTCGACGAGCGGATCGAGCCGGGGCTTTTGAAGCGGTTGCAGCACGTGCTGGAGACGCCGTTCAGACGCTTGCCGTACACCGAGGCGATCAAGATTCTCGAGGACGCGATCAGGAAGGGCAAGAAGTTCGAGTATCCGGTGAAATGGGGCACGGACCTGCAGAGCGAGCACGAGCGGTTCCTGACCGAGGAGCACTTCAAGCAGCCGGTGATCCTGATGAACTATCCCAAGAACATCAAGGCGTTCTACATGCGCCTGAATGATCCGGGGACGGACGGGGCGCCGGGCGATACGGTCGCGGCGATGGACGTGCTGGTGCCCGCGATCGGCGAGATCATCGGCGGGAGCCAGCGCGAGGAGCGGCTGGACGTGCTGGATCGGCGGATCGAGGAGATGAAGCTGCCGGCGAAGGAATACTGGTGGTACCGCGACCTGCGCCGGTACGGCACCGTGCCGCACGCCGGCTTCGGGCTGGGGTTCGAGCGCGCCATGATGTTCCTGACGGGGATGCAGAACATCCGGGATGTGATCCCGTTCCCGCGTGCGCCGAAGCAGGCGGAGTTTTGAGTGGTGCATTGGGTGGCACGCCTCTCCGAGGCGTGCAGAGGTTGGGAATCGCATTGCGAGCGGCCTTGACAACGTGAAGCTGGACTCTGGCGTTGGTGGACGGCAACTGTCGAAGCCACGCATTGGGAGGTCGCTGATGGCGACGACTCGTAGGAAGGCGCCGAAGAAATCGATTGACGAACTGTTCCGCGACGGCCGCGAGATCGACAAGGCAGTGAAGCGGGCCGTGGCGCGCGCGATCGCGGAGAACGGCACGCGGAGGGCGAAGCGGAAGCGGGCGAAGGGGCGGTGAGAGTCGCTCTTGCGAAGGGCCGGCGCCAATCGCAGCCTGACCCGGACCTTCCTCGCCGACTCGTCAGGTCCGGCGTCCAAAGCCGTGGAATGGGATTGAAGGCACGCGAGCTAACAGCGCGGGGCGTACCTGCCTATTCCTCAATCGCCCGGTTCTTCGTCTCGCGGATCAGGATCGTGCCGACGGCCAGGGTCATCGCGGCGATCGTCATGGGATAGAGCAGGCCCACGAACATCGGGCCGCCCGCGAGGTCGGCGAGCGTGCCGCCCTGCCTTGCGAGCGATGAGGACGCGAGCCAGGTGGCGATGAAGGGGACGAGCCCGCCGAACACGCCGTTGCCGATGTGATAGGGGAGCGACATCGAGGTGTAGCGGATGCGTGTGGGGAAGAGCTCGACGAGGAAGGCGGCGATCGGGCCGTAGACCATCGTGACGTAGAGCACCTGGATGAAGATGAAGAGGCCGAGCAGGAGGCTTGACGCTCGTCCGGGCTTGATGCTGGTGGCGCTGGCGGTCTTGGCGTCGCTGCCGTCGAGTTTGCTCGTGATCGTGGTGGTGGTGAGGGCCCGCGTGCCGTCGGTGTAGGTCTTGGTTGATTTGTTGATGACGGTCTTCTGGTTCTTGGCGTCGTCGGTGGTGGTGGTGCTGGAGGTGAGGCCGGCGGCGGGTTCGGTGGCGGTCGCGACGACCTCGGTCTTGGCGGAGAGGTCGATGGCCCGGGCCATCGCGTGATAGATCGGCAGGTAGGTGAGAATTGCGAGCAGGCAGCCGGTCATCATGATGGGCTTGCGCCCGATGCGGTCGGAGAGCCCGCCGAAGACGATGAAGAACGGCGTAGCGACGACGAGGGCGCAGGCGATGATGGTGTTGGCGGCGACCATGTCGACGCCGAGCGATTTCTGAAGGAATGTGAGGGCATAGAACTGGCCGGTGTACCAGACGACGCCCTGGCCGGCGGTCGCGCCGAAGAGCGCGAGCAGGACCATCTTGAGATTGGCCCAGTTGCCGAAGGACTCGGCGAGCGGGTTCTTCGAGCTTTTGCCCTCGGCCTTCATCTTCTGGAAGAGCGGCGACTCGCGCAGCTTCATCCGCAGGATGTAGCTGAGCAGCACGAGCACGATCGAGAGGATGAACGGCACGCGCCAGCCCCACGATGCGAACTTGTCCTCGCCCATGCTGAGGCGGCAGCCGAGGATCACGCCGAGCGAAACGAACAGGCCGAGCGTCGCGGTGGTCTGGATCCAGCTGGTGTAGTAGCCGCGGCGGTGGTCGGGCGCGTGCTCGGCGACATAGGTGGCGGCCCCGCCGTATTCCCCGCCGAGCGCGAGGCCCTGCAGGAGTCGGAGCAGGAGCACGATGATGGGCGCGAGGACGCCGATGGTGTCGTAGTCGGGGACCAGGCCGATGGCGAAGGTCGAGCCGCCCATGAGCAGGAGCGTGACGAGGAAGGTGTACTTTCGCCCGATGATGTCGCCGAGGCGGCCGAAGAAGATGGCTCCGAAGGGGCGAACGACGAAGCCCGCGGCGAAGGTGGCGAGGGTCGAGAGGAAGGCGGCGGTGGGGTTGTCCTTGGGGAAGAACTGCGTGGCGATGATGGTGGCGAGCGAGCCGAAGATGTAGAAGTCGTACCACTCGATGAGCGTGCCGGCCGAGGACGCGCCGATGACGACGAAGAGGTTGTGCTTGGATTCGATCTAGTGGGACATGCGGGGCTCCGGCGAAGGGAAGAGGATACCGGTTCTTAGCCAATCCAATCCGACTTGACGGGATCACTGGTTTGGACTACGTTTGGGGCATGAGAAAGTCGGATGTCCAGTACGCGCAGGCAAAGGATCACCCGTGCAATCTGACCAAGGCGCAGATTGACGAGTATGCCGCGAAGTGCGCCCAGGTGTTGGACTTCAAGCGGAGAGACGATCTCGTGGCCTTGACCGAGCGGCTCGGTGGTCGCATTCGCTACGTTGATCTGCTAGACGCAAATCTGGATGGGGACACGATCTGGATCCACGGGCCGAGCGATTTCGATATCGAGTTGTCGTCCATTTCCAGCCCACTTCGAGATCGCTTCACGATCGCACACGAGTTGGGGCACTACTTGCTCCACTCTGGTCAAGGAGAGCGCCCTCTGGTGGCTGCCCGCCATGGCTCTGACAGGGCGGAGTGGGAAGCCAACTGGTTCGCAGCGGGATTCCTCATGCCTGAAATAGAGTTTCGAGAGGAATTTCGGAAGACTAGAAGCCGTGCAGTACTTGGAGCCAAGTTTGGAGTCTCCGAAGCTGCAGCTACCGTTCGTGCAAAGGTGTTGGGGCTTGGTGCGTGAGAATCCCGGTAAAGCACAAATTTAGGTACAGACTCTTTGCGAGCGCGGACATCGTCGGATCGACCGCGTTTAAGGTGTCCATGGCCAATGAAAAGCAGCGGTGGGCACATGTCTTCAGCGCGTTCTTTCGGGATTTTCCCGCTTCATTGCGTGCGTGCTTTGAAGAACTCCCTGGAGAAATTCGAGCGGGATTTCGCAAACCGCCTGGGTGCTTGCGTGTGTGGAAGTTCGTTGGCGACGAAATCCTGTTCGAGATCGAACTTGAGAATCATGTGCATGCTGTGTGTCACGCGATCGCGTTCAAGAAAGCACTGCACGAATACTCAAATGAGCTTTCGACCAAACATAAGGGCAAGCTGGGACTGAAGGGCACGATATGGGGTGCGGGCTTTCCAGTCGCAAATGTTGAAGTGTCCACGCCTCGAGAATCATCGCGAGTGCAAGCACGCGACTTCCTTGGTCCGTCCGTTGACCTGGGTTTTCGATTGGCTTCAATGGCCGATCTTCGCAGAATCCCCGTTTCGGCGGACATTGCATACTTCCTCGCCAAAGCGATCATTGGGCAGCCCAATCTCGAGAAACAAATCATGCTGCTTGCAAGTGAGCCAAGGGCATTGAAGGGGGTCGCCGGGGGCACGCCATATCCGATGCTGTGGATTGATCGGCTTGATGGAATCCAAACTGCAGAGGACAAGCTGTTGAATCGTGAGTGGACGCCGAACAACTCGAATATGTGCGAGTACCTCACAGAACTGTTTGGCAACCATGCCTCTGGCGTCGTGCGGCCTTTCATCGAGGCGGATGAATCTGCGGAATTCAATCAAGTGCCGCAGGAGATCAGGCGACAGCGAGAAGATCTGGTTACAGAAGACAGGGATCTGACGCCGCGCTCGAAAGCGCCAAAGGCACGAGGACAAGCGATCAATCCGAAGTTGCCAACGAACGCTCCTGTGCGCGGTGTCTGAGTTCGTGATCGTCGCCGCGTACCTACCCTCCGCCCATGCCCAAGGGATCGATCGGCGTCGATATGTTCTTCGTGCTGCTGGCGATGCTCGCGGGCGTGGTGACGGCGTATCAGCCGGGCGTGAACGCGAAGTTCGCGGCCCACGCGGGCGCGAGCGCGTGGGGCGGATTCATCAACTTCGCCGTGGGCCTTGTCGCGATGACGATCGTGGTGCTGATCTTTCGGCCGGGGATACCGGAGTTCGCGAAGCTGGCGGCCGGGCCGTGGTGGATGTGGCTGGGCGGGTTGTGCGGTGCGTTCTTTGTGACGCTCGCGCTGATGCTGGTGCCGAAGATGGGCTCGGCGAGCTATCTGACGGCGATGGTCGCGGGGCAGCTCGTGGCGTCGCTGGTGATCGACCGGTTCGGGCACATGGGGCTGGAGATGCGGGCGATCACGCCCGGGCGTATCGCGGGGGTCCTGCTCGTGATCGTCGGGGTGATGATGGTGAGGAAGTTCTGAAGGGGTGGCCGGGTGCTCGAGCGGTCGGGTGGTCCTGTGAGCGGAGTCGGGGCAAGCGGAATCGAGTTGGGTGAGCTTGAAGACTGAATCCACGACAACTTCGACGGAGAGTGGCGGCGGCGAGCGGGTGTCATTTTCCATGGCCGCGTTGCATCTGCTGGGCGTCGGGCTGATCCAATCGACCGCGATGGCGGTGATGTTCATGCTGCCGGTGCTGGCGCGGCGGGAGTTCAACGCCAACAAGCTCGAGACGCTGGTGGTGACCGCCGCCCCGACGATCCTGTTCAGCCTGTCGATCTTCTGGAACGACTATTTTTCACGGCGATCGATGTTGCGCTACCTGCTGGTGTACTGGGCGATCGGGTGCCTGCCCATGGCGCTGGTCGCCTTCGCGCACAGCTTCTGGCAGTTGCTCGTGCCTCACCTGATCGCGAGCATCGGCGGCGCGGGGTTCCACCCCGCGGCGGGCGGGCTGCTGCGCTCGCTCTACCCGGAGCGGGTGCGCGGGCGGATGTACAGCATCCTGTGGGGCGGCTCGATGGTCGTGAGCGCCGTCATGGGCTACGCGATCGGCGAGTGGTTGAACCGCGATCCGCAGGCGTTCCGCGTATATCTGCCCCTGATCGCGGCGCTGCAGCTGGCGGGCGTGCTGGTGTTCATCTGGGTCTCGCATCTCTCGGGGCACGCGGGCGACCGGGTGATCAGGACCAGCGACGAGCGCGGGCGGATCAGGCGGCTGATCGAGCCCGTCGCGCACATGAGCCAGATCCTGAAGGCCGACCCGATCTTCGCGCGCTACGAGGCGGCGTATATGACGTACGGCGTGGGCTGGATGATCTGCTATGCGCTCCTGCCGTTGCTCGTCACCGACAAGCTGAACCTCCCGTATGACAAAGTCGCGGAATCGACGCATGTGGCGTACCTGTGCGCGATCGTGGTGATGCTGTACCCCGCGGGGCTGCTGATGGATCGCCTGGGAGCGGTGCGCAGCACGGGCCTCTCGTTCGCGCTCCTCACGATCTATCCGATCGGCTACATGCTGGCGCGGAACGACCACGACCTGCTCATCAGCAGCGTGCTCTACGGCATGGCCCACGCGGGCGCGTCCGTCGGCTGGATGCTCGGGCCCGTGTCGCTGGCGCCGTCGCCCGACAAGGTGCCGCAGTACGTCGCGATCCACGCGACGCTGGTGGGCATCCGCGGCAAGATCTTCCAGGGCCTCGGCGTCCTGCTCTACGCGATCTTCGGGCGATTTGAGGTCCCGCTCGCGCTGGCGGCGGCCGCGTACGCGTGGTCGGCGATCCAGATGTGGCAGCTGCACCGCAAGATAAAGGCGGTGGGGAAGTAGCGAGACAGCGAGACAGCGAGACAGCGAGACAGCGAGACAGCGAAACAGCGAAACAGCGAAACAGCGAAACAGCGAAACAGCGAAACAGCGAAACAGCGAAACAGCGAAACAGCGAAACAGCGTGGAGAAGAGCCCTTCCTGGCGGCCAGGCCGCAGGTAGACTGCCCGTATGACAGAACCGCACTCGGATACGCCGGCGGAGGTGGTGGTTGCCAAGTTCAACCCGCTGTATCGACCGTATCTCGTGGTCACGATCGGGCTCACGATGGTCATCACGGTCGTCGGGATCCCGCTGGCGATCATCTGGTTCTGCGGCGTGGGCCAGTGGTGGGCGCGCCACTACTTTGACAAGCTCTCGTGCCGCCTCGACGGCAAGACGCTGCGCTTCCGCAAGGGAATCCTGTTCCAGGTCGAGAAGACGATCCCGCTGGAGAACATCCAGGACGTGACCTTTATCGAGGGCCCGATCCTGAAGAAGTTCAACCTCGCGACGCTGAAGTTCGAGACCGCGGGGCAGAGCGCCGGGCAGGCCCACGACATGCGCCTGACCGGCATCATCGAGGCGCACGAGTACCGCAACCGCATCCTGGAAGGGCGCGAGGCGCTGCGTCAGCAGCTCGTCGGGCGCGGGCCGTCGCACGGCGCGCCCGCGCCGCTGGCGGACGCGAGCGCGCCAGTGCTGGCGAAGATCTCATCACAGCTCGATGAAATCGCCGCCCTGCTCCGAGAGCGTCGCTGATCGGCACGCGTCGAAACGGCGGTAGCGGCCTTACTTCGCGCCGATGGTCGCCGTCGCTTCATACGTCTTGCCCGCGCGGACGAAGCCGATGACGAGCGTCTCGCCCTCGCGCTTCGAGCGCACGCCCTCGCGCACCGCGGAGATTGTGGCCCAGTCCTTCCCGTCCACGTGCGTGATGATGTCGTACTTCTGCAGCCCGGCGCGTTCGGCGGCGGAGTTCGAGACGACGTGCGTGATGATGCAGGTTCTCGACGCGTCCACGCCCGCCTGGGTCGCGGTGGCGCTGGAAACCCCGGAGAGCTCCACGCCCAGCATCGGCGCGCGACGGCCTGAGTACTCGGCGTCGTAGTCTGAATACCGGTCTCCCGCGACGATGATGCACCCGGGCAGGGCCAGCGCGGCAAGGCCCGACACGGCGAGCGTCGCAGGAAGCACGGAACGACGGACGAACGAAAAGCGATTGCGATTCATGATGCCCCCAAGTCTCAGCGGCGGCGGCGTGCGGGCGGCCGGTGACGAAGTTATACCCCACTAACTTGGAGCGGTTTCACGATCCGACGCGATTTTCGCGCGATTGCGACCCCGATCGAGCCCCGAACTCAGAGGTGGCTCGCGGACGGAACGGGTCGGAATGGGCAGCCCGACGAGGCGGAGAGGAGGCGTGAAACGCCGGCGCGAGCATCATCGCGCGGCGGGCGGCGATCGTTGCGGTAGGATGAGACGATGCAGCGTACTCGATGGATGTCCCACGTTGTGCCCGCTGGCCTCTTGCTCGTCGTTGTGTCGGGCGTTGCGCAAGGCCAGAAGCCGCCGGTGCAGTTGGAGACGCTTCAGCGCGGAGGTCGGAACTACGCCGCGATCGAGGCGGCGCTTTCTTCGATGGCTTCGGCGGCGGTGCGGGGCGACGCGGACGCGTTTCTGGATCATGTCGAGTTCACCGACCCGCAGTTCGAGCGCGAGATGCGCAACATGGCCAAGGACCTGAAGCTGCACACGCCGACGCGGGTGGAGTTTCGACTCGCCGACGATGGAACGGCATTTCGCACGATCGAGCGTAAATGGGCGGAGGTTTCGTTCACGATCGACTACGACATGCCGTTCGATCAGAACGGGCGAAAGATGGACGGGCCGGGGCGGCGTGTGCAATCGACGTACCCAGAGTGCGAGTTCCGGTGTGATTCAAGCGGCAAGTGGCGCTTCGCCGGCGAGGTGTGGAAGGAAATCGCGGGCGACGGGTTTGTGGTGCGATACGTCGACGACAAGGCCAGGCCGGCCGCGGAGATCGTGTCCCGCGTCTTCCCGATCTCCAAGGCCCACGTCGACGAGGGCTTCGGCATCGCCGGCACGCCCGCGGCGTCCAAGCACCAGATCATCAAGCTCTACGAGAACATGGAACACCTCAAGGCGACCGTGTATCTCTCGATGCCCGACCCGGTGCTGGGCGGCTGGAACGAATCCGGCGAGTCGATCAAGTTCCTCTCGAGCTACGCGCACGACGAACGCGGGTGGACGCGCGCCTTCGCCCATGAATACGGGCACGTCGCGACGTGGGAGCTGGGCGAGCGCGCCAGCGAGCTGCCCTGGTGGGTCGCGGAGGGCGCGGCGGAGCTGGCCGCGGAGAAGTGGGATGCGCCGGGAGGCAACGATCGCCAGGTGCGCAAGCTGGCCGAGAACGGCGCGCTGGCGGCGTGGAGCGACATCGCCAGCTATCACAAGGCCCGCCAGGAGGTGAAGTACCTCGCCTATGTGCAGGGGCACCATCTGATGGGCTACGTCTCCGACAAGTTCGGGCGAGAGAAGCGTAACGCCTGGATCGCGTCCGCGGCGTCCGGCAGGTCGATCGATGAGGCGACGCGGGCGGCCCTGGGCCTGTCATTCGATGAGCTCGATCGGACCTGGCGCGATTCACTCAAGAGCGAGAAAAAGTAGGAGCGTGTATGAGAACGGAGTGGTTCGATCGAGTCTGGATGTCCGGCGGGCTGGGCTTCGTGAGGAGATCGCTCGGCGTGGCCGCGCTGGCGGCGATTCTGGCGTGTGGCTCGCCGAGTTCCGCGATGGCGCAAGATGCAAAGCCCGCGACACCGTCCGCGCCGACGACACCCGCCTTGCCCGCCGCGACAAAGCCCGGCGAGTCTTCCGACAAGCCCCAGGCCGCGCCGGAGGCGCACCCCGCGCCCGACGCCGACGTAGCCAAGCTGAGTGCGCTGATCGAGCGCATGGCCAGGGCGGTGCTTGCGACCGACATCGCAGGCTACATGGCGTGCGTTGACCGGGCCGACCCTGTCTTCCTGCAGGAGCAGAAGAACTGGGCCAGGGACCTTGAGCGCAAGCCGGTGGGGGAGTTCTCGATCAAGGCCGAGAACTTCCGCGTCGAGGCGACCCCCGCGGAGAGTCCGATCGAGATCGTCGCCGACCTCACGATGAACTGGACGATCAAGGATGCCGGCTCGCCCCGCTTCCTGAAATTCGTGGCCAAGTTCGTCGACCGAAAGGGCGAGTGGCTCTACGCCGGTGAAAACTGGAAGGTGATGGAGCGCGAGGGCGTGCGCGTTTTCTTTGACGCGGGACGCGAGAACATCGCCGCCACGATCTGCGAGATCATGCCCGCCATCCGCACGCACGTCCAGCAGGGCTTCGCGCTCACCATCGATCGCGTGCAGGAGGTCAAGCTCTACTCATCGATGAAGCACCTGCAGCAGTCGATCTATCTCAGCTACACCGACGGCCTCGGCGGCTGGAACGAGCCGGGCGAGTCCATCAAGCTCATCGCGTCGGCGCACCCCGACAAGGAGGGCCTGACCAGCGTGCTGGCGCACGAGTATGGGCATGTCTGCACGTTCGAGCTCGGGCCAAAGGCCAACGACGCGCCGTGGTGGGTGCTGGAGGGCGTCGCCGAGCTGTCGAGCGAGCACTATGCCGACAACGGGCAGTTCGCGCAGCGCGCGGTTCGCCGCATGGCCAAGAGCGGGCGCCTGCGCGACTGGGCATCGCTCAGCGACTTCCACAACACAACGCAGGGCGACATGCAGATGGTGTACACCCAGGGGCACGCGATGCTGGGCTACATCTCCGAGCGCTTCGGGCGAGAGAAGCGGATCGCGTGGCTGAAGGCGATGGCGACGGGCTCGAACGTTGACGACGCGAGCAAAGCGATCTTTGACCTGAGCTTTGCGGAGCTTGATGCGCAGTGGCGCGAGAGCCTCAAGCCGCAGGAGGAAGCGGGGCCCGTGCCGGCCGAAACGCCGTCGAAGGAGTAGCAGCGAGACAGCGAAACAGTGAGTTAGGGAGACAGCGAGACAGGGAAGAAAGCACCTGTTCCGGTCAGAGCCCGCACCACTCACGACTCCTTGACTTCCTCACCCCGTCTGCTTCAGCGCTCGCTCGCTGTTGAGTTCCTTGACCAGCGCCTCGCCCAGGTAGCGATACTGCTCGATCGAGTTGTAGAGCTGCGCGCTCAGGCGGATGATGCGGACGCCGGGGTCTGCGGGCGTGCCCTCGCCGAGGCGCCAGATCGGGACCTGCACGCGGTGCCTCTCCAGCAGCGCATCCTGGAGCGGATCGTCGTACAGCGTCGCCCGCCCGGAGAGCGATGCGTCGGCCTCCGGCAGGGGGAGCGACACCATCGAGCCCACCATCGAGTCCGGGCACGCCGGTCCAAGGCCCGCCATCGCGCACACCGCCTCGCGCGCCTCGAGCACCAGCGACCGGTTCCGCCGGCGGATTTCCTCCCAGCCGCCCGGGATCATCTTCGCCATCGCTTCGATCGCGTGCGGCACGCACAGCATGCCCGTGTAGTCATCGGTCCCCATGTAATCGAAATCGCGCAGGAAGAGCGAGCGGTCATCTCGAACCTTGGCGGCCCGGCTCGAGAGCATCGCGCTCCGGACCGCCGCCTGCCGGTCGGGGCGGACCCACAGGAAGCCCGTGCCCTTGGGGGCGCACATCCACTTGTGAAAGCTCCCGACGTAATACGTCGGGTTCAGCTTCTCGATGTTGAGGTCGACCTGGCCCGGCGCGTGTGCGCCGTCGATCAGGATGTCCACGCCCCGTGCGTGGCACTCCGCGATCACGCGCTCCACCGGCATCACCAGCGACGTGCAGCTCGTGACGTGGCTCATCACGACGAGCCTTGTCCGCGGCGTGATCGCCCCGATGATCGCGTCGGCGGCCTGCGCGGGGTCCGTGATCGGGAAGGGGATCTCGGCCGTCACCACGCGCAGCCCCGTGCGGGCCGCCAGGCGCGTCAGCTCGTTGGCGCCCGACGAGTACTCGTGGTTGTTGGTCACGACCTCGTCGCCCGCGCGGAAGTGCGTGGCAAAGAAGATCGTTGCCAGCGCGATTGTCGCGTTGCGGATGGGCGCGAGGTCCTGCGGGCGGCATCCGACGAAGGGCGCGACCTTCTCGCGCACGCCGTCGAGCAGGCGCTCGAGATCGACCTTAAAGAAACGGACGGGATCGCGCTCCACGCGGGCGCGATAGTCGTCGTGGGCCGCCAGCACGTCGTCAGGGCACCCGCCGTAGGAACCGAAATTGAGGAAGACGAGGTTTTTATCGAGGCGCCAGCGTGCGGCGAGCGGGGAGGGCGCGGGGAGCGTGCCGGCCAAGGCGGCGTTCAGCATCGCGCCGGGGGTGGTGGGGAGGGGTCGGTCCATGACGTCCTGACTCAGTCGCATCACGCCGTAGTATCGGCCATCCGTGGCGCGGCGGGCACAGCGAATTCAGCACGCCGCGAAGGGCGAGCGTAGTCCGTGCGATCGGCCGATTTCGAGCGCTGCACGGCGCGATCTTGCCGACGAGTTACGCGCCGACGCCTGCGGCCTGGTCCTTGTACACATCCCGGCATTCCGCGGAGATCGGCGTCGCGAATTCGTACGTGTTCATCTTGCGGATCGGGGGCGAATAGATGTGCAGCGTCACCAGGTCCGTGCCCGGCGCCTGCATGTTGGCGACCTGGTGAATGTCGGCGTCCATCGCGGCGCAGACATACCCCGGCTGCATCGCGACCGCCCCGGCGGGGCAGATGAGGCCCGAGGGAGTCCTGGCAAAGCGGATCTCGGTGCCCGTGCCGTGAACCACGCGGAAGGCGCAGCTGACGCCCTGGTGGTCGTGGATGGGCGTCACGTCGCCGCTCCGCCAGCAGAGGGCGAGGAGTTCGTACCAGTCGGTGCGGCTGATCGTGTTGCGTTTGTAGCCGCGAGCGCCGAAGCAGCAGGCTTCTTCGATGTCGGCCTTTGAGAGCGACACCCCCCGGAGGAGCTTCTCCAACGTCCCAAGGTCAGCCCGGGTGGAAAGGGAATCCAGGTAGCGGATCAATTCGGCGAGCTTGGGGTATTTCTGCCCCGGGTTCTGGGTGGGCGTGCAACACCCACAGCCGTCAGAGGTTCCGTGTGCGCCGCCCGTCGATCCGGAGTTGCATCCCATGGGGCCCATGATACAAGATGATACCGGTCCGGGCACAACAGTGGGAGGTGATCCGGCGTCAGAAGGCCCGTTCCCGGGCTATCTCTTCGTCCAGCGCCGCCGCCAGGTAGTCGTACTGTTCGCGCGAGTTGTAGACCTGGGCGCTGATGCGGATCACGCGATCGGCCGTCCCCGCCACGCTCCACAGCGGCACCTGGATTCGATGCCTTCGGATCAATTCGTCCTGAGTCGCGTCGTGGTACTTGGAACTCCGAGCCGCCAGCCTTGCAGTCCGGTCCGGGTCGTGGCGCGGCAGGTACATCGTGCAGATCGACCCCAGCATGGCCTCCGGCGCGGGCGGTTCGGTGCCGAGCACCTTGCTGACCACCTGCCGCCCGTACTTCAGAAGTTCGTGGTTGTGGCGGCGGACGCCCTCCCAGCCCCCCGGAAGGAGCGAGCCCATGAACCTGATCGCGTCGGCGATGGCGAAATACGCCGTCGGGTCGTCCGTGCCGATGTAGTCGAATTCCGTGTGGAATTGAGAGCGTCCCGGCTTGGGCTTCTCGGCGAAGTTCGAGAGCACGACCGGGCGGATGCGCCCTTGCCAGTCCTCTCGGACGTACAGGATCGCCGAACCCTTCGGCGAACAGACCCACTTGTGGCAGTTGGAGGTGTAAAACGCCGCCCCGATCGATGGGATGTCGAGGTCGAGCATGCCGACGGCATGGGCGCCGTCGACGATGGTCTCGACGCCCTTGGCCGCAAGGGCCGCCACCATCTCGCGGATCGGCAGGATGATGCCGCTGGAACTGGTCACATGGCTGAGGAGCGCCAGGCGCGTCCGCGGCGTGACCTTGGACACCACCGCCTCGACGATCTCGCCCGGCGATTTCACCGGGAATGGGATGGGGGCGGCGACGACCTTCGCGCCCGCCTTGGCGCAGATATGCCGCAGATTGTTCATGCACGCGGGATACTCGTGCATGCCCGCGAGCACGTCGTCGCCCGGACGCAGGCCGAAGCTATTCAGAATGGTGGCGACGCCCGTGGTCGCGTTGGGGACGAACGCCAGTTCGCCGGGCTTGCACCGAACAAACGCGGCCACCTCGGCGCGGGTCTGGTCAAAGACGTCGTCCATGTCCTCAACGAAGAACCGGACCAGCTCGCGCTCCATACGAAGCCGGTGGCGCTGCTGGGCCTCGATCACGGGCGTCGGACATCCGCCGAACGAGCCGTGGTTGAGATAGACGATGCCCGGGTCGATTGGCCAGTGCGACGCCAAGGGCGAGGCGGCCGGGAGCGGGCGCGACGGGTGGTGTTCGCTCATGTCGACGTACAGTAGCGACCCGCGTGCCACCCCCATGTCCAGAACCATCTTCGGGCCCGCCCATGGATGCTCGCCCCGCATCGTCCCCCGCGAGCGCGTCGAGCGGCACGGGTCCAGCATCGCCTGCGCCGCCTTGGAAGACCGCGCTCCTGTGGTTGGCGCTGGCCGCGTGCCTTCATCCCGCCGTCGATCCCGGCCTCGGGCTCGCGGGCGGGATGATCCTCGCCGTGACGGGCTTGATCGCGCCGGGCACACGCCGGCGCAAGTGGGCCACGCGCCTCATCCAGTTCGCCGTGATCGTGCTCGGGCTCACCATGGACCTGCGCCAGGTGCTGCACGCGGGCCTCTCGGGCATGGGCTTTGCCGCGGGCACCATCGCCGGCACGTTCATCCTCGGCACGCTCGTCGGCCGCCTGCTCCGCACCGATTCGACCATCACGACGCTCATCAACTCCGGCACGGCGATCTGCGGCGGGTCGGCGATCGCCGCCGTCGGCTCGGTCATCGGCGCCACCAGCGCCCAGATGTCCGTCGCGCTCGCCACGGTCTTCGTGCTCAACGGCATCGCGCTCTATCTCTTCCCGCCGCTCGGGCACTGGCTCCATCTGACGCCCACGCAGTTCGGCACCTGGGCCGCCGTCGCGATCCACGACGTCTCATCGGTGGTGGGGGCGGCGGCCCGCTTCTCGCCCGATGCGCTCGAATCCGCGACCGCCGTCAAGCTCGCCCGGGCGCTGTGGATCATCCCGCTGTCCATGCTGGCCGCGTGGAGATTCCGTGACACGAGCGCCGCCGCCAAATCCCGACCCAAGGCACCGATCTTCATCGGGCTATTCCTGGTCGCCTGCGTGGCGCGCGAACTGGTGCCGCAGCTCGGCGAGTATCAGGACGCGATCCGCACGATCGGGAAGCGCGGCATGACGATGGGCCTGCTGCTCATCGGCGCAAACCTGTCGCTCCCGGCGATCAAGGCCGTGGGCTGGAGGCCGATGGTCCTGGGCGTGGTGCTTTGGATCGCGATCACGCTCGCGGCGTTGCTCGTGGTGCGATCGACAATCGCGTGAATGATGGACGGTCGTGCCACCGACCACGCTTCGAGGTCGGTGCCGGAATCACAGAATCCTGATTGGTGTTACGAGCCCCGAGCGCGAGCAGCGGGCGTCGTGTGCTTGACCGAACCACAGGTTCGAGATCATGCAGCGTGTGCGTGCCTTCTCGATCAACCCTCGATGTCGATGATCTTGCCCTGGGCGATCCCGGTCGCGGCGGCGTTCTTTTCCGCGGGATTCCGATAGAACGAAAGCGAGCCCGACGGGTTCGCGGCGTGATTCATCGCCGCGACGTTCGCACTCCGTAGGTCCGCGCAATCCGGCACGCGGCCCGCGACAAGGCTCGAGGTCTTCGACGACTTCACCGATGCCCCAGACGACGCATCGGTCGGGGCGCCATTCGGCGCCCCATTCGGCGCGAGGGGCGACACCGGAGTTCCCGCCCGTGCCGGGCGTGGAGCGCCGTACGCCGCGGCGACTCGGAATGGAAGCGTCGGAGGGATCTGCGACATGCACCCCGAGTGTACCACCGCCTCAAAGCGGTGTGGTGCATGTGGATGCAAATCAAGTTATCAGGACCAGCGCAGTCGCGATACTCGCCCTCGCCCGCGCAGCCGCGCCGCAAAGTTCCATCGCTCCTCGCGTCAGGCGCCCTGTGTCCTGTCCCCAGTGCCCAGTGCGATGTGTAACCTGCCTCGCTGTCTCGCTGTCTCGCTGTCTCGCTGTCTCGCTGTCTCGCTGCCTCGCTGTCTCGCTGTCTCGCTGTCTCGCTGTCCCGCTGTCTCGCTGTCTCGCTGTCTCGCTGTCTCGCTGTTTCGCTGTTTCGCCGCCTCAGATCTCAATCTCACTCCGCCTGATCCGCACTTCCTCCACCGGCACAAACGTCCCGCGATCCATGCCCGGGCAGATCTGTTTGGCCCGTTCCCAGTGCCGCCGCGAGTGCAGGTTGCTCTTCCAGAACGGCCAGGTCCGGCACTGTCTCGGGCGATCCTCATACACCCCGCACACCGCCTTGCCGGGGACCTTGTCGCGATCCAGGAAGATGCAGTCGCGCCCGAACGCCGTGAGCTTCTCCGTCAGCGACAGGCCCGCGATGCTCATGTGCGTGTACTGCTTGCGGAACTCGCTCTCGGGCATCCCGAGACGCGACGCCAGCGCCGCGACCTCCGCGTCGTTCACCAGCACATAGCCCTCGGGCCCGGTGCAGCAGTTGCCGCACATCGTGCACGAGAAGCGCAGGCCGGCCCGCCCCTCCTCGGGGTCGATGTTGAGGTCGAACCACTCGTGCCACGAGGGCTCGCGCTGCATATCGCTCGGTTCATTCGTCACGGGGCGATGGTATCGCGCCGGGCGCGACCGGGGAGCGGCGTCCCGCGATGCCGCGCGGCCCGTTGGCGAATCGGCAGCGTCGCACGCCGAGGTACACGAGCACCTCGAACGCGAGCATCCCCACCAGAATCGCCGTGAAAATCAGCCCGCCGCCGATCAGGTCGCGCACGCTCACGATCCCCGCGATCAATTGCGTGCTCCCCGCCAGCGTGGACGTGAGCAACAGCGCCGCCCACACGCACGGCCCGGCCGCCAGCCAGCCCACCGAGGCGTGGGCGCACACCTGCCACGCCATCGCGCGCGTCAGCCGCCACGACCGGCGTGCCGCAAAGAAGCGGATGCCCAGGCACTCGATCCACGTGAGGGAAAGAAGCACGAGCCCCGCGATCAGCGTGATCGCGATGAGGGACGCGAGTTGCAGGAGCACGCCCGATGCGCCGCGTGCGCCCCGCGCGGGGTCGTACAACCACACGCCGGTCCAGGGAAGCGCGAGCAGAGCGCCCGACACGACAAGGTTGATGGCAAGCAGCGAGCGCACCCCCGCCATGTCGGCGCGGAGCAGCCGGAAGCACGCGCCGCGACGCCGCACGACGTTCCAATTCGTCGAGAGCCACGCCGCCAGCGCGCCTTTGGCTCTTTCTTGGTGGCCCGCCTCTCCGAGGCGAGTCGGCGCGCTCCGCGCGCATCGCTTCTGCCACGCCGAGCCCGTGCGAGTTTCGGGGAGAGATTCCGGGATCGGCGTGCCGCATTCCGGGCAGTTGCCGGTCTCGGGCAGCCCCGCGATCGAATAGCCGCAGGATTCGCAGAGGAGGTCGGTCTCGCTCATGCTGGTCCGTTCGATTGGGGTGCCCGAGTGGGTCTGGATTTCCGTGAGTTCGCGAAGATCGTCCGCAATCTCGCGTGCTTACGCGATCCACTTCTCGCCCGGGAATGGGCGCGTCTGCCACCGCGATAAGAACTCTACGCCGGTTACCGCCACACGAAATCATGGATCGACCGCATCCGGCTGACACCGCGCGGAAGGGGGCTGCGGCGATGAGAATGGAGTGCCTGCCACAAAGACAATGTCCGGTGAAATGGGGAGAACGGGAGCCATGGCATCCAACATGCGACTGGCGCGCCGCCAATCCGCATGGCGGGAGACGTGGCCGAAGAAGACGAGGTGGTCGCCCTTCGGCTCGCGAATGAATAGACAGAACGATTGCGGCGCAAACACGCCACGGTAAACGGTGAATTGAGAATCACGCGAGAACTGCAAGACTGTGCGAGGCAACTTGCCGGTTGCAAACATCATGATCAACACGCCAAGCACGATCGGCACGTCCACCCAGACCAGTACGTCAAGGGCGATGCCCCAGTTGAACTTGGCCGCGGAGTAACCTGCGAAAATCGGCAGAATGATCGAAACGACGGACACCATCAGTATGTCAATCCACATCTGACGGTTTCGCATCAGGCGAATCGTGTCTTCTGAACGAGGCCTTGCCACGCAGTAGCCGCGAAGGCGTTTCAGCCAGTCGATCGTGTCCGCATCCCGCCAGACGATCTCTTTCCCCGCGGCCGCAAACCAGCAGGAAGGCTCAGTATCAAGACTCGTGCCGGTTTCGAAGAAATCCGAGCTCTGTGTTTCGGTGCTCAACGGGAATCCGTCCTGTGCTGCAGCCGCACTGCGCCCAAAGTCGGGAAGCAATCTCATCGAGCGTTGCGCTCACTCCCCCGGTATATACGACACCGTTCCCTCCCACGGGCTGCTGGCCGTCGCGTACAGCTTCTTTGGGATGCGCCCCGCGAGATAGCTGGCCCGCCCCGCCTCGCACCCAAGCCGCATCGCCCGCGCCATCAGCACCGGGTCGGCCGCGTGGGCGATCGCGGTGTTGAGCAGCACGCCGTCGGCCCCGAGTTCCATGGCGATCGAGACGTCGCTGGCGCTCCCCACCCCCGCGTCGACGATGACGGGGAAGCTCGCGTCGCCCTGCTTGAGCAGTTCCAGGCAGAGCACGATGTTGTTGCGGTTGAGCACGCCCTGGCCCGAGCCGATGGGCGAGCCCGCGGGCATCACGCTCGCCGCGCCCGCTTCCTTGATGCGCAGGGCCGCGATGGGATCATCGCTGGTGTAGGCGAGCACCTTGAAGCCGTCCTTCACCAGCTCTCGCGTCGCTTCGATCGTGCCCGAGGGATCGGGGAGCAGCGTTTTCTTGTCGCCCAGCACCTCGAGCTTCACCCAGCTCGCGCCGGGGTTGTCGAGCTGTTCGAGGATCTCACGCCCGAGGCGCGCGACGCGCACCGCGTCCTCGGCGCTGAAGCACCCCGCGGTGTTGGGCAGGATCGTGTAGCGCGAGAGATCGATGAACTCCAGCAGGCTCTTGCCCTGCTCGTTGTACAGGCGCTCCCGCCGCACCGCGACCGTCACCACCTGGCACCCGCTCTCGCGGAGCGAGTCGCGCATGAGGTCATAGGTCTTGTACTTGCCCGTCCCGACAAACAGGCGGCTCTCAAACGTCCGCCCCGCGATCGAGAGCGGCAGAGACTTGGGCTTGGCGCCCGGATTTCCCTCAACCTGCGTGTGCGCGAGTGTCATGGCGGAAGGGTAGGGAGCAAGCACGCGGACGGTGTCCACGCCGTCGCGGGTCGCCTCGTCCTGCTCTCGCTCAGCTGTCTTACGGTGCGAAGTGGGAGAATCCCGTCGTCCCGGCGGCGCCTTGTGGCCACCTTGCGTCGATCGTCCCCACCCCGATGGTCTCTTGATCTTGACCCCGAAACCGGTCCGGCGTGAGTGAGAGATTCGTGGGGTGATTCCGGCCTCTGTTCGGGAGACCGAAGATGAAGCGGAAGCGGTTCAGTGTGGAGCAGATCGCGTTCGCGATCACGCAAGCGGAGAACGGGCCGCCCGCTATCTGCCGAACCGCTCGCGCAGCGGTCCGTCGAGCGGGCGATCCTCTTGACGAATCGCCCGCCATATCCCGCTCGCGCGGAATTCGTCTCCCGCTTCCAGCAGAACCTCACCAAGGATGACCTTCGCGGACGGCGAATCGGGCTCGACTTGCACCCATCGCTCCGCGAGCGCCATGGCCTTGCCCGCGGAGCGAAGTTCGGGCACCGGCGAGGCGCGGTAGATCGAGATGAGCGAGGCCAGCACTCGGGGCGGCGGCGATGCGGATTCCGCGAGTTGCTCGAGCACATGACAGATGCGGGTGTGCTCCGCGCGAACGATCGAATCGTGATCGGGGCTGAAGTCGAGGTCCAAGTCGCGATAGATCGTGCCGACCGCGTCGATGACGGCGCCATGATCCGACCCGTGGGTGTTCACGATGCGCCACGCGACTTCGCGAGCTTGTGAGGCGTGGCCTGAGGCCGCCTCGGTGTTGCCCGCCGCCCGCTCCAGGCGCGCCAGCGAATATTGCAGATAGCTCTGGAGTGTGAGAGTTCGCCATGTCGCCGGATCGCCGAGCGCAAGCTCGTTGATCCGGGCGGCGGCCTCATCCAGGAGCTCCCTGGCCCGATCGAGGCGTGCCCGCGCGACTTCGCGGTGGCTTGCCTTGATGCAGTTCTGCGCGTGCTGGTGCAGGTACCCGCGGTCGGACGGGGCCATCCGCAGAAGGTCGCGCCCGACTTCGAGCGATTCCGCCAGCGCCCGTGACTCCGCATCTCCTGGCAACGACGCCAGATCGAGGTCGTACCGGTGCGAGAGTGCGGTCAGGAGCGCAAAGTGCGATTCAGGACGATGGGGGTCCGTCGCCATCAAGTCCCGGGCACAAGCCACGGTCTGATCCGCCAGCGTGGAAGCCTCGTCCTGCTTCCCTTGGCTCATGGCAAGATCGCTCAGGCGCAGATAGCTCCACACAAGATCGTCGCGTGTGGAAGGGTCGTTCGGGTCAAGCGCCGTCAGTTCCTGATCGATGGCATGGGCCCGGCTGTACCACGCGAGGGTCTTCACGAACTGACCGCCATTCTTGAAGGCATCACCCAGTTGGACATAGGCGGTGGCGAGCTCAGCGCGAAGCGCCAAGTCGCTTGGTCTTGCGTTCGAGAGGTCTTCAAGCTCGTTCACCACCAACCGCCTCATCGGCTCCAGGAGCTTCCATTGCCCGCGGTCCAACGCGACGTCCGCCTTGGCCTTGACCAGACGCGCACGATTGTGCCGGAGCGTCGCATCCGCGGGATCGAGCGATAGCAACCGTTCGAGCGGGCCCTCGATCTGCGCGATGATGCGTTCGCGTGTTTCCACCGTTCCGGGCGTGGAATTGAGGCGCTTCATGGCGTCGCGGAGGAGTGAATCGACCGTTGCGCGGGCCGCCACCAGGCGCGTGCTTGACGCGCGTCGCTCCGCGGTCAGCCACCCCAGGAGCCCGAGCGTCGAAACAACCCCCGTGAGAAGCAAGCCCGCGGCCAATCGGTTGCGTGCCGCCAGCTTGCGGATTTCGTAGCCGAGCGAGGGACGACGGATCGAGATGGGCTCATTCAGAAGGTACCGTTCGAGATCAGCCGCCAGATTCGACACGGTCGCGTAACGACCCTCGGGCTCCGCTCGGGTTGCCGTGGACACGATAAGGTCCAGGTCCGCATCTGCTCCACGCACCGCCGAACGGAGCGACGGGCCCGGTGTTCGCGCGACGACCAACAAGCACTCGTTGAGCGGCCTGCCCGCGAGATCAAGGTGTGGGCGGCCCGCGACCAGCTCGAACAGCATCACGCCCAGCGAATACACGTCGGCTCGAACGTCGGGCACCGCGGCGGTTGCTTGCGCGTACTCGGGCGCGAGGTAGGCCAGTGTGCCGATCAACTGGCTCGAAAAGCCGGCGGGCGTCGCGGTCCGGCCGTCGTTGCCCACCAGGCGCGCGACGCCGAAGTCAAGCAGCTTCGGATGTCCGTCGGGCGTGACGAGCACATTCGTCGGCTTAAGATCGCGGTGGATGATCCCTCGCGAGTGGGCGTGCTGAACGGCGTGGCAGACCTCGATGAGCACCCGCAGGCGTTCACGGAGCGGGAGTGCGCGCCCGAACTCGGTGATCGGCACGCCGTCGACCAGTTCCATCGCGAAGTACGGCCGGCCGTCGGGCGCGGGAAGTACACCGGACTCATAGACCTGAGCGATCCCGGGGTGCGTGAGGGCGGCCAAGAACTCCGGCTCGAACTGAAAGCGGATCAGCGACGTTCGTGATGTAACATCGGGGCGCAGCACCTTGACGGCCACGCGTCGCGTCGGGCGCTGCTGCTCGGCGACATAGACCAGGCCGAACGCGCCCTCCGCCAGCCGGGCGATGATGCGATAGCCCCCGACCATCGAGCCCGCTTCCAGGGTGCGCGATGAGCCAGCCCCGCCGGGGCTTGTGAGCCCGATGGCAGACGCGGGGTTCTCGGCGAACGTCGCCGACGCCGCGTCGCCCTCCAGCAAAGCGAGCACGTCTGCCGCGACCGAGTCCGATCGAGCCTGCGAGTGAATAAAGGCGGCACGCTCGGAAGGTGCGACTTCCACCGCGCGAAAAAACAGGCCGCGGATCATCGACCAGCGCTCGGGCGAAGGGTGGTTCACGTTAGCGAGAGTCTATGCCAAGGCGGTGCGCCAGCCACGCGCGAGCGACGCGCCAGTCGTGCTCGATCGTCCAATCGCTCACCCCGATCGTCGCGGCGACCTCGGCCACTGTCAGGCCCGCAAAGAACCGAAGTTCCACGACCGCCGCCGCCCGCTCGTCGAAGAGCGCCAGCTGCTCCAAAGCCTCGTGGAGCTGCACCACGTCGATCGACGGGGCCTTTCCGACGGCCTCGTCCGGCCCAAGCGAGTGGACCTCCAAGCGCCCGCCGCGTTTTTCCGCCCGCTTGGCGCGGGCGTGGTCGATCAGGATTTGTCGGATGGCCTTTGCCGCCACCGCGAGGAAGTGGGTTCGGTCGGTCATGGCCCACGCACTCGACGGTCCCATGCTCCGCGACATCTTGAGGAAGGCCTCATGAACCAGCACCGTCGGCTGGAGCGTGTGGTTTGCAGGCTGGGTACGAAAGTAGTGCTCCGCGATCGAGCGGAGTTCGGCATACACGCTCCGAACGAGCTCGTGGTGCGAGGTCGGATCAAAGCCGGCGGTCGTGTTGGGCGCGGGCGGTTGAGACATCAGGGCACCAGAAAGCAGAATCTCGTTGGATTCTAGCAAATCTACCTAGGAGTCCCAAAGCGGATTTCGTTCACCGATGCGCGACGGGCGCGCCCCGCTTATCCGTGCGCTCGCAATGGGAGGATTCCGATGACTCGCCCGTGGTTTGCAATCGCGTCGGTTCTGATTCCGGCCGGCTCCGTGCTCGCGGTTGATCGCCTGGTACCCAGCCAATACCCGACCATTCAATCGGCCATCAACGCCGCCGCTGCGGGCGACTCGGTGGTGGTCGCGCCCGGAACCTACACGGGCACGGGCAATCGCGACATCAATCCGCTCGGCAAGGCGATCACCATCCGATCCGCAAGCGGTGCCGCCCTCACCATCATCGATTGTCAGGGCAGCCAGGCCACGCCCCAGCGCGGCTTCCAGATCAGCAGCGGCACGTCTTCGCTCGTGATCGACGGATTCACCATCCGAAACGGATACTCCTCCGACGGCGGGGCGATCTGGGTCTTTGGAAACGCCTCGCCCGTCATCAAGAACATGGTCATTGAGACCAGCGGCGCCACCCGCGGCGGCGGCGCTTACTTCTTCGGCGCCGGAACCCCGGCTTTCCAGAATTGCACGTTCCGCCAGAACACGGCGACGGCCGGCGGCGGGGTCTGCGAGATCGGACCCGGAGCCGCGACCTTTACCGATTGCACCTTCGACGCTAATACTGCCACGGATCACGGTGCGGGTGGTTGGGTCGGCTCCGGCCCGTCATCGTTTCTGCGCTGTACTTTCTCGAACGGCAATGCCACCAACGGAGGCGGCGGGGTCCATGTGGACGGCGCCGGGAACGCATCGTTCGCCTCATGCAGCTTCCAAAGCAACGCCGCGGTCTGGGGTGCCGGGCTCAGGCTCTGGAATGGCTCCGTGGTCATGACGGATTGTACATTTGAGATGAACGCGGCTTCTGATCGCGGCGGCGGTATCCTCGCCGATCAGCCAAACTCGACCGTTGCGTTGACAAGGGTGGTCTTTCAGCAGAATTCCGCGGGAAACTACGGTGGCGGGCTTGGTGCCGAGGGCATCAACGGCACCGGAATGGTCACCGTAAATGACTGCGTCTTTGATCGCAACACAGCGGCACAGTACACCGGCGGCGCGCGCATGGCCTGGAGCAAGTCGACGTTCACCGGAACTACTTTCACGGGCAACTCCGCGCCGGTTGTCGGCGGGCTGGCGCTCGACGGCGATTCCTCGTCGCCCGGCTCCGTGTCCTTCTGCACCTTTGAGAACAACAGCGCCACCGCCGACTGGGGCACCGGCGGCGGGCTCAACATCAACGGCAACGCACTCACGGTCAATGTCGCCGATTCCACCTTCCGGGGCAACAGCGCCAACGGAGAGTTTTTCAACGGCGGCGCGGGCATCTGCGTCTGGTTCGACAACGAGATCGTGACCATCAGCCGCTGCCTGTTCGAGAACAACTCCATGCCGCGGGGCAATGGCGCGGGCGTGTTCGTGGGTCCGAACGGAACGAACATCATCGAAGACTGCACATTTCAGGGCAATTCGGCCTTCGACGGAAGCGCCGTCTATGACTTCGGTGGGCCGATGATCCTCAGGCGGTCGATCGCTCAAGGCAACACATGCGTGGGCGGCACCGGAACGGTTGTTGTGCATCGTGAATGGGACTACTTCCCAAACGCGACGATCGCGGACTGCATCATCCGGGGAAATACCGCGTCGTATGATGCGGGTCTGCACGTTGGCCCCTCCATGGCCTCAGCCGCCGTTTCCGGCACGTTGTTTGAGAACAATACCTCGACGAATAGCGACTGGGGTTCGGGCGGCGCGACGATTCGGTATGGCGCAACCGCCAGTTTTAGCGGATGCAGCTTCGTGGGGAATCAAGGCGGCAGCGCCGGCGGAGCTTGGATTTCTGATGGCGCTACCGCCACGGTCTTGAATTGCGTGTTTGATCAGAACACGAGCCCCCACGACGTCGGAGGACTTGCATTTCACCACGGAGCCACCGGTCTTGTGGAGGATTGCCAGATTACCAGCAATACAGGCGTCGCAACCGGCGGTCTCTCGCTGGGAGCACGAGGACTTGTGGTGCGCCGGACTCAGATCACGGGCAATTTCTCAGGTCAGAGCGCGGGCGGAATCAGATTGAGTTGGGGGGACTCGAATGATCCACAAACGTACGTGTTTGAAGACTGCGACGTGTCCGCGAACACGGCTACATTTGGGAGCGGCATCGACATCTCTGGCGGCGGCGTGGTTGCATCCTTCACACGGTGCAACTTCACGCTCGGCACTTCGCTGAGCAGCGCTGGCGCGCTCGTGGCGCAGTTCTCTCCAAAGGTCTCCTTTGATCAGTGCAACGTAACGGACAACAATGCCGCGGGCAGCGGCTCCGCCCTCTATGTCGCCCAAGGCGCGGACGTGACGTTCAAGAACGGCGAGATCGCCCGCAATACCAGCGGTGCTGAGGGCGCGATCTTCCTCGATACAGGCTTCAACACCGACCCGACCACACTTCTGATCGAAGACACTCCGATCACCGACAATGTCTCCCAGACCTTCGGCGTCATGAACCTGCGATTCACCCATGGCTCGGCCGAGTTCCGGCGCTGCGCCATCGAACGCAATCTCGCCATGAACGGCTCGGCGGGCATCAACGTCGAGTGGGGCGGGGCGTTGACGCTCGACGCCTGCACGGTCTCAGACAACACCACCGTCAGCGGCCAGACGGGCGCGATCAACGTCCACACCGGAAGCTCCGCCGCCGTCACTTTGACGGATTTCCTGCGCAACACCGCGTCGACCGTCGGCGCTGTGCGCGTGGCAAACTCGGGCACGACGCTCACGATGGACCGCTGCCGCCTCATCGGCAACACGGCCCAGAACTGGGTCGGCGCGATCCACGCGGAGGACGCCGGCGTCGGCACGATCACGAACACGCTGATCGCCTCGAACGCCTCGCCGCGCGAGGCCGCCGTCGCCGCGTGGTGGAACAACGCCCAGCTCAACCTGATCAACTGCGACGTGGTCCACAACACGGGCATGGCGGCGATCTGGTCGGACCTGTCCGGCGTGGTCAACGTGCGCAACTCGATTGTCCGCGACAACACCATCAACATGGCGACGGGGTCGGGCGTCATCAACGCCAGCCACTCGAATATCCAGGGAGGCTGGGCCGGCGCCGGCAATATCTCGGGCGATCCGCTCTTTGTCGACCCCAACGGCGTGGACAACGTGCTGGGTACCATCGATGACGATTACTCGCTGGCCGACGGTTCACCCTGTATCGACGCGGGCGACAACGCGATGATCCCGGGCGGCATCCTGCTGGACCTCGCCGGGCAGAGCCGTCGCATCGACGTGGTCGGCGTGCCGGATACGGGCTGGGGCGTCGCGCCGATCGTCGACATGGGAGCCTATGAGCACCTCGCCGGCGCGTGCCTCGCGGACTTCAACCAGGACGGCTTCGTCAACGGCGATGATTACGATGCGTTCGCCGAGTTCTTCGAGGCGGGCGACCTCGGCGCCGACATCAACCACGACGGGTTCGTGAACGGCGACGATTACGACCTGTTCGCCGAGCACTTTGAGGCGGGGTGCTGAGGCCGACTCAGGGACCAACGACGGTTGCTTCGATCGCGCGATCGCCGGGTGCCCACTTGGAGCACAGCGCTTCGCCGTCGACGCGGCTCCGCCGCATGAACCGAGCGGGCGTCTGCCGGGCAGCCTGTATGTCGAGGCGAGGGCAGCTCATGGCGCTCCGTTCCGCGATGATGGTGTGATCCAACTCGCGGAAACGTCAAGCGTCACGGACCTCGCCGTCGACAAGCGCGCGATGAGAGAAGTGAGTGGTCGCGCGTTGGGGGGCACCCGATGTGCCTCTGGTGCCATCCATCCGTCGGCTCCACGCCAACAAGCACGTCACCCATAAGAGCGCGATCGCGTGGCTGGGCCACTCGTCCTCCGACATCCTGGATTGTGACCGCCAACTTCACGACAACGACTCGCAGCAGGCCATGCAGGCGCTGGCGATGACCAAGCGCGGGGAGGGCGCCGCAAGTCAAGAACAGCTCAAAGCCGGCAACGTCCGCAAAGCCCGAGGCGCGCAAAGCCGCATTTCTTGGGTCTCATTTGGGTCTTACGCTCCACCAGCGCCGATGCCGCATCGCACTCCGCTGAAATGCCAGCGGCTCAGGTGATTCTTCCATAGGACGCTGAGCTCGCGGGCACCGCGCGGTGCGGGCCACCAAACGCGGAGAATGCTGCCCTCTCTCCGTGCGGGCCGATTCGAGCCCAAGACAGTAAACGACAGGCAGCGCAGGCCAGCGCCGGCAACAGAATTCTCAAAGCGGAGAGGGGGGGATTCGAACCCCCGATACAGACCTAAATCCGTATAACGGTTTAGCAAACCGCCGCCTTCAGCCTCTCGGCCACCTCTCCGGCGAAGGGTCATCATAGCCGGTTTGCGTCTTTCCAGCCGACCACCCTGCCACCGCCGCCATCTCGGGCACCCTCACACGAAGCCGGCGAGCCGGCCGCCTTCCAGCATCCGCGCCCTCCCCTCCGTTATCCCGACGGCACATCCAGTCTCAGCGGCCTTCTGGTCGATAGTCACACCATGAATCCCCATGGATTCGGGTGGCGATACGCGCTGGTGGCGGCTCTGGTCGGGGCGGCGGGCATCGCCCGTGCGCAACAGGTGCAGGACGGGCGTGCGCAGGAGCACGGGCAACCGGCGACAGGTGCGGCCGCGACAGGTGGGGCGGGGTTGCGCGATGATCGGCGGCCGGAGGGCGCGCGGCGGCTGCTCAAGCTGTTTGACTTTGAAGAGAAGGAGACCAACCCGGACCCGATCCCGCATTTTTGGTATCGCGGCCAGGACGATGCGAGCGTGCCGCGGGTGAGGCCGGGGTTTCCGAGCTGGAACCAGGCGGAGTTGGAGTATGGTGCGGGGCTTGGAAAGATCGGCGGTTGCGTGCGGCTGCCGACCAAGGGCGGGAGCACGAGCCTGTTGCTGGACCCGGGCGTGTTGGTGGTGCTGCCGGGCGCGGACTATGTGGTCAATGCGCAGATCAAGACGCGTGGGCTGTCGCACGCGCGGGCGCGGGTGGTGGCGCGGTTTCTGGACGCGCGGTCGAAGGTGATCGCGGGGTCGGAGGTTTCCAGCGCGCTGGTGGCGTCGGAGGGTGGTTGGACGCCGGTGGCGATCGAGCTGGTGGGTCGGCGCGAGGGGGCGGCGTTCATCCAGCTTGAGTTGCAGGTGGTGCAGCCGGCGCAGGTTGAGCCGGCGAAGCTGGGCGTGCATCATGTGTTCGGCGAGGACCTGGACGGGGCGGCGTGGTTTGACGACGTGGCGGTGTCGCAGCTCCCGCGGATCGAGTTCGTGGCGAACGGAGCGGCGAACATCGTGGCGGCGCCGGACCGGCCGCGGCTGTCGCTGTCGCTGCGGGACCTGACGGGGGAAGAGCTTTCGTCTTCGCTGGAGGTTCGCGGGGTTGACGGCGAGGTGGTGTATCGGGATGCGCGGGTGCTGGGCACGGGCGCGGTGCGCGCGGAGTGGGAGCCGACGCTGGCGAAGTTCGGGTGGTACGACGCGGACCTGCGCGTGCGGAACAAGAGCGGCGACGTCGCGCACGTGAAGACGACGATGGTGTGGCTGCCGCCGGAGGACCCGATGGCCACGGCGCGGACCGGACCTCTGGAACGCCGGCGGTTCGGGGTGATGGTGAGCGAGTGGAAGCGGGACTTATCGGAGAGTCTGCCGCGGGTGATGCACGATCTTTCGAGCGGGGCGGTGGCGCTGCCGGCGTGGCCGCTGGACCTAACGCCGGAGCGGGCGGCGGAATCGGCGGCGGAGATGTCGGGGTTGCTGGATGCGCTTTTGTCGTCGGGATCGCAGGTGACGCTGAGCCTGCCGCGGGTTCCTGCGGCGCTGGCGTCACAGGTTCGGGTGGAAACGGACGACGTATGGGCGGCGCTGGCGGCGGACGGATCGGACTGGAAGCCGTACCTGGCGCCGATTCTCGATGCGCACGGGCAGAGCGTTCGGCGGTGGCAGGTGGGACGCGTGGGGGATGATCGGGCGTTCTGGAGGGCGGGTCTGGGCGACGACGTGACGAGGCTTTCGAGCGAATTCTCGGCGTTCGTGGCGGCGCCGGTGATTGATCTGCCCTGGCGGATCGATCGGGCGGTTGACGGGCTTCCGGCGAACGGCGTGTCGGCGACGGTGGTGGCGCCGTGGCAGTCGACGGAGGACGCGGTGGTGTCGTTCGCGCGTCGGTGGCGTGAGAGCGGGAGCGCGGCGCCGCTGACGCTGGTGCTCGAGCCGCGGCGTGACGGGGCGGGCGCGCGCGAGTCGGCGGACCAGTTGTTCCGGCGCGCGGTGCTGGCGTGGTCGGAGCTTGGATCGATGGCGGGGGGCGAGGCGCCGACGCTGGCGATGGAGCAGCCCTGGGACTGGAGCCAGGAGCGCCGCCCTCGTGCGGTGCCGACGGCGATGGCGGCGGCGTGGCGCGCGGTGACGCGGGCGCTCTCGGGGCGTGTGGTGATCGGCGAGTATCGGGCGATCCCGGGTGTGAGGTGCTTTGTGCTGGCGCCGCGTGACACGCGCCTGGACGAGGGCGTGGGGGCGCTGGTGCTGTGGAACGAATCGGCGGCGGCGGGCGACGCGGTGCTGAACTCGTACCTGGGGGATGAGAAGGTCCGCGTCGTCGACGTGTTCGGCAACCAGGAGGAAGCGCCGCTGGATCCGAGCTATGTCGCGCCGGTGGCGGACGCGACGGGGCGCGTGCCGGTGCGGCACCGGCCGGTGCGAATTCCGATCACGGCGTCGCCGATCGTGGTCGAGGGCGTGGATCATCGGCTGGTGCGGTTCCTGGCGTCGATCGAGCTTGTGCCGCGGGACTTGCCGGCGGTGAACACGACGCACGAGCGGAGCATTTCGTTCCAGAATCCCTGGCCGGGCACGCTGGACGCGAAGTTCTTCGTGGTTTCGCCGGGAGGGATCGACGCGGGGGGGCATCGGGACCGGAGCTGGGTCGTGAAGCCTCGCGCGTCGCGTGCGACGGTGCTTCCGGGGACAACGGGGGTACTTCCCTTGACGATCGCGTATCCGCCTTCGGAAGAGGCGGGAGAGCGGCCGTTCGTGATCGATGTTGAGCCCGCGACGGACCACACGTATGGGCTGATTCGGATCCAGCGGTACATGTCGGTGGGCTTGCCCGAGATGGAGATGCGTCTGGCGAGCATCGGGCTGCGGAACGGCGACCTGATCGTCGAGGCGGACATCGAGAACACGTCGGGCGGGCCGATCAACGTGGAGCTGACGGCGTTTGCGCCGGGCGTGCCGCGGATCAAGGCGACGATCAGCTCGCTGGCGCCCGGGGCGCATGTGGCGCGGCGGTTCAACTATCCCAAGGGATTGAAGAGGCTGGCGGGCCAGCAGGTGTATGTGTCGGCGACGATGCCCGACACGACGGCGCGGCTGAACAAGTCGGTGCTCATCGAGCGGTGAGGACGAAGATGGAATAGCCGGGCTCGGCGGGCGGGAGGTCCTTGCCGCGTTCGTCGATCGTCGCGAGCACGCGGAGCGGCGAGCGTTCGAGGAGCTTGTGCCACTGCTCGAGGTTGTAGCAGCGCAGGTGGTAGGTGAAGTCGAGGTCTTGCTCTTCGACGCGCTGGCCCGAGCGCTTGGTGATGGTCATGTGGCAGATGCACGCCTCGTGGCGGGCGCGCGGGCCGCGGCGTGATTCGGGCGGGAGGTACTGCACGACCTGGCGGACGTGCAATCCGCCGCGCTTGCCGATCCAGACATCTTCGGTGGGGATCTCGTTGCCGTAGTTGGTGAGGGAGATTCCGACGACATAGACGCCGCCGGGCGCGAGGACGCGGGCGATGTCTCGGAAGTGCTCGAGCATGGCGCGGTCGCTGGGAAGGTGGCGGATGGTGTTGATCATGTTGAACGCGAAGCCGACGGAGGCCTTGGGGACGTGGCGAGCGAAGCGCTGCATGGTGGCGCGGAAGATGTCGGCGGAGGGCACGCGTGATCTCGCGTAGTCGACCATCTCGGGCGCGAGGTCGAAGCCGATGGCGCGGATTCCATGGCGGGCGGCGGCGCGGAGGTAGCGGCCCGTGCCGCAGGCGGGCTCGAGCCAGGTGCGTGCGGCGGAGGGTTTGGAGGAAACGAAGCGGCGTGCGATTCGAGAGAGGCCGCGGACCTCGGCGGCGGTGCCGGGCTCGTGGAGGACGTCGTAAACGAGAGGCATGAAGTAGAAGAGGGCTTTGGAGGGGTCGGGCATGGGCGGAGGGTAGGTGAAGAAGGCACTTGGCACTGGGCACTGGGCACTGGGCACCAGGGACGGAGAAGAGCGGAATGCGCGGGGCACGAGGCACCGGGGCGGGTGATCATGAACGCGGCGTGTCACCAACCCCGGACACGTGGTCGGTGACACGCACGCGGTTTCCTTGCGTGCGCTTCGGGCTCGTCAAGACACGGTCCCGAAGCCAGGTCCGCGGCACGGAAGATGGCGTACGCTCCTTGCGTGCAGACGTTGACGGACATCAGGGCGATTCTGGCACAGCACGGGCTCTCGCCGCGGAAGGCTCTGGGGCAGAACTTTCTTTTGGATCACAACCTGATCCGCAAGCTGGTGGATGCGTCGGGCGTCGGGGCGGGCGACGTGGTGCTGGAGGTCGGGCCGGGCACGGGCACGCTGACGGAGGAGCTTCTGTCGCGCGGCTGCCGGGTGATCGCGTGCGAGCTTGATCATGGGCTGGCGCGGATGCTGCGAGAGCGGCTTGGCTCCACCACTTCCGGGAGCTTCACGCTGATCGAGGGCGATTGCCTGGAGGGCAAGCACGCGCTGAATGAAGAGCTGACGCGAACGCTGCGCGAGATGACGGGCGAATCGGCGGGCGTGTCGATCGGAACCGGCGGCGGCGGGCGCGGGTTCAGGCTCGTCGCGAACCTGCCGTATGGCGCGGCGTCGCCCTTGATGACGACGTTGCTGGCATCGTGGGCGAGTTGTCGCTCGATGCACGTGACGATCCAGCGCGAGGTGGCGGATCGGCTGCTGGCCAAGCCCGGGACGGACGAATACGGCACGCTGGGGATCATCGCGCAGGCGGCGGCGGAGGTGTCGCTGGTGGCGACGCTGCCGCCGGAGTGTTTCTGGCCCAGGCCGGACGTGACGAGCGCGATGGTGTCGATCGTGCGGCGGGTGACGCCGCTGACGGATGACCTGCCGCGCCTGGCGGCGTGCTGCCAGAAGGTGTTCGGCCAGCGTCGCAAGCAGATCGGGAGCGTGCTGGGGCGCGGGTTTGCGTTCCCGCCGGGGATCGAGGCGAGCCAGCGGGCGGAGCAATTGAGCGTGGAGCAGCTCATCGAGCTTTCGCGGGTGGAGGGCGCTTTCTAGGATTTCGGAAGGCGGTTCACCACGGAGAGCGCGGAGAACACGGAGAAGATGGTCCGGGGTGAGGAACGAGCGACATTACAAAGGCACTGAGATACCCTGCGGGAGGCCGGGGTGAAATTCCGCGCTGCCGCGTCTCATGACGGGCTCGAGTCTGGGCAGCCCGCGTGCTGGATCGAAAGGGCGGCCTGATTCTGATTGAATCTCGGGCGAAGTTCGGATAGAAGACGGTAAAGTGTGCGGCGCGCGGGGCCGATGGAGCCCGAGGGTCGCATGGATACGGGTCGCGACAGAACGCGGCGGGAAACACGGGGCAATCTGGCTGAAGGAGCGGCTGGGAACGCGATGGGTGAACCAGAACACAAGCAGGCGCCGAGCCAGGACTCGCACGACCTGGCGATCATGCTGGACCCGGTGCTGCACGCGGCGTGCGACGGTCAATTGAGCGAGATCGAGTGGTTCAAGTCGGCGTGGCAGCACGGCGGGGCGGCGACGGGGTTCGCGGAGTGGAAGTTCCCCGATGGAACGACGACCGGCGTGCTGGTGAAGCTGCCCATCGGGCCGAACGAATATCGCTGGACGACGCTGCTGGGGTTGTGCAGCGCGGAGCAGTTCTCCGCGAGCCACGAATTGCCCACGCCTCGGATGCTGGCGGGAGGGACGGAGCTCGGCGGGTATGACCTGGCGTGGTTCGTGATCGAGCGATTCCCGGGTTCGCCGGTGACGCCGGAGTTTTCCAAGCCGGACGGGTCGCGGGCGGTCGAGGAGTTGATCGACGCGGCGGTGGAGTTTCACCGGCGCGCCGGCGAGATCCGCCCCGTCGATGAAAAGCCCCGGCCGCACGACTGGGAGACGCTGCTTCACAAGGCGCGCGAGAACTCCAAGCACCACGGCCTGACCGACGAGCAGCGCTGGAACGAGGCCGTCAAAAAGGTGCAGCACCGCCTCGACTGGCTGCTGGCCAAGTGGGACGGGCGGCGGATCCACACCTGGTGCCACGGCGACCTGCACCCGGGCAACGCGATGCGCCGCGCGGGCGATTCGCCGGCACGACGCGGCTGCACGCTGCTCGACCTGGCGCTCGTTCACCCCGGACACTGGGTCGAGGACGCGCTGTACCTGGAGCGCTTGTACTGGGGCAAGGTCGATCTGCTCCACGGCGTGAAGCCCGTGTCGCACATGGCCAAGCTCCGACGCGAGCGCGGCCTGCCCTGCGATGACAACTACACGGAGCTGGCGATGGTGCGGCGCGTGCTCATGGCGGCGTGCGTGCCCGCGTTCGTGGAGCACGAGGGACACCCGAAGTACACGCACGCGGCGCTGGAGTTGCTGGAAAAGACCATGCCGCAGCTGGGGCACTGATCCGCGCTCACATCAGAATCCAGCATCGCACGTTCACTCACTCGCTCCGCCCCTCCGTCTCTTCCATCCGTCACGCCGCCCTGCCCGCCATCGTGTTGAACCGCCTCGCAATCAATCCCAGCACCCCCAGCGTCGCTAGCACATACCCCCCGCCCGTCACCAGCCCCGCGACCAGCACCCACGCCATGACCCCGATGCTCCCGCCCGGCCCGAGCGTGAAGTGGAACCCCGACTGTCCCCAGCCCCCCCCCGTCGCAAACCCGTCCATGTTCGATCCCGCCATGAACACCGGGTTGATCGACAGCACCCCCTGCATGATCGCCTCGCCCGCCCCGTCCAGCCGCAACCGCTCGAACAGCATCATCGACACGCCCGCCAGCGCCGGCAACCCGCCCCACAGACCCATCGCCAGCACCAGGTTGAACACCGCCGCCGTCGTCGGACGACGGAACTTCATGCTCAACCCCAGCCCCGTCGCCGACAGAAACGCCACCGACGGCATCAGAATCACCCAGTGCATCACCACGCCCATCGGACTCAGATCACCCGCCAGCACCGAGTGCATCTGCTGAAGCAGCACCACGCACGGCACAAAGAACTGCCGCTTCACGCCCCCCACGAACTTGCCCATCACGATCGACCGCGCCGAAAGACCCGTCGTCAGCAGCACATCCCACGTCCGCGCCTCGCGCTCGCCGTTCACGCTCCCCGCGCTCCCCGCCGTCGCGAGCACCAGCGACAGGATCGATCCCATCACCGTCGTCCCCATCGTGGCGCCCCGCGTGTTGCTCTCGCCCCAGTTGGCGATCACCAGGAAGCACGCCGCGGCCAGCAGGGAGAACACGAGCCAGAATGCCCGCCGGAACATCTTCTGCCGTAGCTCGCGCCACATCACCGGGTGCGCGCCCACCTCCCGCGATTCAGCTCGCTTCTTGGCCCCGGCCTTGCCGCCCTTCCCCTCCTCCTTCGCCTTCCCCGATTCCTCCGCCGCCGTCGCACCCTGCCCCTCTCGTCGCAGCAGCGCCCGCACCCGCGCCGTCGCCAACATCAAGACCACCGCCCCCAGCCCCGTGGTCACCAGCGCGTTGCCGATCCAGATCGTCCGCGCCGGCAGCATCCCCCCCGGGCCGCCGCCCACCAGGTCCCCGATCAGGATCGCCGCCGTCGCCGGGCTCGACATCATGAACGGCACGCTCAGCGGCATCTGCACGCCCAGGCTGATCAACTTCCCCGCCGCCAGCGACGGCAAACCGTTCAACGCCAGCGCCGCCATCATCGCCAGCGTCGACGCCGTCAGCCCCCGCTTCGCGCCCGTCGAAAAGAACACCGCCAGCGACGCCCCCAGAAACGCCATCGCAAACGACACCACCAGCCCCGCGAACACAAATTCCGCCGGCACGCCGCCGAACACACGCACCGCCAGCACCAAGGGCAGCGGGATCAACGCCAGGATCGAAAGCTGCGAGAACGCGCTCAGCAGCTTCCCCATCACGATCTGCCATGGCGTCAGCGGCGTGGTCAATAGCGCCGACAGCGTCCCCGCCCGCTTCTCATCGCACAACGAAGGCCCCAAGAGAATCGGCCCCGCCAGCGACATCCCAACCAACTGCACCAGAAACACCGTGACGCTCACCGCCGGCGCCAGCCCCTGCAACTCCTGCAAGCGCATCGCCGCGCCGCTCGATGAAATCGAGCTCCCGAACGACCACCCCATCATGGCGATGAACACCATTCCCGTGATGAACGCCAGCAGAATCGCCGTCACGCCCCGCGTCAGGTACGTGAAGTACCGCCGCCCCTGGACCCGCATCTCTTTCTGCACGATCGCGCCGGGCCAAAGGTTCACGGGCCGCAGCAGCGCCGCGATCCGCTTCGCGCCCGAGCGCGCCGCCGCGCCCGAAACCGCCGCCGCGCCGCCCGCGTTTCGCGTGCCGCCTGCCGCGTCCGCCCCGGGGTTGTTCGCGGGCCGCTCGCTCACTGCAGCGCCCCCGTCGTCAGTTTCAGGAACGCGTCCTCGAGCTTCACACCCTCGGGCGTGAAGCTGCCGACCTTCGCCCCCGCCGCCAGCAGCAGCTCCAGCAGGAAATGGTGCCCGTGCTTTCCGGGCTTCAGTTCGACGACCAGCGTCGCCGAGGGCGACTCTCCTCCCCCGTGCTCCACATCCACCTTCGCGATCCGCTCATCGCGCTTCAGCGACTCCGCCACCTCCGCCGGCGTGCGCCCGCCGGGCTCCAGCGCGATCGTGATCCGCTCGCCCGCGCGCACCCGCGAGTACGCATCCTGGATGGACCCCGCGTAGAGCAGCCGCCCCCGCTCGATGATGCCGATGCTCGTCGACATCTCCGCCAGCTCGCTCAGGATGTGCGAGCTCACCATCAGCGACTTGCCCATCCGCGCCAGCTCGGTCAACAGCTCGCGCATCTCGATCCGGGCCCGCGGATCAAGCCCGCTCGCCGGCTCGTCCAGCAGCAGCACCTTGGGCTCGTGGATCAGCACCCGCGCCACGCCCAGGCGCTGCTGCATGCCCCGCGACAGGCTGTCCACCATCGCGTGCCGCTTGGCGCCAAGGTCCGTCAGCTCCAGCACGCTGTCGATCACGCTCTTCCGCTTCTTGCGCTCGATCTGGAACGCCGCCGCGAAGAACTGCAGGTACTCGTCGACCGTAAGATCGTCGTACACCCCCAGGAAATCCGGCATGTAGCCGATGGCGCGCCGGATGAGGTCGCCGTCGGTGCGGATGTCATGCCCCGCGACCCGCGCGCTCCCCGAGTCCGGCGACAGGAGGCACGCCAGGATCTTCATCGTCGTGCTCTTGCCCGCGCCGTTGGGCCCGATGAATCCGAACACCTCGCCCGGGCCGATTTCCAGCGTCAGGTTTTCCAGCGCCACCAGCGAGCCGAACCGCTTTGTCAATCCCCGCGCTTCAATCATCGATCGCCTTCACTTCCGCGTGCTCGCCCGCTTCACCCGGTCCCGATTCCCCATTCCCCATTCCCGTCTTCTCTGTGTCCCCTCTGTGCTTCTGAGCCTCTGTGGTGAATGGTCGCGAAGGACTTTCGAGTGCCGCCTTTTCTCTCCTCGCTCCCGCTTTCCACGCCCGCGCTCCGTCTCTTCCTCTCGACCACCCGACCACCCGACCACGTCTTCCACTCCGCCACTCCGCCACTCCGCCACTCCGTCTCTTCCTCTCTTCTTCCCTCGTGCCCAGTGCCTCGTGCCCAGTGCCTATTGCCCAGTGCCTATTGCCCAGTGCCTTCCGCTTTCCCCTTCTCCACCGGCGCCGCGTCCGCCGTCCACGTCACATCCCGCGCCTCGCGCCGCCTGCTCTCCGGCACTTCAAGCGTCGCGCGCACGATCCGCGTCAGCGTTCCCTTCTCCTCGATCCCCGCGTTGAGCCCCGTCGGCAGCCCCTTGATCCAAAGGTGAACCCGCGCCCACCGCCCGCTCGCCAGCCGCGCCTCCTGCGCCAACTCCGCCCGCATCGACATCCCTAGTGACTCCGCCGGCGCCTGCCCGTTCATCATCCCGCCCGCGGTCCGCATCGTCTCCAGGGCCTGCCGCTCGAACGCCCCCAGCGTCTTTCCCGGCACCGACCGGGCCCGCCACGCATCCCCCTCGCGCGCAAAGATCAGGTCGTACACCTCCGCGCCGATCTCAAGCCGCCCCGCCGCGATCGTCGCCCCTTGCTCAACCTCCACGCTCACCCGCGGCACCTGCCCCTCAAACTCCAGCGCCACCCGCGGCTCCGCCGCCGGCGTCATCCCCTTCATCGCCCGGAACGTCCACTGCGGCTGCTCCATCTCCAGCGCCACGCACCCCGCCGAGGGATCGCCCGGCGACTCCCGCAGTTCCAGCGCCGGGAGCAACAGCCCGTGCGAACCGCCCCGCACGTAGTACCCGTTCGACGCCGACACCCCGCGATACCACCCCTCGCGCGACAGCCCCTCCAGCGAAATCCCCGCGCGCTGTTGCACAAAGCTCGCCACCACATCCGTCGCGATCGCGCTCCCCGCGCCGTCCCGCGGCCCGCGTCCGTCCACCACCTGCCAGCGCGACACCGCCGAGTCCCCGCCGCGGATCACCGTCGGAACCACCGCCGCCACCACGCCCGCCACGCCGATCCACCCGAGCGCCGTCGCCCAGCCGAGGTGCCTCTTGCGCAGCGCGCCCAGCCACAGGTAATCGCCGATGCCCAGCACCAACCCCAAAGCCCCCATGCTCCCGGCGATCACCAGGAACGAGATCGGGTTGACCGTGTGCGAGCGGCTCAACTCGTCCAGTACCGCCGCAATACCGATCCGCGTGGGAAGATCACCCCCCGACGCGTTGAACTGGTAGTCGTACATCCAGTAGTTCTCGTTGGTCCGCGTGAACGAACCGCGCCGCCACGTCTCCACCGCGCCCCGCAACGCATCACGCCACAATCGTCGCGTCACCCGCGGGTCCGCCACCGTCCCCACACGCTCCGGCTCCACGCCCACGATCGTCACGAAACCGAACCCGACCGGCCCCTCGGCCAGCAATCCCTTCTCCCCGCCCACGCTCCAGCGCACCCGCCACCCCTCGCGCTCGCCCCGCGCCCGCAGCGCGATCGCCCGCGCACTCACGTCCTCACCAGCCTCCGCGA
Source organism: Phycisphaerales bacterium (assembly GCA_020853815.1). Lineage (GTDB taxonomy): Bacteria > Planctomycetota > Phycisphaerae > Phycisphaerales > UBA1924 > JABWBC01. The sequence goes on from JADYYE010000075.1 coordinate 51,636, forward strand.
TCAAGAGCGACGGGTCGCGCCGCAGCGCCAGCTCACGCATCGTCCCCAGCATCGTGCGCAGCTCCGGCGGCGTCTTGACCTTTGCCGCCTCGCCGACCTCGACGAAATCAAACTCCTCGCCCTCGGGAAGCCAGCTCCGCCACGCGCTCCCGCCCGTGCCCACCACCAGCACCAGCTTGCCGCCCGACGCCGTCCAGCGCCGCACCGCCTCGACCACCCGCGGATCGATCGGCCCCAGCGTCTCCGACGCGATCACCAGCGCTTCCAATCCCTCGTAGGCACCGACATTCCGGGGCATGTCCTCGCCCGCCGTCACCGCCGCCGCCAGCTTGGGCCACCAATCCGCGTCGTCCACCACCATCTCGCCCGGCACGCGCGGCTTGGACAGCGCCGCCGTTGTTTGCATCGCCCCCGATAGCGAGTGCCGCCCGACCGACATCACATACGCGTAGTCCGAGTCCACCGCGCCAAAGAGCTTCTGCTGATCGCGGTCGGGATACTCCGCCAGCCTCGTCTCCAGCACCCGCCCGGCGTTCCCGTCGATCAGCGTCACCTTGATCTCGGGCATCGAGCGCGGCAGGCACACCACCGCGTCGACCGGCGTCACCACGCCCGGCGTCGCCGCCGCCGGCACCATCACCCGCGCCGCCTGGGTGTTGTCCTGCGCATACTCCAGCACCATCACGCCGGAAAAGCCCTTCTCGCTCGACAGCCACACCCGCATCGGCGCATACCGATCGCCCGGCGCCCTCGCCCCCGATCGATCGCCGCCGCCCGACGCCCCGGCCAGCCCCTCGCCGCCATAGCCGACCTCGGCCCGCACGATCTCAACCCGCGGCCGCTTCCGCGCCGGGGCATCCGCGCCGCTGCCGCTCTGGGCCAGCGTCACGCCGCCAGGACTTCCGATCGAGTCCAGCGCGGGAGTGCCTTGCGCACGCAACCACCCCGCGCTCGCGAGCACGATCGCCGTCGCCATCCACGCTCGCACGCGCCCGATTCTCATTCGCTTCAATCACGTTCCCGATGCCACGCGCCCCAACCCGTGGACCGATCTCACGCCTGAGCACGCCGTCTCACGCGGCTCCTCACTCCCCGCCCGCGCCCGTCACACACGCCCCCGCATGATTCGGCTTTCCAGCCGCGGCCTTCCACTTCGCCACTTCGCCACTTCGCCACTTCGCCACTCTGTCCCTATGCCTCCTCTCTCTTCTCTTCTCGCTTCGTGACTCCGTGACTCCGTGACTTCTCTCTTCCCTAGTGCCCAGTGCCTAATGCCTAGTGCCTCTACCCACTCTTCCCACCCTACTCCCCCTACACATGCACCTTCCGGTTGTACACGAACCACTCCAGCATCACGACCGCCAGCGCGCCCAGCAGGAGCCACGGCCACATTTTCCGCGTTCCCTTCGTCGCCAGCGCGTCCTGCGCCGCCACCGGCCGCGACGCAAGCTCCAGCGTCTCCGCCGATGCCGCGTCCGACTCGCGCGAATCAAGCAGGTTCGCCGCGAAGAATCGCTCGTTCCGCCCGTCGCGCCGCGAATCCGTCGGCCCCGCGCTCCCCGCCCACGACACGCGATAGAACCCCGTCGCGCGGATCGGCCCGAACACCACGCGCCCGTCCGCCGCCGCCTCCAGCCTGCTCGATTCCCCCGCCGGCGACTCGATCGTCACGCCGCTCGCCCCCGTCGGCAAGCGATCGCTCAGGATCGATCCCGCCTGCACCATCTGCGACTGCCCGATCACGCCCCCCGACGATCCACCCACATACCCCACCGCCTGGGCCGTGAACACGATGAACCCGACGTCGAACGGCCAGTTGCTCTCCATCAAATCCCAAGGCACGATCACCGCCCGCCAGTCCGCCCCCCGCGCCTCAACGATCGAAGCGCCGCTCGTCGTCGACGCCAGCACCACCGCGCTCACGTCCGCCCCCGCCCCGCCCGCCTGCGGCTTCACGATCTCCACCGCGCGATTCTTCCCGATGATCAAGGGATCGAGATTCACGCTCCGCATCACCGGGTGCGCACGGTCCCAGTCCACGATCTGCGTCGCGCCGCCCACGCCCTTGTCCACCACCCCCGCGCCCGGCGGCACCGCGTTGAAAACCACGTACCGCCCCGGTGGCAGGCTCCCGTCGCCGTCCGGCGCGGGCGTCCAGCCGTCCAGCACGAACACGTCGTATTCCCCGCCGCGCCCCTCTGCCAGCACCTTCTGGAATTGCTCGGGTGACATCACGTCGTGCCGCGACAAGGGCAGTCCGTCCAGCGCCGCCGACAGGAACAGATTGCCGCGCACCGACACGATCGCCACCGCCAGCCTCTTGGCCGGCGGCACGACCAGGTACGCCGCGTCGTCCGTCGGCAGCACGTCCGCCGTCGCCGACAGCGCCCGATTCCCCGCGCTGTCATCATCCAGCCCGCGAAGACGCACGCTCACCAGCGCGCCCTCCACACGCTCCATCGGGAAGACCACGCCGCCCGTCGATGGCGTGAAAATCGGCGTCGGCGGCTTGGATTCGCCTTCCGTCGCGCCGGCCCCGTCCGCCCCCTTGTCCGTGTTGCTCGTCTCCGGCATCACGCTCGTCGCGGGCGGCATCGTCACCGACTTCACGCCCGCCACCGCGCCGTCGATCGTCAGCTCCACATCCACCGCACGCGGCCCGCGCATCGTCGACTGGAGCCCCACGAAGATCGAGAGCTGGCTCGGATTGTCAAACGCCCGCTCCGCGCGCACGTTGGCGATCGCCACGTTCCCGCTCTCGGGCCCGCCCACGCGATGGAACATGAACGTGTCGCTGGCGCCAGGCTGCGTCTCCAGCGCGTCGGGCATCTTGCCGTCGCCGAACAGGTGCAGCACCGAGCCCGGCCCGCTCACCAGCCCCCGGTTCTCCACCACCACCGGCTTGCTGTGCGCCGTCGCAAGACGCATCGCCTCCGACAGCCGCGTCGGGCCGTCCGTCGCCGCGATCGACCGGATGGCGGCCTTGAGCAGCGACTTGTCGCTCGTGAACTGCTGGCGAACCTCCGCCGTCGAGTCGAACGCGATCACCATCGCCTGGTCCGCCGACTCCTTCTGGAACACGCCCGGCTCGCGCAGCGTCTCGACCAGCTCCTCGGCCTGCTTCTTGGCGATCTCCAGCCGCGTCGCGGGGCTCGTCGTCTTCTGCGGATCGCCGTCGATCGCGTTCATGCTCGCCGAACGATCGATCAGGATGATGTGCCGATCGCCCTTGGTCGTGTCGCCCGAAAGCTGCGGCTGCCCGACGGCCGCGATCGCCGCCGCCAGCGCGAGCAGCTGCAGGATCAGCAGAATGTTCCGGCGCAGCTTCTGGAACGGCGCGTTGGCCTGGATGTCCTGGATCGCCTTCTTCCACAGGAGCGTCGTCGAGACCTCCATGTCGCGCCGACGCAGCTTCAGGAAATACAGGATCACCAGCGACGGCACGGCCACGGCCGCGGCGATCCCGGCGATGAGGGGAGTGAGCCAGGTCATCGCACAACTCCTCTCTTGCGCAGGTAGTCCAGCAAAAGAGAGTCGATCGGCGTATCGCTCTTCACCGTGATCAGCGACATGTCGCGCCGGGCGCAGAACGTCCGCAGCTCCTCGCAATACGCCGCCAGGTTCGCCTTGTACCGCTTGAGCAGCGGCGCCGAGATCGTCACCTCCGCCAGGTCGCCGTCCTCCACGTCCTTCAGGCGCAGGTCGCCGGTGATCGGCGGATCGACCTCCTGCGGCGAGAGCACCTGCACGCAGAAGACGTCGTACCCGTGACCCACCAGCATCCGCAGCCCCGCCTCGTAGCCGTCCTTGAAGAAGAAGTCCGAGAAGATCACCATTACGCCCTTGCCGCGGCGCGTCAGCGCGATGCGCTCCGCGGCATCACGGAACGTGATCGGGCCCGCCGGCGCCAGCGAGCAGATGAACCGCGAGAGATCGTGCGTGCGCCGGCGCCCGCGCAGGTCGCGCACCTGGCGCACCTCGCCCGGCTCGACCTCGATCGTGCCCGCGCTCTCCGCCGACACCGTCGTCCCGCCCATCGACGTCGCCGCCACGCGGTTGAGGTTGACCAGGCCCACGTACCCCAGAGCCATGGCGGCCTTCTGCATGAACAGGAACTTGCTGGGCTCGCCGCAGTCCGACGAGCTCGACGCGTCGATCACCACATGCAGCGACAGGTCCTCCTCCTCGAGGAACAGCTTCAGGAAGAGGCGATCGAGGCGCCCGAAGATGTTCCAGTCGATGTGGCGGATGTCGTCGCCGGTCACGTAGGGGCGATGGTCCGCGAACTCGACCGACTGCCCGCGCTTCTTGCTCCGGCGCTCGCCCTTGAGCTTGCCGGCGAAGATCTTCTTGCTGGCGATGTCCAGCCCGCCGATCCGGGAGATCAGGTCGGACCCGAGCAGGTCCTCGAGGGCTTTGGGGCGCGTGATGGTCTGGGTGCGCTGCATGGTTATGGTGAGATGATCTCGCGCTTGGCGCGGATCGATTCGAGTCGATCGTCACCGTCGAAGGTGAACTTCAGGTGCCCGCGGTAATCAACGTCGCTGAACGGTCGGAGCGTTTTGCTGTCCATGTCGGCAAAGAGCACGCGCGACGCGTCCTCGCCGACCAGCGGCACCTGCGGGCTCCGAGGGCTGAGCCCCAGCGCCCGGGCGTGCTCCTCGACGAACGCGCGGTCGCTCCCGAGCGGGAACTCCTCCTTGGCCAGGCGCAGCATCTCGCGCTCGCTCATGTCGACGCTGAACGTCTGGCAACCGGCGATGAACGAGATCGCGGCGAGCGCGGCCGCGCGGGGGACGAAGCTGGGAACCAATCGTGCCATGGTACTCTCACTCGGAAACGTTGAAGGCAGAGGTCGCAGAGGACGCAGAGGGGGAAACTGATACGGTCGAGGCGGCGTCGGCGCGCGAGTTGACGCGCCGGAAGACGCCGTCCTTGAGGCGTGCGGCGTTGAAATTGAGCAGAAGGCCCACGGGCATTCGTGCCGCGCGAAGATAGCTCACCAGCTGCGCGAGATGCACATCCGCCACGCGCTCGACGCACTTGAGTTCGACCACGAGACCTTTGGCGACCACGAGATCGAGCCGCTGCTCCGAGAGGAGCACGTCCTTATAGGGCACACGAATGACCACCTGGCGTTGGTGGGGGATGGATGCTCGCGACAGCTCGTACACCAACGCGTCCTCGTACAGTTTTTCGACCAGGCCGGGGCCGAGGATCGAGTGGACCTCCATCGCCAGCCCAATGACCCGCTCGGTGACCGCGTTCCAGCGCGCGGGGATTCCCGTCCCCTCGTCGGGATAGGACATCGCCTGGTCTCTCGGCGGTCTGGTGTTCATCTGCGGGTCTCTCGATGCCCTTGTGTCATCCCAGCTCTTCAATTCCGCTCCCTCGGTGCTTCCTCGACCTTCTTTGTCTCTCTGCGACCTCTGCGACCTCTGCGTTAAGAGACCTGTCCGTCCTTCGAGCCCTTCGAGTTCCTCTGGCATGCTTCTCACGCCTTGGCTCCCTCCGTCGGCGTCAGGTCCAGGATCGCCTTCACCAGCTGATCGGTATCGACCTTGTCCGCCTCGGCCTCGAAGTTCACCAGCAGCCGATGCCGCAGCGACAACGCCGCCATCGCCCGCACGTCCGCGTAGCTCGCGTGGAAACGCCCGTCGATCAGCGCCTTGACCTTTGCGCCAAGCAGGAGCGCCTGCGCGCCGCGCGGCGAGGCGCCGCAACGGATGTACTTGTTCGTCGGGCCCGACGAGCCGCCCGCGGCCGTCGCGGCGCCCGGGTGCGTCGCGAGCACGAGGCGTGCGACATATTCCTTCACGTGCGGCGCGACGACCACGTTGCGCACGAGGTCCTGCATCTTGAGGATTGTCGGGCCGTCGAGCACCTTGCTGGCCTCGGGGTTGTCCGCGCCGGTGGTGCGGTCGAGGATCGTCATGAGGTCATCCATCTGCGAGTAGCCGACGACGACCTTGAAGATGAAGCGGTCGAGCTGGGCCTCGGGGAGCGGGTACGTCCCTTCCTGCTCGATCGGGTTCTGCGTCGCCAGCACCAGGAACGGCTTCTCGAGCTTGTACGAGTTGCCCGCGACCGTCACGCTCCGCTCCTGCATCGCCTCCAGCAGCGCCGACTGGGTCTTGGGCGTGGCGCGGTTGATCTCGTCGGCCAGCACGACCTGGGCAAAGATGGGCCCCCGCTGGAACTCGAACTTGCGCCGCCCCGTCGCGGGGTCTTCCATCACGACGTTGGTGCCGATCACGTCGGCGGGCATCAGGTCGGGCGTGAACTGGATGCGGCTGAACGGCAGCGTCAGCGCCTGCGCCAGCGTGCGCACCAGGAGCGTCTTGCCCAGGCCCGGCACGCCCTCGAGCAGCACGTTGCCGCCCGCGAAGAGCGCGATGAGCACGGCCTCGATCACCTCGCTGTGGCCTACGACCACCTTGTTGATCTCGCCCTTGAGCTTCAGGAACGTGGCGCGGAAGTGGTCGCACTGGGCCTTCACTTCGGCGGGTGTGGACTGGGCGGACTCCGCTGTTGCCATGACTATTCTCCGGGCCGCTCGCGCGGCTTGAGTTCAATTCCTCAATCTTCCTTCATGTCCTCTTGCGCACGTTTCTTTGCCTTCAACAAGCGGGACATTCCTTCGCCTTCCTGCTTGTTCGCGGGCGTGTCCTTCGCGCCGGCCGGCTTCTCCGCCTTGGCCACGATCGGCGCGGGGGCATCGGAGAGGATCGTCGACGGCCTGGCCATCTGCTCCTTGCTCGCCTCGAACTTCACGCCTTTGACCTCGTCGCCGCCCGAGGCGCGCTTGGCGATCTTGACCTGCGCCTGCTTGCGGGCGGCCTTGAGCGCGTCCACCTGCTCGCCCGCCGCCTTCTCCGACGCGCGGAACGCCTTGCGGATCATCGACGCGATTAGCGCCGGATCGATGCGAACGCGGCGCACGCCCACGTCCATCACGAAGAGGCCGATCGCGGTGAGCGCCAGCGCCAGCCAGATCGGGCGCAGCGACACGGGCATCGTCAGTCCCTGGCGCGACCACAACTCGTCGCGCACGGGATCGCCGCCCTCGATCACGCGACCGCCCGTCAGGGCCGCCACCTGACGCATCAGGGGCTCGTTGTCCTCCAACGTGCGGTACTCATCGGCGAAGGGCTTGGTGATGGCGGCCTGGATATTCCCCTCGACGCTCTGGCCCTCGGCGGCGCCGGGCGCGCGGTAGTTGGCGCTCAGCACATAGAAGCCGGATTGATCGGTGCGGACGCGGGCCTCGTAGCGCCCCGGGCCGACCTGGCGGAACTCGACGTCCTTGGCCGTGCCGTCGGGCTGCGCGAGGCGCGCCTGGAAATTGGCGAAGTTGAGGCGTTCGTTCGAGGCGTCGGTGGCGTAGGCGGTGACGATGGTCTCGTCGCCCTCGGCCTGGGTGACGACGCGCACGTTGGCGTTGCCGCTGGGGCGCATGGCCCAGCGGACGTGCTGCTCCCAGAAGGCGCGGAAGCCGGACCACGCGACCCAGTCGGGGGTCCAGCGCGTGGTGGCGTCGGACATGAAGGCGACGGTGCGTCCCAGGCCGTATTGCCACTGGGCGGCGACGGGGTCGTTCTCCTTGCCGCGCATGGTGACGAGGGCGAGGCCCTCGCGGTCGGCGGTGACGACGTAGCCCTTGAGTGGCGGGACGCCGGCGATGCCGCGCATGGTCTCCGCGACGCCGGTGATGGTGGGCGAGAAGGGCGGGCCCTCCCAGATCAGGCTGCGCTTCACGGTCTGCGCTTCCTTGATGAAGATCTGGGGGAGGGTGGCGAGCTGATCGTGGGCGACGTTGTAGAACTTGCCGTTGGTCTTCTCGGCGATGCTCCTCAGGGTGTTCTGGTCGCTGGCGCCGTGGCAGGCCACGCCGATGGTGGAGATGGCGATGCGGGCGTCGACGAACTTCTGGAGGAGGGTGTTGCTGGGGGCCTGGGGGTCGCCGTCGGAGATGATGATGGCGTGGCGCTGGCCGGCGTCGACGGAGAGGAGGCCCTTGAGCGTCATCTCGAGCGAGGGGGCGAAGTCGGGCATGTCGCCGAAGTTCATGTTCTGGATCGAGCGCTTGACGGCGGTGCCGTCGCCCACGACCGACATGGGGTGGGACCAGGTGGGGAGGCCGGGCGATTCGAGGATGCCGATGTAGTCGAGGCGCGAGAGGGCGTTGACGGCGGCCTCGCAGACCTTCTTTCCGAGGTACACGCCTTCGGGGATCTCGACCGAGTGGATGACGAGCGCCAGCGCGCCGCGCGGCATCTGGCGCTTCTGGGGCGGGTCGAGCTTGACGGGGAGCGCGTCCTCGACGGGCGAGCCGATCCACCCGCCGGCGCCGAAGGCGTTGGGCCCGCCGACCATCACCAGCCCGCCGCCCGAGTCGTGAACGTACTGACGCATCGCTTCCTGCTGGGCCTGCGAGTAGGCGTAGGACGCCTGGTTCAGCATGACGACCGCGTCGTAGCTGGCGATCTCGCGCAGCGAGCCCGGGAACTGTTCGGGGCTGATGCGCCGCGAGGCGATCTTGGACTGCGTCAGGGCCTGCACGACCTGCTCGCTCTCGGTGGGCGTGTCGCTGACGACCAGCACGCGGCCTTCGCCGCTGACGAAGGTGACGGCCATCTGGCTGTTGTTCTCGGCGATGGCGTCGCCGACCATGCGCCCGCCGACGACCTCGGGCTCGAAGGTGGCCTTGAACTCGTGGGCCTCGGCGTTGCGGGCGGGGACGGGGACGGTGAAGACGTTGGGGACGCCGGCGCGGAGCTCGACGGGCACGCCGAGCTTGGGCGAATCGGGGTCAAGGTCGACGGGCTCGCCGTTGAGGGTGATGTTGAGCCAGCCGCGCGCGGGCTTGGTGGCGCTGAGCACGACGCGGAGGGGGATGTTCTCGCCCATGCGGGCGGTGGCGGGGGTGATGAGGCGATCGATCATCACCTCGCCGTCGATCTTGTACTTATAGAGGAGGACGTCGATGGGGATTCCGGCGGCCTTGGCGGCCTCGGCGGCGGCGAGCACCGAGCCCACGTTTTCCTGCCCGTCGCTGGCGATGAGGAGTCGGTTGGCGGCGTCGGGGGGCGCGACGGACATGCCGAGACGCACGCCGGCGGCGAGGTTCGTGCCGTCCAGCGCGCCGACGTGCTGACGCTCGACCTCGGAGACGATCGGCGTGGGGAGCGATTGCACGAACGCGTCCTTGCCGACGGTGACGATGCCGAGGCGATCATTCTTGTGGGTGTTGCCGGACTTGGCGGCCTCGACGTATTGCTCGATGGTCTGCTGCGACTGGAGCGGGACCGACTGGCTCGAGTCGAGGATCACGGTGACCGCGACGTCCTTGGCTTCGTTGCGCCACTGGGGCTCGGCGGCGGCGCCGGCGAGCAGCGCGATCACGATGAAGCGCACCGCCAGCGCGATCCAGCGCGTGACGTTGCCGAGCCCCGCGAGCGAGCGTCGCCCCATCCAAGCCGCGGCGGCCCACAGGATCGGGATCAGCGCCAGCCAGATGGGCGTGTCGAACTGGATCGGTCCCGCCTGAAGGGCACCGAGCGTCACCGGGATGTTCGCCAGCGCGTTGGTCAAGGCACCTCCGGCGGAACAACGGGCCACGCGAGCGCCAGGCGCGGCGCGCTTGGCGCCGGGCGTGCGCTCGAGAGAAGCTCACCGAGCTTCTCGCCCAGAATACGGTGATTTCCCGAGTCGAGCACGAAGAGGCGGTTGTCGAGGATGGTGACGCCCCAGGGTGAGTTGAGCTGGCCTTTGTCGCGGCCCGCGACGCCGTAGACGCCGAGGGAAGCGCCGGTGTCGAGGTTGACGTGGTGGATGCGGTGGTTTCCGAACTCGGAGACGATGGCTGTGCCGTCGGGGAGGAGGCACAGGCCGTAGGGATAGCAGAACTGGTCGGGGGCAGGCCCGGTGGAGAGGGGCGAGCCGATCCATCGGACGAGGTTTCCCTCAATATCGAAGACGCCGATGCGGTGGTTGCAGGAGTCGGCGACGACGAGGCGCTTGTGCCTGGGGTCGAACTCCATTGATTGGGGGCGTGAGAACTCGACCTTGTCGGCGGCAGCACTCGGGCCGAAGGCGCCGAAGGAGCGGACGAAGGCGTATTGGTTGGGGGCGGTGGGCTCGAAAATGCTGATGCGGTCGTTGCCGCCGTATTCAGAGACGAAGAGGCGGAGAACCTTGGTGTTGTCGTCGTTCATGACGACGGCGACGTCGGTGAGGAAGAGGAATTGGCCGGGGCCCGTGCCGTAGGAGCCGAACTGGCTGATGGGTTCGACGGGCTGGCCGAGGGTGGTGGGGGGCTTGTAGATCATGACGCGGTAGTAGTGGGTGTCTGGGATGTAGAGGAGTTGCTGGCCCTGGTCTCCCGGCGCGATGGCGATGCCGGTGGGTTTGCCGTTTTCTGAATCGGGCATCTTGAAGTGGGCGAGAACCTGGCCGGTGGCGGGGTCGAGCTTCTGGACACGGGCGGCCTTGTCGATGACCCAGAGTGCCCGGCCGTCGTTGGCGAGGCAACGGGGATAGGAGAACTGGCCTGGGGAGAGTCCGGGCTCGCCGATGACGCGGTCGGGGGTGAGGGGGCGGGCGGCGTCGGAGCCTCGTTTGAAGCAGCCGGGTGCCAGGGCGAGGGTGCCCAGGGCGGCGAGGGCGGGGATGAGGAGTGGCGCGGGGCGCATGTGGTGTCGGACCAAGGTGTACCCCCGTGCGGCGGGGTGGGTTCGCCCTCCGGGAGGATGGTACTTGTTTTGGGCGGGTCGGGATGCGAATTCCGGGGTGGGTGTGCGCGTGTTCATCTACCCAGGGGGCGGACGGACACTTTGGTGCGCACCGGGGCGGTGGTAAGTAGGCACTAGGCACTTGGCACTGGGCACGAGGGGAAGGCGGAAGACAAGGCCGTGGAAGGGGTTGCGCGCGGAGATGGCCCGCGCGAAGATTTTTTTCGGGAATCTGGGAGGAGGGAAAAAGGACGGACACTTTGGTGCGCACGAAGGCGGTGGTAAGCGGTTGCTAACCGAGAGGAGCGGGAGTCGGGAATGGGGAATGGGGAGTGGGGAGTGGGGAAGAGAATGAGGTTTCAACGCAGAGGGCGCGGAGGTCGCGGAGGTCGCGGAGAAGAGGGGGCGGCGGAGTCGGCAAGTGGTCCGGGGTATATTGACTGAGGGTGGGTGCGGTTGCCGAACCGGAGGCTTGAAGGTGCCGGGGTGAATGGGGCTTCGACAGCCTTGTCGGGCTGATATGGGTGATGGGATTTCGGCGGCGACCGAGCACCCCTCGGCGGGAACGTGCGGCGATGAGCGAGAAGCTGTTTTCGTCGAGCCTCAAGCAACTCGTGATCTTCGGCGTGGTCGTTTTCGGCGTCTCGGCGCTGATCGGCGGCTTCGGGGTGTCGGAGTTCGGCCTCCCGAACAGTGTGCTTGGGTGCTTGGCGATCCCGGTGGTGTTCTTTGCGATACCAATCGCGTCTCATGGACTTGTTGAATCATCGACGGCGAACGCGGAATCACACGAACGCATCATCAAAGTGGTTGGCCTATGGGTGTTGATCCTCTACCCGGTCTCGGTCGTCGGGTATTTCGTGGGCGGGGCCTGCCGAGCGATCTTCGGTTTCGGTTGATCCACGGCGGGTAGGTCACGTAGATGTCGGCGGGGAGTTCCGACGTACCGAGAGCGTGGTCAAGCCCTCCAGGCAGGGCTTGGCCACGGCACCCGGAAAAGGGGAAGAGGAAGCGCACGGTCCCGAAGACGGGTCCGCGGCACGTCGAGGGAAATCGCCAAGCCGCCAAATCGGCGAATGAAGAGGCCCGATGCAGAGCCCCGGCATGGGGCACACCGATTGAGGTGCGTGTCGCTTCACTTCGCCACTTCGCCGCTTCCTTTCCGCTCCCTGCTAACACCCATGGGTTTCGCGCGTCTTCCTTCCGCCGGCCTCGCCCGGCCCAAGGAGAACCGCATGAATCGCAGCACCCGCGTCCTTTCCGCCGCCGCTCTTCTGACCGCCGCCGCATTCGCCGGCGCCTGGGCGCCGAGCCGTTCCGGCCCTCCGATGGTCTGCAACGAGGTGCAGGTCGATTCCGAACACCAATCCTCGATCGAAAAGCTCCCCATCACCGGCGCTGATCCGATCGGGCACAGCCTCGCCGCTCTCTCCGCGAGCCCGGACTTCTTCTCGCACATGGAGATTGTCCGGCGCCTCTGCATGAATCAGCAGGGACATTCCGACGAGGTCATCCATCGCCTCATGCAGCGCGTCGTCGATGGCGAGGCGGTCGGCAAGGTCGGCTCCAACGAATGGCTCGACCTGGCCTACGCCGTCGGCTGCTTCAACCAGCTCGGCGAGACCGAGTTCAAGAAGGGCCAGAGCGCTCCGGGCGAACGCGACGGCATCCCCGGCTACTGGTACATGCTCCGCGCGATCAATCTCGAGAGCAAGGAGAGCCGCGGCTCGGCTTCCACGCTCCACTTCGCCGCCGCCCTCTTGACGCATCCCATCATGGCCAGCGACGAGCAGCGCCGGGCCGAAGTCGATGAACGCTATCGATTCCACTTGCGCGAGGCGGTCCGCGGCATGTCCCCGGGCTCGCTCCTGGAAAAGAACATGCAGGCCAACCTCACGAGCTACCAGGGAGCGATCGAACGCGCCCGCAAGGAGCTCGCGGCCGAAGGCCAGGCCAAGGACACGACCGCGTCGTCCAAGAAGTAGACTCGTGCTTCGCGTGGAGCCCATCCCCGACCGCATCTTCGCCGACTCGACCGACGTACCAGCGCCGCCGGAGGTCTTGCACGCGGGTGCCGACCCGGACACGGCTTCGCTCGAAGCCGACGACTCGCTCTCGCGTCAGATCGCTCCTCTGGTCGCGCGGGCGCGTCGCGGCGACCGCGGCTCGTGGTCAACGCTCTACGACTTGTACGCGCCGGTGGTCCACGCCGTGCTCCTCGTCCGCGTCGGCTCTCCCGACGCCGACGATTTGACCCAGGATGTTTTCGTGGCCGCCATGCGGAAGATCGGCTCGCTGCGCGATGATGCGACGTTCGTGGCGTGGCTTTGCTCGATCGCGCGCCGCCGCGCCGGCACGCTGTTCCGTGTGCGGTCGCTCTTGCGCCGGGCGCTGCCACGCGCCGCCGAAGCCAGGCCGACCCACGCCGACGCGCCCGCGCTCCGCGAAACTTCGATCACGCCTTTGCAGCTCCTCGACGCCATCCGCTCGCTCCCCGCGGCGTATCACGAAACGCTCGCGCTCCGCCTCATCGAGCAACTGTCGGGCCCCGAGATCGCCCGACGCCTCGGGCTCACGCACGGCTCGGTCCGCGTCAATCTCACCCGAGGCATGAAGCTCCTCCGAGACAAGCTCTCGCCCGCGTTTACGGAGCCGTCGCCATGACCGATGCACCCCTCCCGCCCGATCAAGGCCGGCCAGATCAGCACTCCGATCGCGCTCGCGCGGCGTACGAACACGACGCCCACGCCGCGCCCGCCGATGCCGCGCCCGCCGATGCCGCCTTCGAAGAATCGCTCGCGCGCGTCGGCGCCTCGCTGCGTCATCGCGGTTCGCTCCCCGACCCGTCGCGCCCCGATCCATCGCGTCCATCACTCCGCGGCATCCTCGCGCTCGGCGCGCTCACGCTCGCGATCGCCGCGGCCGCGATTTTCTTCCTGCGCCCGACCGGCCGGGCGTGGGAGGTGCAGGTCATCGCCGGCGCCCCCACGATCGACGGCCAGACCGGCGCTTCGCAGCTCCGCGAGAGGCAGTGGCTCGCCACCGCCGCCAACGAGCGTGCCTCGCTCACCGTCCCTTCCATCGGCAGCGTCACCATCGAGCCCGATTCGCGCGTCCGCCTCGTCCGCTCGCGACAGAACCAGCAGCAGATGGAACTCGCCCGCGGCACGCTCCACGCGTTCATCACCGCACCGCCCCGCCTCTTCGTCGTCGATACGCCCGCCGCCCGCGCCACCGACATGGGCTGCATCTACACGCTCCGCGTCGAGCCCGACGGCGCGACGCTCCTTTCCGTTGCTGTCGGCTGGGTCGAACTCTCGGGCAAAGAGGGCGTGACGCGCGTCTCCGCTGGGATCGAATGCCGGACCAGCGCCGACGGCGTTGTCGCGCTCCCGCGCGCCAAGGCGTCATCGCTCTCCGAAGCTCAACTCGCGGCCTTCGACCCCGCGCGGATCGACGCGGGCGAGCTCGACTCGTTCCTGGCCTCCTGCGGGCAGACCGACGCCATCACGCTGTGGCACATCCTGCAGCGCGTGCCCGAGCCCCGGCGCGCCGCCGTGCTCGATCGCCTGGCCTCGCTGCACCCCGCGCCCCCCGACACGCCGCGCGAGAAGGCACTCGCCCTGGACCGCACCGCCCTTGAGGCGTGGTGGAACCAGCTGCGGTAGCAACACCGCGCGTCAGGGGACGAATCGAGGCAGATCATCGCAGAAGAAGCGGTCGATGGTCCGAATCCGGCTCGCGAGCCACGGGTCTTCTCGCATATTCGGACGCAGATCGCAGTAGTACACGCCGTCGAGCGGATTGAGCTTGATCGTGAAGCCCTTGAAGTGGCCCGGGAGAAACGTCGCGCTCACACCGAACTGATTCGGCTTGGGTGTCGCCTTTCGCTGCACATCATTGAGAAAAACCGCGACGTGCGGCACGCATGTCCCCGTGATCTTGGAGTACAGGAACTTGTCGACGAAAATCTTGTCGAGCCGGTCCTTGCTGGACGTTTTCACACTCCCGATGAGGCGCACGACCTCGCCCTGCTTGACCACCAGGTCGTGCTGGTAGCTCATCCGGAACTGCTCTGTGCCGTCGGCCATGACGGGGACCGAAACGGTGCCGCTCTCGCACGCGAACCCGGCGTGATTCACGAGAATTCGGATCAGCCGCTCGAAGAGATCACCATTCAACTTCCTCGCCGTGTTCGACTTCCCCGAGGGGAGCGCGTCGAGCGCCGCGCCGATGCACTGCTGGAGCGTGTAGATCGTACGTCGCAGGAATACGCGGTCCTTCTCTGTGCGGCGCTTGGCGTCCCGCGCGAGAGCGATCACCCGTTCCAGGCCATTGAGGCAAATCGAGTCCTTCGCTTCAATCAGCAGCTCGGAATTGATCGGGCGGGTAACATTGAAGTTCCCGTCTCGCTTGAACTGAATGAACAAGTAGTTCGGCTCGTTTCGAGCAACGATTCGAGCTTGCACTCCATCGCCCGCGAGAAAATCGAGGAATCGGCGCGCAAAGTCGACATAGTCGTCGAGCGATTGGAATCGCGACTTGTCGCCGGCGCATTTCACGAGGTCGGCGAGCTTCAACGAATGCTCTCTCTTCGGGCCGCGACCGAACGATCGAACTCGATCCATTCGGCGACCGACCTTCGCTGGACGTTTTCGATCCGTCCGACGGCCCATTCGTTGTACTCCGGGTTGATATCGCAGCCCAGCCAGCGCCGTCCAAGCTGCTCAGCCACGACGATGGTCGTACCCGATCCGCTGAATGGATCGAGCACCACGTCCCCGGCGCGGGACGCGCCGAGCACGAGCCGCCGGAGCAGCTCTTCGGGCTTCTGCGTCGGGTGCGGCGTCTTCTCGCCCATCCCGTTGCAGGTGGTCGGGATTTCGATCACGTCTCGCGGTTTGGCGCCCCGGGGATTCGGCGTCCAATCCTCTCTCGACTTGCCGTTGCCGTACTGGCTCGACTCGGCCTGCGGATGCGCGGGGTATTTCAGCGTGTGATTGCCGTATGGAACTCTCACTTCGTCAACGTTGAGACGGAATCGATCCGACTTTCTGAAGTGCAGAATGCTCTCGTGCGACCGCCCCCAGTCATTCCCCAGATTCGCCTTGTTGCGATAGTGCCAGACCAGCCACTTGCAGCCCGCGAACAGGCGCGACGCCGGGTGCTTCAGGTCCGCGAGAATCTCCGAAAACCCACAGACATAGAGCGACCCGGTCGGGCGGAGAATCCGCGCCGCGGGACGGAGCCAGCTCAATGACCATTCGATGTAGTGCTCTTGACTCTCGAAATTGTCCCACTCGGCCTTGTTGATGTTGTACGGGGGGTCTGCGAAGATGAGGTCGACCGACTCGCTGTCCATCGACTCCATCCACGCGGCCGAGTCACCGACGAAGAGCGCCCCGCGTGGATGTTCGTAGAAAGACGCGAATGCCGCTCCGCTCGCCGCCGGCGCACGCAGCACGCCCAATCGGGGCTCGCCCCCGGCGAAGAGAGATTCAACCGCCTTCGCACGCTTGATCGGCATGAATCCATCGTACCACGCCGAGCCTTGCGACCGCTGGATTCTGCGAACTCTGGTCGTTCTTCCTACACTCCGCGGCGTGACCGTCCCGACCTCCACAACCCCTCGCTCCGACCAGCACCCGGGCCTGGGTGTCTCGCCCGGCATCGTCATCGGGCGGGTCATGGTCCTGGACACCGAGCACGGGCGGGTCCCGCGTCGCCCGATCACGGCCCATGCCGTCAAGGGCGAGCTCGAACGCTTCGACCACGCCATCCGCGCCTCGATCGCTGATCTTCACGCCCTTTACGCCCAGGCCAAGACCGAGATGGGCGAAGAGACCGCGGCGATCTTCCGCGTCCACGCCGTCATGCTCGCCGACAAGTCCTTGGTCGGCCCGATGCGCGTGATGATCGAGAAGGAACTCGTCTGCGCCGAGTTCGCGGTCTCGCACCTGCTCGGCGTGCTGGCCGACAAGTTCCGCTCCTCGCGAGATTCGTCCTTCAAGACCAAGGCCAACGACATCGACGACCTGTCGGCCCGCGTGCTCCACCACCTGCTGGGCGCGCAGCAGTCCCGCCTCATCGAGGCCCCGCCCGACACCATCATCTTCGCCCGGGACCTCACGCCCTCTCAGACCGCCGGCTTTGATCGCTCGCGCGTCATCGGCTTTGCCACCGACCTGGGCGGGCGCACCAGCCACACCGCCATCGTCGCACGCGCCCTGGGAATCCCCGCCGTCGTCGGGTGCCAGAACCTCACCGCCGCCGCGACCGACGGCCTGACCGCGATCCTCGACGGCGACCGCGGCGTCGTCGTCCTCAACCCAACCCCAGAGCAGCTCGCCGACTACCAGCTCCAGATCGAGCAGACGCGAAACTTCAGGCTCTCGCTCACCGATCTCTGCAAGCTCCCCGCCGTCACCGTCGACGGCACGCGCATCGAAATCCTCGGCAACATCGAGTTCTCCGAGGAAATCAACCAGGTCATCGACGCCGGCGGCGAGGGCGTCGGCCTCTATCGCACCGAGTTCCTCTACCTCACGAGCACCACCGAGCCCACCGAGGAAGATCACTACAAGGCCTACGCCCGCTGCGTCTCGCTCGCCGCCGGCCGCCCGCTCACCATCCGCACCGTCGACCTCGGCGCCGACAAGTACACCCAGTCGCGCGTCGACGTCCCCGAGCGCAACCCGTTCCTCGGCAACCGCTCCATCCGCTACTGCCTCCGCAACCTCCCGATGTTCAAGAGGCAGCTCCGCGCCCTGCTGCGCGCCTCGGCCCTGGGCCCGATCAAGATCATGTTCCCCCTGATCACTTCCCTCGAAGAGTTCCGCCAGGCCAAGTACCACGTCCGCGACATCATGGACGACCTCGCCGAGGAAGGTTTGGATTTCGATCGGGGTCTGAAAATGGGGATGATGGTCGAGGTTCCCTCGGCCGCGATTATGGCCGAAGCCTTCGCCCGCGAGGTCGATTTTTTCTCGATCGGGACCAACGACCTGGTGCAGTACACGCTGGCGGTCGATCGCACAAATGAGCGTGTGGCAGGGCTTTACAGCCATACGCACCCGGCCGTCCTGCGCCTGATAAAGGACGTCATCCGCAAGGCCAAACGAGCCGATATCCCGGTGTCGTGCTGCGGCGAGTCGGCCGGCGATCTCGAATTTGCGATGTTGCTCATCGGGTTCGGGTTGCGTACGCTCTCCGTGACCAGTTCATCGATCCCGCAGCTCAAACGGCTGATCCGGAGCGTGAACATCGACCAGTGCGAGAGGATCGCCAAATCGGCGATCGCCCTCGATTCGGACGTGCAGGTTTCCGCGTTGCTGCGGGAGCGTGCACGCAAGATCGTGCCGGAAGCGTTCGACGGGCGTACCGCCGAATGAGCA
>JADYYE010000076.1 GCA_020853815.1 Phycisphaerales bacterium
CACCCGCACGCACAACGCCGCCAACGAGCTTCTGACCCGGGACACGGACAGCAACAGCAGCGTGAACTACACCCTGACGCACGACGCGGTGGGGAATTTGACCGACGACGGCAAAGACTACTCGCACGTCTCCGACGCCTTTGGTAGACTCAGGACGGTGAAGAACCGAGGGAACTCCGCCGTGGTCGCCGAGTACACGTACAACGGGCTGAACATGCGGATCGGCTGGCACTCCGACGCCGACGCGGACGCCGACGTGGATGCCAATGACCCGTGGTACAGCTTTGCCATGGACGATCGGTGGAGAATTGTCGCGACCTTCCGAGGCAGCGATACGAGCCCGAAGGAGCTCTTCGCGTACCACAACGCGGGGGCCAACGGCCGGGGATCGAGTTCGTACATCGACAGCGTGATCCTGAGGAACAGGGACGCCAACACGAGCTGGACGAGCTCGGCCGACGGGACGCTGGAAGAGCGGGTCTACTACGTGCAGAACTGGCGTGCGGACGTGAGTGCCGTGTTGTCGGACGCCGGCGTCGTGAAGGAGTGGGTCAAGTACACCTCCTACGGCATCCCGATCCGGATCGACCCGGCGGACTACAACCGCGACGGGTTCGTGAACGCGACCGACTTCGACGACTACGGCGATGACTTCGACAACGCCAGGGCCGAGGCCGACGTCAACTTCGACGGCAGCGTCAACGGGGACGATTACGACTTGTTCGCCGAGTGGTTCGATGCGCCGTCCACCGCGGGCCGCTTCACGCTCTCGGCGTCGAGCGTGGCGAACCGGTTCGGCTACGCCGGCTACCAGCACGACCCCACCTTCGTGGGGGCGTCACGCGCGATCTATCACGTCAGGCACAGGGTGTATGACGCGGGGTTGGGAAGATGGACGAAGAGGAACCCATTGGGCTATGTTGAAGGGGATAGCCTATACTCATACTGCTATCAATATCCGCTCAGGTGGGTTGATCCGTCGGGTCTTCCTCCTTGGTGCCCGCGACCAGACTACGATTGCGCCGTGGGCAGTGGTAACGGCGGCATCGATTGTCAGGCGTTGGCAGAGACGTATGTATCAAGCACGCTGCATCTTTCCAGTACACATCGTTGCTGGCAACAAACCGTCGATGCGTACGTCAAGGAATGCGAGGCGACTACTCCTCCGTCACCGAGGCGAGGGGAACGTATCGCTGTCTATACCCTTCAGTTTTGTATTTACCAAACGCACGACTCCTGCTCGTTCTCTCCCGACGGCCCGTTTGGGTTGGATTTCAGCCTGTGCTGTCATCTTCATGATCGGTGTTATGATCAATGTGGAATGCCAAAGCTTGCATGCGACATGATGATGTGCGAATGCCTCGAGAACATGTGTGTAACCAAATGGGCTGGCATCATGAAGGGACTATGTCTCCTTACCGCCACAAGCTATTGCGCGGCAGTAAGCAGTGACTTGACACTTCCGGGGTACACTTGGGCGCAATTGAAAGCGTGTAGAAAACGCAATCCGCCAATCCCTGCTCCTTGGTGATCGCCAGTATTATGCTGACGCACATTGCGGTGGAAGGAGGAGATCGATGACGAGTACTGCGATTGAGAATGCAACGCTTCCTCCGTGTCCCAGGTGCGGATATCCTATGGTTATGGCATTTGACGATAGAGCCGTACGATGCGTCGAATGCGGAACAACCGGCTCGATTGCATGGGCGACCAAGTACGCGTCGTTAAGACCGATTAGTCGTTCGCTAGTATTGTCATCGATATTCACGCCGTCATGCGTCGCTTTTCTTGGCGGCATGATATACTATGGACTACACCCACCTAATGGACCGACCGTCGGCAGTATTGTTGGATGGGGTGGCGTATTTGGAAGCATGGTATTATTTGTCATGTTATGCTGTTTCTATTTGCCGCACAGGAGAACGGACGGCACCTGGTTTCGAAGTCGAATGTCGATCTTTTTTGTTATGATTCCCGGTTCCATAATGTCTTGGATTGTCGGTGTTTTTTTGGGCATGCTTCTTAATATCATGATGTGATTTGACACGGATTATGTCGACCGGGTGTGGTAGTCAAAAACTCGACAAACGATCAAGGCCCGACTCAGCTGGTTGGCGATGGTCTTGAGCATGGGGGCGTGGTGGAGCGTCAGGTCCAGTTCATAAAGGCCGAGAATCAGCTCCTCAAGTCCCGGGTCCGGGTAGCGTTTGTCAACTTGCGCACTTTGCCAAAGAGGTTCTCCCGAGGAAGGTCCATCCCGCTGATGAGGCCGAGCCCGGAGGGCGAAGCCTCATCAGCGGCGCGGCTCACGCGGCCGCCGTCGCCAGTTCCGTCACCACCGGTTCACACAGCCGGCGCATATCGAGGTATCTCCACATGCCCCACAGCGTCCCCGCCACGCCGCCGCCACCAGCATCGGTAACGTTTTGATGAATGCGCACCTTTCCAGAAGCGGCTCTCCCGCGGGAAGGTGGAGTTGTTGTGACCCACATTCCTCAAGGAGAGCCGCAACCGGCTGACGCGGACGCAGGAGGGGCACTGGAACGGGAGCAGCATCTCGACCCTGTGGCGGGACCAGCAGTGGACGCTCAGCCAGACGGGGAACTGGGCGAGGGACAAGGAGGACCTGAATGGCGACGGGGACTTCACGGACACGGGCGAGGTGGACGACACCCGCACGCGGCCGCGATTCCAACCGCCCACCACCGAGCTCGGCCCGGTTCACCGTTAGCACAGGCTTACAACCACTTTCGTGCGCACCAAAGTGTCCGTCTTTTTCCCCACTTCCCAGATTTCCGAAAAAAATCTTTGCTCGCTTTCTTCCCTCGCGCAACTGCCTCCGCGGGCTTGCTTTCCAGCGCTTCCTAGTGCCCAATGCCCAGTGGCTAGTGCCTGCTTATCACCGCCTCCGTGCGCACCAAAGTGTCCGTCCGCCCCCTAGGTGGAGAGCGCGTGTGTGAACCCCGCGCCCTCACCGGAGTCGCGCGACGGCCCATCACCCGCCGCGCAGCCCCGGCGTCTTTGACAAGTGAATACACCGGCCGGGACCGGACTCCGGGTGGCGTGGCCAACCTGTTGGCCACGCGCCCGGCTTTCCTGCGCTCGGTCATGCTCCGCGCTCGCCCGCGCCTCCGTGATCTACCGCGGGATGGTGATCGTCCCCGCGTCCTTGATCTCGACGCGATCCTTCACCAGGTCCCAGAAAATCCGCCGCGCCGTCATCGGTGTCGGGCTCTTGGGATCGAACATCTGCGCCAGATTCCCCTCCGACGCGATCGCCTCGATCGTGCGCGCCACGCCGTCATACTCGAGCTGATCGCTCGTGATCTCCTTGCCCATCGACCGGGCCCACACCGCGCCGTTCGCCGTAGCGCCCAGGAACTGCCCGCGCACCATCCTCATGCCGCGTTCGTTGACCGACTCGGCGTCGCGAAAGCGCACGACCAGCTTCTCGCTCTCCAATTCCGTCTTGTCCGCCGATTCGATCGGCGCGTGATCCAGCTTCACTCCGCCCCGCACCGTTGCCAGCCCCGGCTCACGCTCGTACGTCATCTCGTTGGTCCAGCGCACCCGGGCCGTCCCGCGCGCCGTCGTCGGCTCCTCACCCATCACCTCGACCTTGGGCGGCGTGTTCCGCTTGTCGAACGAAAGCAGCATCCCCGCGCTCGGCACCGTCAGAGTCCCCTGCGCGTTGTCGCCGACGATCATCGAACCTTCCAGGTACACGAGACTCTCAAGCTCGCGCCCTTCCGATGCATCCTCATTCACGCGGTACGTGCGCGACTCAACGCTCGCCCGCTTGCCGTCGGCACGTTCAAGGTCCGACCCGGTCACGCTCGCCAGCAGCAGCCGTCGGTCGTCCGGCTTCTTGGCTTGCGTGAGCTCGCTCGACTTGGTGCCAAGGTCAAGGCTCGCGATGCCGCTCGATGATTCGCTGTCCGACGAATCCGCGGGAGTGAGTTCAAGATGCAATCGCTCGCCGAACAGCGTGTCCTGCTCCAGCGGGCCGGGCGTGTAGGTCGCGCGCACATCGCCCGCGGCGTCGAGCACACCGGAAACGTCGCTGAACACCATGCCGCCCTTCCATGTCGCCAGCACATGCCCGAGGTCCTTCGCGGGGTTCGCGGCGTCGTTGTCGCTCGCGCCCGCTTCGCCCGCCGGATTCGCCCTCGGCTGGTGCTCGAACACGCCCGCCCCGAAGACCTCGAGCGATCGCTCCGCGCCCCGCAGCACCATCGACGTGCCGTTCACCGAACTCGCACCCTTGGAGAGCGAGACATGCTCGCCCATCAACTCGACGATCTCGCGCACCGCGTCGGCGCGGAGCTGATCGGCGTTGGCCGTCACGCCGTCGCGGCGCGTAAAGCGCACCGTGCCGTCGGCCTTGACGTCGGTCACCTCGATGTCGTTCTTTTGGGGGCCCGAATCCGACTTGGACGCCAGGCCCGCGCGGAGCTTGTCCGCGTCGAGCGTCACGCCGTCGCGCTCCACACGCACGCCGCCGCGTGCCTCGAACTCGCGCGGCTCGCTCTCTCCGATCCCGGCGTCTCCCTTGCGGACGGGGACGAACGAGAGATCAAGCTCGCCGGCCGCCAGCGTCGCGCCGCGTCCGTCGTCGCCCGATGCGCCGTCGCGCATCTCGATGCGCCGGAGCACCGCCTGCCCGCTGGTGCGCGGGCTCGGGATGAACGTGGCGTGGAGGTATCCGCCCCTGAGCGTGGCGCCGGCGTCGCGGGCTTCGACGCTCCCGGTAAGAAAGGCCTCGCGGAGCGCGCCGGTCATCTGCCCGTCGCGGGTGTCGAAAAGAAACTGGGCACTCTCGCCCCACGACACACGCCGCGCCGTCGCCTCGGCCGCCTCGGCGTCCGCCTTCGATTTCTCCTGCACCAGCACGCCGCCCGACGGGATGTCGACCACGCCGGTCGCGACGCCGATCGTCACGGCCTTGGCCTCCACGCGTCCCGCGCCCTCCGATCGCACGACGGCGGGCGTGGCGTCATCGCCGAGCAGGCCGACGCGCCGCGTGGTGGCGAAATACTCGACGTTGGTGGCGCTGCCGCTGGCCTTCTGATCGGTCGCGCTGAAGCGTGTGCCACCGGGCAGGTCCGACTCGAACCGGAGCGAAACTTCGTCCTTGGCCAACTCGACCGGGCGATCCTTCTCGGCTTTCAGCACCAGCGGCCCGGTCCATGTGATCGTCACATCTTCATCGGAACGCATCGACACCGCGGACACGGGCTGCTCGGCGGCCGCATCGGATGCGAGCGCCGGAGGCTCGCTCGGCAGGGTCGCGGTCGCCGCGCCCGGCGCGGGCGGCGTTCCGATGGATGGTGGCTCCGGCTCCGCGGGCGTCCGCGAAGTCGGCGCCGCGGAGATGGGCGCGTCGGAAATCGCGTCCGACTTGTCGCCCGTCGAAGTCTCGGAAGCCTCCGCGCCGTTCTGCTTCGGCGGGCCCGCCAGCTTCTCAAGGTCGCCGGTCGCGCCGGGGGCGAGCTTGCCGTCGATCAGGTGCGTCCATGTGCGCAAGCGATCGGACGAGATTTCCTTCGCGCCCTGAACGACCTTCACGTCTTCGCTGAACGCGGCGGCGTAGAAGACCTCATCCAGCGGTGCGGCGGGAGTGGCCGCGGTCGTTTCGCTCGGATTCGCCGCGGGCGGGGTGCTTTGAGGCGCTGCGGGAGTCGGGTTGGTCGCGTCGGCCACGAGCCCGCCCTCATCCGTTCCCGGCCTTGCCTTGCCCCTGGCGTTGTCGCCACTCCCCGATCGCATACGGCTGGGCTTGAGCACCATCCTCTCACCGCGATCGATCTCCAGCAGCTCGACGCGACGCTCGGTCTGGTTGGTCACGACGTGGAGGCCCGTGAACGCGAACTCGCCGAACTCGCCCTCCCCCACCACGCGGCTGGCGGTCCGCATCTCGCCCGTCGTCGTGTCGAAGTCCACCGACGACATCCGGGCGGTCAGGAGCGGCACGGCCTTCTCGGCATCGAGCTTCACGCCCGGCGGGAGCGCGGGGAACAGCCTGATCTCGACGTTCCCCGAGAGCGTGCCCGACTGCGGCTCCTGGTCCTGGCGCGGGATCACGAACTGTCCTTGATCGGCTCGGACGTACACGATCCGCCCGTCTTTCATGTAGTTGAACGAGCGGGGCTGTTCGATGCGATATCGCTTGCCCTCGAGCGGCTGGAGTCGGTCCCAGCCAAGCTCACCCGAAATTCGCGTCGGGTCGTTGCGATCGGTGAACGTGACACGCTGCTTGTCGCCGCCGGCGATCAACCCTTGTTCGCTGCTGTTGCCGACGTTCTTCGAGATGTCCTTGATGTCGGGCGGCGGCGGGGCCTCCTGACCATCGAGTCCGGCGTTGGAAACACGCGGGCCGCGCATCGCGTAGAACACGACCAAGCCGGCGAACGCGACGGAAAGGACGGCGGCGACCGCGAGCCCGGCGGTGCGGGTGGAGCCGGCGCGGGCCCGGAGCCAACCGCCCCGCCCGACGTGAGCCTTGTGCATCCGTTCACGCTCCGCGGACAGAGTATTCATGGAGTCGATGGTATGTCGACGGGAAGCGCGCCACCAGCACGAGAGCAGCCGCGGACGGATACCCAACGCACCGGCGACGTATCGGCGTCACCATTCCGAACGATCAAGAAAGTCACCGTCGGGGACCGACGTGCCGTCCAAGAGCGCGTGGCCGACGGGTCGGCCTCGCCACCCGGAGATCCGCACCCATGTCTGGGAATCGACACCGGTGGCGCACGCGCGCCTAGTCCTGCACGAGGCGGAGGGCGATCAGGTCTTGCACGTCGAGAATCCCGACCGGCCTGCCCGCCTCGTCCACTACGGGAATCTCGTCCTGGCGATGCTCACGCACCATTAGCACGGCGTCGCGCACCAGGGCCAAGCTCGACAACGTGCGCGGCGTGCGCGTCATCACTTCCGCGACCGGGCGATCAAGCTCCTTCGCATCGCGCAGCACAAGACGCCGCAGATCGCCGTCGGTAAAGATGCCGGAGAGCGACGCGTCGCCGGGGCTGACGACCAGCATGGCGCCGGGGCGCCTGCCGTGCTCAGCGGCCTTTTCGAGGGCGCGGCGGACGCTCAGGTCCTCGCTCACGGTCGACAGGTTTTTTCCCACGACGAATCGCAGGACATCGGTCACGGGGCGCAGGGCGTTGCCCAGGGCGCCGCCGGGGTGCCGACGGACGAAGTCGGCGTGGGTGAACTCGCGACGCCGAGCCGCGGCCAGCGCGAGCGCATCGCCCAGGACGAGCGTCGCGGTCGTGGACGAGGTCGGCGCGTGAAACTCCGGCGTCGCTTCGCTGGTGACGCCCAGGCGCAGGAAGACCGTGGCGAGGCGTTCGAGGCTGGAGCGCGGCGAGCCATCGTCGCCCGCCCCACCGCCGCCGGTGATCGAGATGATGGGCAGGCCGTCCTGACGCAGGATCGCGGCGAGATTCACCAGTTCGTCGGTCTCGCCCGAATAGGAAATCGCGATGACGACATCGGCGGCCCGGAAACGCCCAAGATCGCCGTGGGCGGCCTCGGTCGGATGGACGACGTGGGCGGGGATCCCAACGCTGGACATCGTGGCCGCGATCTTGGCCCCCACCAGCCCGGACTTGCCAAGGCCCGTGACGAGCACGCTCCCGCCGGCGTTAGCGGCGGCGCAGATCAGGTCCACGGCCTTGTGAAATGACGGGCCCACGTGCTCAACCAGCCCCAGCACCGCCCGGGCCTGCTCGCGGATGGTGTCGCGGGCGAATTCCTGCTCCACGCCATGGTCGCCCGGAAGGTCCGGGCGCGGACCAGGCCCTTGGCCGGCCTGAGGACCCATGTGCGAGCCTGCGTGCGGGTTGGCTTGGTGGGAGATGGTCCGTTCCGCCATGCGGTAGTTTAGGCTGGTCTGGCGATTTGCCCCGCCAGCGTTGGCGAGGCCGATCTCGACGCACGGTGTGCCGCGGCCACCTCGGAACAGGACAAGACGCTAAACTCCGGGCACACGGCGGAGCCGCACAATGAGCGTCATGGACGACTATCGCGTACATCTGGACGCCTTCGAGGGGCCTCTGGACCTTCTGCTCTTCCTCATCCGCAAGGACGAGGTCGACATCACCGACATCCCGGTCGCATCCATCACGGAGCAGTATCTCTCGTTCTTGAAGGGAATCGAGCGGATCGACATCGAGCTCGCCGGCGAGTTTCTCGTGATGGCGGCGACGCTCATGGAGATCAAGTCGCGGATGCTGATGCCCGCGCCGGCGCGGGCCGCGTCGATGGCGGCGGACGCCGGGCCGGCCGACGACCCGCGGGCCGAACTCGTGCGGCAGCTGTTGGCGTACAAGCAGTACCGCGATGCGGCCGCGGCTCTGGAGCAGCGTCACACCGACTGGGCCCATCGATTCCCGGCGGGCCACGCGTCGGTGGATGATGAGCGGCTGCGCGAGGCGATGGAGGCGATGGACCAGGTCGACCTCGGCGACGTCGGGCTCGTCGACCTGGCCGAGGCCTTCCGGAAGATCGTGGAGAGCGTGAACTTCGATCGCCTGGGCGATCACCAGGTGACCTACGACGACACGCCGATCGAGCTGCACGCGCAGGACATCCTCGAACGAATCCGCGCGACGCCCGCGGCGGCGGACGGCTCGCGCACGCTCGAGTTCACGCAAGTCTTCCAGGGCCGCACTCGCTCGGAGATGATCGGGCTGTTCCTGGCGGTGCTCGACTTGGTGCGCCGCAGCCTGGTCGCGGTGAAGCAGGAGACGATCGGCGGGGCGATCACGCTCTCGCCACGCGAGGAAACCGAGATCATCCCCGCGGCGATCCCGCTCGCGGATCACTGAGTTTGACGATCGGAATGGGACGCGGATTCACCGAGGAAAGCGCGGAGATCACCGAGGGGAATGCTGTGGCGCCGGGACGGCGAGGGGTCTCCCCGCGGTGTTGACTTGCGCCGCATGGAAGTGCGAACTGGCGCCCGCTTCGCGCCCCGCAACGACTCGTCGGGCATGCGGCCAGCTCGCCCCTCCTCCCCTACCATCCTCCCCTCATGCCTCGCACGGTCATCAGCATCGGGAACTTCGACGGCGTGCACATCGGGCACGCGGCTCTGTTGCGTCGCGCCCGCGAGCTTGCCGGCGCGGATGGACGCGTGGTCGCGATCTCGTTTGACCCGCACCCGGCGACCATCCTTCGTCCGGAGCGAACGCCGCCGAGGCTGACGACGTTTGCACGGCGCGAGGAGTTGCTCCGGGGCTCGGGCGCGGACATCGTGGAGAAGCTCGAGCCCACGCCCGCGATCCTCGCGATGTCGGCGGAAGAGTTCATCCGCGACCTTGTCGCTCGCCACGGGCCGTCGTGGATCATCGAGGGGCCCGACTTCCATTTCGGCAAGGGGCGCTCGGGCACGCTCGATCTCTTGCGATCGCTCGGCGCGGCGAATGGCTACTCGCTGCACGTCGAGCCAGCGGTGACACTCGGGCTGCACGACCAGCTCATCGCGCCGGCGTCGAGCTCGCTGACGCGGTGGCTGCTGGCGAACGCCCGCGTCGCCGACGCGGGGCTGGTGCTGGGCAGGCCGCACCGGCTCGAAGGTGTTGTCGTGAGGGGCGACCAGCGCGGGCGGACGATCGGGTTCCCGACCGCGAATCTCGAATCGGAAGTGATGCCACCGGCGGACGGCGTGTACGCGGCGATCGCGACGCTCCCGGACGGACGCGCGTTCCCCGCGGCGCTCAACATCGGCACGCGTCCGACGTTCCAGGGGATCGACCGTCGCGTCGAGGCGCACCTGATCGGCGCGACCGGCCTGCCGGAGTACGGCTGGCGCTTGTCGCTCGACATCGTGGCGTTTGTCCGCGACCAGGTTCGGTTCGACAGCATCCAGCGATTGACCGAGCAGCTGCGGCGTGATTGCGATCGCGCGGCGGAGATGCTCGCTTCCGCCTCCACTTTCAGCACGACGGAGCCACTCGCATGCCGGTGAACGCCGCGGAGACATGGACGACCAACGCGACGCTGTCGGAGATCGCGGCGTGGCTGCGCGCGGCGCGGCGGGTGGTGGTGCTGACGCACCTGAAGCCCGACGGGGACGCGGTGGGATCGACCATCGCGGTGTGCCGCGCGATCAACAAGATTCGCCCGGGCGGGGCGGCGGCGTGGTACTGCGGGCCGATGCCCGTGTGGTTCTCGTCGCTGGCGGGCGATACGCCGGCGTTCGTGCTGGACGGCTCCACGGTCCCGCCGCCCGGGCAGGAGAGCGAGCCCGACGCGATCGTGATTCTCGACACGGGCTCGTGGTCGCAGCTCGAGGGCGTGACGACGTATCTGAAGCCGCGGCGCGATCGCGTGGCGGTGATCGACCATCATGTGCAGGGCGATGCGGACACGTCCGGACGCCGCTACATCGAAACGAGCGCGGCGGCGGTGGCGGAGCCCGCGGCGGAACTGTGCCGCCTGATCCTCGGGCTGAGCTCGATCGCGGAGCTGCCGCGCGAGGTCGCGGAACCCTTGTTCGTGGGGATCGCGACGGACACGGGCTGGTTCAAGCACAGCAACGTCACGCCGCCCGTGCTACGGCACGCGGCGGACCTGCTGGCGGCGGGCGCGAACCACAGCGAGGTGTACCGCATGATCGAGCAGCAGGACCGCCCGGCGCGGGTGCGGCTGCTGGCGAGGTCTCTCTCGTCGCTCGAACTGCACGCGGAGAATCGCATCGCGGTGATGTCGCTGACGCGCGCCGACATGGCCGACGCGGGCGGCGAGCCGGGCGACGCGGGCGGGTTCGCGGACAGCGCCCAGTGCATCGGGTCGGTGCGCGTGGTCGCGATGTTCACGGAGTCCGAGGTCGGGCCGAATTCCAGGCCGATCACGAAGCTGAGCCTTCGCGCGAAGAACACGCCCGACGCGCCGGACGTGAACAAGGTCGCGAAGCAGTTCGGCGGGGGCGGGCACGTGCGTGCGGCGGGAGCGCGGATGAATCTCTCGCTGGCGGACGCGAAGAAGCAGGTGATCGCGGCGCTGACCAAGGCGATCTCGGGGAGCCAGGCGTGACGTCGCGATCGGGACGACAAGGCGGCGGGTCGCGCGACGGGCGGGGCGACAAACCTCGGCGCGGCCGGCCGTCACGGCCTCCTCGCGCCGGTGGTCTCGGCGATGGTCTGGGCGATGATCGCGGCGCGAACGAAGGCCAGGCGTCCCGCGGAGAGGCCGGGGATCGCCGCGCGGATCCGCGCGGTGGTCGTGATCGCGGCTCTTCGCGCGGGCCGACGCGTCCGACGCTCCGCGTGTTGACCACAACACTGTGGGAGTACCCGAGCCAGCACTACACCAGCGAATCGGGCTCGATGCAGGGCGACAAGGAGTATGTGGGCGCGACGCCGTCGTGGGTGATCTGGCAGCTCTTGCAACGGTACACGCGCGAGGGCGATCTGGTCGTCGACCCGATGTGCGGGAGCGGCACGACGATCGACGTGGCGCGCGACCTTGAACGCCGGGCGCTCGGCTATGACCTTTCGCCCTCGCGCCCGGACATCTTCCGCGCCGATGCGCGGAAGCTCCCGCTCGAGGACGCGAAGGCGGACTTCGTGTTCGTTGACCCGCCGTATTCGACGCACGTTGACTACTCGGATGATCCGCGCTGCATCGGCAAGCTGGACGCGGGCGGCGACGATGGCGGTCGGGCGTACTACGAGTCGATGGAGAAAGTGATCGCGGAAATCGATCGCGTGCTGCGCCCGCGCCGCTACATGGCGCTGTACGTCAGCGATTCGTTCAAGAAGCGATCGGGCCAGCGTGCGAGCCAGAGCTTCATGCCCATCGGCTTTGAGCTGTTCGACCTGCT
Source organism: Phycisphaerales bacterium (assembly GCA_020853815.1). Classification (GTDB taxonomy): domain Bacteria; phylum Planctomycetota; class Phycisphaerae; order Phycisphaerales; family UBA1924; genus JABWBC01. The sequence continues at coordinate 11,840 of JADYYE010000076.1, forward strand.
CCGCAATCACTTCACGCCCATCGACATCATCGCGGTCGTGCGCCACAACGCCAAGCTGGAGCGCGGCAACTGGCACAAGGCGGCGGAAGAGGGCAACTTCTTCCTGCGCGGCTTCAATGACCTCTTCATCATGAAAAAGGAAGACGCGGCCGGCGACGATGATCGCGACTGAGCCCCGCGCATGAACGTCTTGCTACGGGCGATCCCACACCCGCGCAAGACGAGTCGGATCTTCCAGACCCTTCGTCGCGCCCGCGGCCTGGACGCTGAGAGCCGCGACGGCGTTTCCGACCCGCGCCGCGTCGAGGAACGATCGCCCACGAGACGACGCGGCGATGAACCCGGCGCTCCAGCAATCGCCCGCGCCCGTCGCGTCAACGACGTGGTCGACTTTGAGGGCGGGCACGAGCGTTTCCACGCCGGTCTCGTCGACGCACAGCACGCCGCGAGCGCCGAGCTTGATGACGACGCGGCGAGCGCCGAGCCGCTGAAACTCGCGGGCGGCCGCGCCGGGCTCATCGGTTCCCGCGATCGCGCGGGCCTCGGCCTCGGACGGAATGAAGTAGTCGACGCGGGGCAGCGCGGGCTCCACACGCCGCCGCCACTCCGCGCGATCGAGGCCTTCCACGAAGACCGTGTCGAGCAGGGTCGTCGCGCCCGCGGCCTTGGCGCGGGTCAATAGACGGGCGGTCGGCTCGCCGTCGAGCGCGTTCATCAGCATCGCGCCGGTGACAAAGACGAATCGGGAGGCACTGAGCAGCGCCTCGGGCACGTCGCGCTCGCAAATCGTGTCGCTCGCGCCCTTGGTGTGGATGAACGATCGCTCGCCGCTCTCCGGCACGGCGACGAACGAGAACGACGTGGGCCTGTCCGCGTCGCGGACGACGCCGGACGTGTCGACCCCCGCGCGCGTCAGCTCCGCGATCACGAAATCGCCCAGAAAATCGGCGCCGACGCGCGTGACGAGGCGGGGAGGAAGGCCGAGGCGGGAGAGCGCGATCGCGCTGTTGACGGCGCAGCCGCCGGTGGACCAGTTGAGCGAATCGAAGAGGCGCAGGCCGCCCGGCGCGGGAAAGGTGTCGATGGGTCGTGCGATGGCGTCGACGACGCTGATTCCGCAGACCAGGATGTCGCTCACGCCGCACCTCCCGCGTGCCGGGCGCGTGCCGACACAGGCGTGCAGGATACCGGGCGGGCGGGTGGGCCGCGATGGACGGCGGGACCGGCGAGGCCGGGGGCGGACTCCTACAGTTGAACGTCCAGGGTGTAGCTCAGCTTGGTAGAGCGTCTGGTTTGGGTCCAGAAGGCCGCAGGTTCAAATCCTGTCACCCTGATTCATTCAGAAACCTCTTGAAATCAAGGGTTTATGCGCGAGGGCTTTTTGCGATTTTGAACTTTCGCGTTCGCGAAGCACTATCACCCGCCTTCAGTGCCCTTCTTGGCCCGTTGTACTACCG
>JADYYE010000077.1 GCA_020853815.1 Phycisphaerales bacterium
AGAACCGCCGCGTCGGCACCCGCTACGACAAACTGGCCACCAGCTTCCTCGCCTTCGTCAACCTCGCCATCATCCGCCGATACCTCCGTATCCTCGCTCCGGACGATCCGTCAAACAGAACCTAGCCCGGCGCGCGTACCATCGCAGCACATGCCCCAGCCCCGCAAGCTACACGACCGCTACTTCAAGCAGGCCAAGGCCGAGGGCTACGTCGCCCGATCGGCCTACAAGCTCCTCGAAATCAACGAGAAGTTCCGCATCGTCCGTGCCGGCGATCGCGTCCTCGACCTCGGCTGCGCTCCCGGTTCATGGATGCAGGTCGCCGCCAGGACCGTCGGCAATAAAGGCCTCGTCGTGGGCGTTGATCTTCAGGCCGTCGGCCCCAACGTCGCGCCCGGCGCTCGCACCGTGCAGGGCGATATCTTCAAGGTTGAACCCGCGACACTCCTCGAACTCTCGGGTTCCCTCTTCAACGTCGTCCTCAGCGACATGGCACCCTCGACCACCGGGCACGGCGACGATTTCCTCTCCGTCCGTCTCTGCCGACGAGTGCTCGATATTCTCCCGCCGCTCCTGGCGCCGGGCGGTTCGCTGGCCATGAAAGTGCTCGAAGGCGAAGAGTTCCCCGAGCTTCTCCGCGAAGTCCGCGCACTCTTCACCCGCGTCAAGGGTTTCAAGCCCGACTCCAGCCGCGATGTTTCGCGCGAGATGTTCATCGTCGCGGGCGGCTATCGCCCGCCCGTCCCCGCCAGGCCGCTGGGGAGCGCGTCGTGACGCTGCTCTCGCCCACCGCCGCGATCGTCGCGGGGGCGATCGCGCTGCCCGTGGTGCTGGCGCTGTATCTCCTGAAGCTTCGCCGTCGCCCCGTGCGCGTCAGCAGCACGCTCTTCTGGACCGCCGCCAGCGAAGACCTCCAGGCCAACGTGCCGCTCCGCTGGCTCCGCCGCTCGTGGCTGCTCCTGCTCCACCTGCTCATCGCGACTCTGCTCGTACTCGCCATCGGCCGCCCCGCCCTCTCCGGCGCGGGCTCCGGCTCCAGTCGCGTCATCATTCTGCTCGATCGCTCGGCGTCGATGAACGCACGCGAGGGCGCCGCTTCCTCAACCACCTCTTCAACCGCCACCTCCGCCAACAAGCTCAGCACGGCCTCCGAAGCCGAGACCCGCTTCTCTCTCGCCAAGAGAGCCGCGACGCGCATCGCAACCGACGCGATCGAACAGGACGGCGCCAGCGTCTCGGTCATCGCGTTCGCCAAAGAGCCGACTCTCCTCTCGCCCGACTCTCGCTCCACGAGCCAGGTGCGAACCGTGATCCAAGACGCGACGCCCACCGACCAGCCCGCCGATCTGGCCGCCGCGCTCCGCGCCGCCGAAGCCCTCACGCTCGATGCGCCCGAGAGCGCCGCCCCGCCGCTCGTCGCGCTCGTCAGCGACGGCGGATTCGCCGAAGCCCGCGGCACGCTCGGCAACGCCACCTTCTCCTTCGTTTCCGTCGCCGGCGAGCGCCCGCCCGACAACATCGGAATCGTCGCCTTCGCCGGCCGGCGCGAATACGCCGATCCCCGCACGGTTCGCCTGCTCGCCCGCCTTCTCAACGCGGGGACCGCGCCCGTGTCCGCGCCGCTCGTGCTGCGTCTCGACGATCAGGTTCTGGCACGCCGCGCGATCGAAGTCCCACCCACGTCCATCACGCCCGGCGTCGACAGCTTCCCCCCTCTCTCAACGCCCGGCGAGGCGACCGCATCTTTCGAGATCGCGACCAGCGCCGCCGGACTCCTTTCGCTCTCGATCGAACGACCCGATGCGCTCGACGCGGATAACACCGCGTGGCTCTCGCTCCCGCGCGCCCAACCGCCGCGGATCGTGCTCGTCTCGCCCGATCAGGTCACGCCCGACTCCGGCGCTTCGGGCTGGGTCTTGGCCGACGCACTCGCGGAACTCACAGGTGTCACGCTCACGACCATGACGCGAAGCGAGTACGAGACCCGCGCGGGTGAACGTGGCCTCCCCGCCGTCGATCTCCTCGTGTTCGACGCCGTTTCTCCGCGCGTCCTGCCGGGAATCCCAACCCTCTCGTTCAACGCCGCTCCGCCGCTTCCGGGGGTGTCCCTCGCCGATCCCGCCGCCAAGGGCAGCTACGTCCTCAGTTGGCGCCGTACCTCGCCGATCCTTCGCGATGTCTCGCTCGATTCCGTCTTTGTCGCTCGCCCGCGCGTCATCCGCTGGGTCAGCGAACATCTGCGTGCAAATCTCACCGAACTGGCCACCGGCAACGACGGCCCGTTGATCGCGCTCGCCGAGCGCGACGACGCTCGCGACCTCATCGTCTCTTTCTCGCCCACCGAATCCGATTGGCCGTTGCAGGTGAGTTTCCCCGTGTTCCTGGCCGCCGCCGTCGACACGCTCACCGCGCGTGCCGCGGACCTCAGCGAGCAGGCGACGACCTCGCGTCCGCTCTCGATCCGCGTACCCGCGAATCTCCCAGGCGTCTCGCTCGATGGACCCGAGTCCATCTCTGCCTCGCCCCAGGTCAGCGACTCCGGTGCCAGCGTCGGCTTCGGCCTGCCCGGCCGCGTCGGCGTCTATCGCACCAATCCATCCATCGCAAACGCCGAAGTCATCGGCGTCTCACTCCTCGACGCGGCCGAGTCGTCGCTCCTCGTTCGGCGCGAGCTGTCCATGGCAGGGCGGGCCATCGCCGCGGGCTCGGCGGGCTCGGTCGGCCGCGAGGTCTGGGATTGGTGCGTCCTGGCCGCGATCGCGCTGCTCGCACTCGAATGGCTCGTCTACGCCGCCCGTATGACGGTGTGACCCGGCTCACCGCCCGCTCAGCCCGCCCCACTCCCGCAGCGAAAACAGCACCCGCGATGGCTCAACCTGCCAAGGCAGCATCGCACGCGGCCAGCTCCCACGCACGCCCCTCGCATCCACCCGCACCAGCCCGATTCTGACCAGGCTCTCCGGCTCGATGCACGCCGCATCGATCGGCACAAACGCCGCCCAGCGAGTTTCTTCCTTCACAAACCTCACGCGCTCCACGATCGACCGCACGTCGTCAGGCCGCTCCGCCTGGATCAGCGTCGCCTCGCCGATCGCCGCGAGCTGGATCACGAGCCTCGGGTGCTCCCGCGGCCCGATCCACACCTCCACGCGATCCTTCGCGGGATCGTCCGCACGCGTCACGCGACGACACTCAACCATCAGGAACCACCCGTCCTCACCGCCCAGCACCGGCTCGCCACGCGCCAGCATCGCTCGCGTGTCGGGCAGCGTCGAAGCGCTCATCGAGCTCGAAGGCGATTGCCACGAGCGAAGCGTCAGGTCCGCCTGCAAGCCGCCGAACGTCCGTCCCGGTGGACGAACCGCTACTCGCTCCGCGAAGGGCGACAGCGAAACGCCCCACGATCCCGAAGTCAGCACCATCGACGCGCCCGACTCGTCCCGCTCGTCCCTCACAGACGATGTTCCCGGGATCGCGGCCGAGAGCGTCGTAACCCGCAACGCCTCGATCGGAGCGAGTTCCGCCTTCGCGCCCACCGCGCCGAACGAAACCGTCAATCCGCGATCGGTCAGGTTCGCAAGGTGGGCGCTGCTCACGGTGTTGGTGAGCGAGTCGTCGTTCGCGTCGAGTGCGGAAAGCCCCGCATCGTCCGCGAGCCACGCCACAATCGGCTCCTGCGACTTCAACCACGTCTCCGCCCGCGCGACCCGCCCGTCCGTCGAAAGGTCGGGATCAACCAGGTCCGCGACCAGAGCGTCCAGTTCGGCCTGATCGATCGCCCACGCCGGCGCGAAGTGCCCCGCGCCAAAGTCAACGATGCACGCGATCCGCTTCGCGAGCCGCTGCGCGAGTTCAGGCCGATCTCGCCACAGCCACGCGATCGCGACGCTCCACCTCGCCTCGCTCTGACGCGCCAACGCCTCCAGGATCGGATCGGAGAACTCCGACAGTCCAAGCGTCAGCCGCGCCTCCGCCTCGCGCCGCGGATCCAGCCCCGTCGTCACCAGCCGATGCCGCCATCGCCGAACCGGGCTCTCGCCCTCGGGCGTCAACAAGGCCCGCAGTTCCGGCGTCAGCCTCGCCGCCTCGATCGGCGCTGGCCACCCGAATCGATCCCCCGCCCGCACCAGCGCCGTCGGCGCCGGCAGCCAGTTCAGCGGAAGCTTGCTGTTCCCAACCCACACGCTCTGCCCCGCCGCATCCGCCGGCAGTTGCATCACCAGCACCCACGTCGCGCCGACGCCGTCAGGCCCGCCCGCTCGCTTGGTGTCGACGCTCCACGTCGCCGCCGGGGGCAGCCACGTCGCGGGCGCACTCGGATCAAGCGTCACCGAGATGCAACGCAGCAGCGCCTCGACCTTTCGCCCATCGTCGAGTCGAGCCGGAAGCGATTTCACATCGGAGGCATCGCCGACCACCCGCACCGGCGCGACCAGCATCGACCCCGCCACCACGTCGATCCGAGGCTCGATCGCGTCCACAACCAGCGGAATCCGTGATTCAGTCTGCCCGATCGCCGGCCGCACGATCAACATCACAGCAGCAAACGCGATTGACGCCACAATCACAGCCAGCCGGGAAGTTCGGGGAACGCGCTTCGACCATGCGGGCTCGCGCCCGATGCACCAAAAGTCATCACCCGTATCAGTTCTCAGCAAACACGAGCATCCCTTCGTTATCCGATTCATCGCTTCTCGGCGTTCTCCGCGTGCTCCGCGGTGATCTCTTCGCGCCATCGTTCGCGTCGCGATCACGCCGCCTCAACCGGCAGCGTCGAGACCAGATTCTGCACGATCGAATCGGGCGTCACGCCCTCCGCGTGCGCCTCGAAGTTCAGGATCAACCGATGCCGAAGCGAGTTCCCCGCCGCCCACCGGATGTCGTCGATCGCCACGCTCTCCCTCGCCTCCATCAGCGCCCGGCACTTGCCCGCCAATACCAGCGACTGCGCCGCTCGGGGAGAGGCCCCCAACCGCACATACTGATTCACCATCGGCGTCGCAAACTCTCCCCCGATCGCCCGCGGCTGCGTCGCCAGCGTCAATCGCACCGCGTAATCCTGCACATGCGGCGCGATCGGCACCCTCCGCACCAACGCCTGGTGCGACAGAATCCCCGCCGCGTCCAATGTGGGCGACACCTCCGCGTCACTCCCGCGCGTCGTCCGATTTAAGATCTCCGACAGCTCTGTTCGCCCCGGCGGCCCGACCAGCAATTTGAAAAAGAACCGGTCCAGCTGCGCCTCCGGGAGCGGATATGTGCCCTCCTGCTCGATGGGGTTCTGCGTCGCCATCACCAGAAACGGCGCGGGCAGCGGATGTGTCGTGCCGCCCACCGTCACCGCCCGCTCCTGCATCGCCTCCAGCAGCGCCGACTGCGTCTTGGGAGTGGCGCGGTTGATCTCGTCCGCCAGCAGAATCTGGCAGAACACCGGCCCGGGCTGGAACTGAAACACCCGCTGCCGTTTCGCCTCGCTCGCCTCGCTCTCGACCACCACTGTCGTCCCCGATATGTCCGCCGGCATCAGGTCCGGCGTGAACTGAATCCGTCCGAACGACAGACGCAGCGCCCTCGCCAAGGTTCGCACCAGGAGCGTCTTTCCAATCCCCGGTACGCCCTCCAAGAGCACATGCCCCGAGCAGAACAGGCACGTCAGCACCGCGTCCACAACCTCACGCTGCCCAACCACCACCCGCGCGATCTGCTCGCGCACGCCCGCGACTTCGTCGCGGAACTTGGCGGCGGCTTCCTGGATCTCCTCAGGCGTCACGGGCGGCGAATCAGGCATGGCGGCTCCTGCGGCGTCGCGGTTCTCGGGCCACATGGTATCGCCCCGCGTAGCCCCAGAACCCGCCCCGCACGCGCCGCACGCTCCGCGAGCACGATAGAGCTCGCGCCACCCCCCGCCCCGCGATTCTGCGCAACTCACGCGCCATCATCATCCCCTCCCTTCCTGCCGATCTCTCAATCCGGGGAGAGGGACCTTTCATGAACGCCAGCGACCTTCGACACGACCGCCACGCGGCGGGGATTCTGCGGCGCACGGGACTCGCGACGCGATCCGGCGCCCCGGGCCGCGCCACGCCCCCGCCCCTGGCCGAGTCGCTCGAGCCACGCCAGCTCCTCGCGTTCTCCTGGTCCGCCCAGGAGGTCTACCTGCTCGAACTCGTCAATCGTGCCCGCGCCAACCCCATGGCCGAGGCCGCCCTGCTCGGCCTTGACCTCACCGCCGACCTCACCGACGCCGAGATCGAAAAGCTCGTCCCCCAGGAACCCCTCGCCCTCAACGAACAACTGACCCTCGCCTCGCGCCTCCACAGCCAGGCCATGGCCGAGCAGGACTTCTTCTCACACATCGACCTCCAGGGCAACTCGCCCACCGATCGCGCCGCCGCCCAGGGCTACGTCTACTCCGCCGGCGAGAACATCGCCGCCGGTTACGACGACATCGACGACGTCCACCGCGCCTGGCTCGATTCCGTCGACCACCGCAAAAACGTCCTCAGTCTCTACGAGGACTTCGACGAATCCTTCCACTACGACGAGTTCGGCGCGGGGCTCCTCATCCCCACCGGCGCACGCTACTCCAGCTACTCCACCCAGTTGTTCGGCTACCAGGGCATCAACGACGTCGCCATCTACGTCCTGGGAGTCGTCTACGCCGATTCCAACGCCAACCAGTTCTACACCATTGGCGAGGGCGCCGCCGGCGTACAAGTCGACGTCCTCGACGCGACCAGCGCCGTGGTCGCCACCTACACCACCGACGCCGCCGGAAACTACCAGCTCGCCGTTGAACCCGGAACCTACACCGTCCGCTTCACCACGATCGCCACCGGATACCACCTCGAGCAGAACGTCATCGTCTCCTCCACCAACGTCAAGCTCGACGCTCTCACCGACACCTTCATGCCCCCGCCCGACAACGGCGGCGGTGACACCGGTGGCGGCGATACGGGAGGTGGTGACACAGGTGGTGGCGATACGGGAGGTGGCGATACAGGAGGCGGTGATACAGGTGGTGGCGACACAGGAGGCGGTAACACGGGCGGTGGAGATACCGGAGGTGGTGACACGGGCGGTGGAGATACCGGAGGTGGTGACACAGGCGGTGGAGATACAGGTGGTGGTGACAACACCAACCCGCGCAACCTCACCGGACCCGCCGGCGCCGTCAACGGCTCGGTCTGGGCCGATTCCAACTACGAACAGCTCACCTTTGTCACCCGCGCGCCCGACAACACCGCGATCGCCTTCAAGGAAGGCACCGACGGCACCTGGACCTTCGAAGACCTCCACGCCATGACCGGCTCGCCCGCACTCACCGGCGACATGATCTCCTGGGTCGATCCCACCGACTCCCTCACCTACGCCGCCGCACCCAGCGCCTCCGGCCTCCTCCTCTTCGTCCGCAACGCCAACGGCTCGTGGGCCTACGGCAACCTCTCGACCTCCGTCTACGGCTCGGCCATCATCACCAGCCAGATCACCGCCTTCACCGACCTCAACGACGTCGTCCACATCGCTGGTCTCAAGGCCAGCGGCGATCTCGTCATGTTCACCCGCGACGGCAACTCCACCGCCAACGGCCGCTCCTGGACCTACTCCAACATCGCCCAGGACCACCTCCGCGCCCAGTCCCTCGCCATGCCCTCCCTCGTCGGGCCCATCATCAGCTACGTCACCGACTGGAACGGCCTCAATATCGCCGGCCTCGATTCCTCCGGCAACATCCAGTCCATCTGGTGGGCGCCCGGCATGGACCTCTGGCGCACCGACAACCTCTCCGCCATCACCGGCGCCTCCCCCATCGCCGGCGGCCTCACCTGCTACCTCACCTCGTGGGGCGGCATCAACCTCGCCGGCGTCGACGCCTCCGGCGACGTTACCGTCAGCTGGTGGGTTCCCTCCTTCGGCGGCGAATGGGTCAACACCAACCTCACCGACGAGTTCAACGGCCCCTCCATGGTCGGCGTCAGCATCTCCAGCTACGTCACGCCCTGGGGCGGCCTGAACATCGCCGGCCGCGACACCAGCGGAAACCTCTCCGTCTACTGGTGGGCCCCGAGCATGGACAACTGGGAAGTCGCCAACCTCACCGACGTCATCGGCACCGCCCTCCTCCCCACCGGCGCCATCCGCGGCGTCACCACGCCCAACGGACGCATCGTCCTCCTGGGCGCCAACGACGACGGCCACGTCATCCGCTACTGGTGGTCGCCCGACGCCTCCTGGCAGGCCGAAGACGTCACCCTCGCGAGCTGATCTTGTGGTGGCCCGCCTCGCCGAGGCGGGTCTGTCCTTGCTGTTGCCTCTCTGCAGAGCGGTGCTCCCGCAACAAGCCCGAAGCGCAAGCGAGGGAGCTTGTGGTGCCCCAGCAATCCCCGCCGGCGCGCAACTTCACCTGCTCCGGGTGGCGTGGTCAACCCCGTTGACCACGCGCCGTTCCAATGAAAAAGGCCCGCCTTTCACAGGCGGGCCTTCTCATTGCCGCGTTCATTCGCGATTCAGTTCCCCATCCACTTCGTCCACAGCCCGTCGTACTTGTCCACGTTCTCCTTCGTCACGATCGGCAGCTCGTACGTGTTCATCACCTTCTCGGGCTTCTTGTTGTTCAGGACGTAGTCCACAAGCATCGTCACCGTCGTGTGCCCCCACGCATAGCAATCCTGCCCGATCAGCGCCTGCACCTGCCCCTTGCGCACATAGCCGAGCTGCGTCGGCAGGTGATCCACGCTCACCACCTTCGCCTTGTCATACACGCCGTCCAGCGCGTTCTCCGTGAAGAGCGGCCAGCCGCCCACCATCGCCCAACCCGTGATGTCCGGGTTCGCCGTCTGCACCTGTTGCACCATCGCCGCCGCGTCCGCCGGCGTTTCCTTGTGGTAATAGACCTCCTTGAGCTTGATGTTCGGGTGCTTGGCCATCTCTTCCTTCACGCCCTTCACTCGTGCCTGGAGATTCGGCGCCGTCTGGTTGCCCGCCAGGATCGCGACCACGCCCTTGTCGCCCATCGCCTTGGCGAGTTCGCGCATCACCGTCTGACCCGCGATCACGTCGTCCGTGCCGAAATACGCCATCCGCTTCGACTGCGCCGAGTCCGAGTCAAACGTGATGATCGGCACGCCCTTCTCGACCGCCGCGTCGATCGGCGCCATGAGCACGTTCCCGTCCGTGCAGCTCACCGTGATCCCGTCCACGCCCTTGGCCACCAGCTGCTCGATCGCCTGCGCCTGCTTCTGCGCATCCTCGCTGGGAGGCGTCTGCCAGTCGATCTTGATCTCAACGCCCAGCTTCGCCGACAGTTCCTTCCCCGCGTCGAACGCGCCCGTCTTCGCCGCCTGGAACACGGGGTTGCTCTGGCTCTTGGCGATCACGCCGATCGTCAACGACTTCTTGCCCGACGCCGGAGCCGCGGCATTCTCCGCCGGCTTGGCTTCCGCGGCCTTGTCCGCGGCGGGGGTGTTCTGCGCGGGCTTGGCCTCATTCGCCGTCGGCGCAGGTTCAGTCTTTCCCTCGCAACCGCCGATCGACAACATCGCCACCGCTCCGATCACAGACGCCGCAAGGGCCGACAAGAATCGCTTGGCTTCCATGAACATCCTCCATTGCTGCGGATGAAAAAAGCACTTTGATCGCGCGGCTACTTCCCGCGCGGCATGAACCGTGACTTCACCTGATCCAGGAACACCGCCGCCACGATCGCGGCCCCCATCACCACCTGCGTATAGCTCGTGTCGATCTCGAGAATGATCATCGCGTTCGAGATCAACTGAATGAGTATCGCCCCGAGCAGCGCCCCGATCGCCGACCCGCGACCGCCCGAGAGCGACGCCCCGCCGATCACCGTCGCCGCGATCACCGGCAGCTCGTACCCCTGCCCCGCGTCCGGCGACGCCGCGCCCAGGTAGCCGAGATACACCGCCGCCGACAGTCCCGCCAGCATCCCGCACAGCGTGTACAGAATGATCTTCACTCGCCCCACCGGGATACCCGCATACACCGCGGCCGTCTCGTTCCCGCCGATCGCATACGCCCGCCGACCCAGCACCGTCCGCGACAGCACCACCCCGCCGATCGCAACGACCACCAGCATCAAGAAAACCGGCACGGGATTCACGCCCATGATCGGCGCCTTGAAGAACCCCGACGTGAACGAACTCGGGAACCCCACGATCGAATCGCCGCGCGTCACAAGGAACACCGCGCCTCGGATCACCGCCATCGTTCCGAGCGTGATGACGAACGGGTGCACGCGCAGCCCGACGATCATCGCGCCGTTCGCCAGCCCGCACACCGCGCCGACCATGCAGCACACGCCGATGCCGACGGGGATCGACGTGAACCACGCCGCCCCGCCCTCGCCCGTCACCGAACCCGTCGCCGAGATGCCCAGCGCCCCGGCCTGCAGGTGCTTGAGCGCATACGCGCCCACGATCGCCGCCAGCGCATAGATCGATCCCACCGAAAGATCGATCCCGCCCATCACGATGATCGCCGTCATCCCGATCGCCATGATCGCGATGAACGACGCGTCCTTGGCGACCAGAACAAGGTTATCGGGATCAAGAAACTTGTTGACCGTCGTCTTCCGCGCCAGCGTCTGCGATCCCGGCTCGCCTCGCAGCGACCACCCATCCGCGATCGGATACTCCGTGCTTGCGCCATTGCGAGACACGGATATTGCTCTTTCCGTCGCTTGCACCACCGCGTCCGCCGCAATCGGTACCGAAATCAGCTTCGGCTTCGAGCCCCCGAAGATCGCCAAAAGCACGCCCGCCAGCACCACCACCAGCGCCAGCCCCGATTCCTGCGCCCGGAAAAGCCGCCGGAAAAACGACGTGCCGCTTGCCGGATTTGATGTCGAGTTCTGTTTCACGTTTGTTCGACCGCTGATCGCCCCTCCCCGGGAACCCGGGCCGGGGACACAGCATAGCGGCCTTCTCGGGCCATCAACCTCACCCCGCTCGATTCGCCGGGCGTTCGCCCTCTCCTTTGTGAAACCCTACTCGCCATCCGCCAGATTCCCTAGAAGCACACCGACCCGCGCGTTACCATTGATGGTCTCGGCGGGGATCGAGAGAGATTGCTTCTCGCTTCGAGACACTCAAGACAACGCGGACTCCGCGGGTGCGGCGTCGCGCGATTTGGAGTTCGTTCAACGTCATTTGACAAGGGAGTAAAGAAGATGAAGCTTCAGAACCGACTGACCGCCCTCGCCCTCATGGCGCTCGCCGGCCAGGCCTCCGCTCAGATCACCATCGACGGCGTCAAGGACGCGGCCTACGGCGACAACCTCTGGGTTCAGAACCTGCCCACCCAGTTCGGCGACAACGTCGAGGGCGACCGCGATCTCTGCACCGGCTCTGAGTTCGACAACTTCTCCGCCGTCATTATCGGCGACCAGCTCTACATGTTCCTCGGCGGCAACCTCGAAACCAACTACAACAAGTGGACCATCATGCTGGACTGCATCCCCGGCGAGGGGCAGAACATCATCCGCAACAACAACGTCGATGTCGACTACAACGGCATCAACCGCATCGCCGGAATGAAGCTCGACGCCAACGTCGCCGTCGATTACTGGATCAACGTCACCAACGGCGCCGGCGGCGGCCCCTCCGGCTTCGACATGTACACCAACGCCGCCACCCTCCGCACCGATGGCGCCCTCTTCGACGGCTCCTCCGTCCTCGATTACAGCTCCTTCGTCGGCGGCGACAAGCTCGACTTCAACCCCCTCTTCTTCAACGGCACCCGCATCGACCCCCAGACCGGCGGACTCGCCGCCGTCTACGCCAACTACGCCCCCCGCAAGGCCAGCGAATCCCTCCTCGTTGATCCCCTCAACCCCGTCGGAATCCCCGGCCTCCTCGGCGGATACATCGATAACACCAACACCGAAGGCGTCGATGGCGGCGGTGTCATCAATCCCGAAGCCGTCACCACCGGCCTCGAACTCCAGATCGACCTCGCCGAACTCGGCTGGACCGGCACCAACCCCATCAAGGTCGTCGCCTTCATCAACGGCTCCGGCAACGACTACCTCTCCAACCAGGTCGCCGGCGGCATGCCCGATGGCACCAACAACCTCGGCGAGCCCACCCTCGTCGACTTCACCTCGATCGACGGCAACCAGTGGGTCGCCATCCCCTGCCCCGCCGACTTCAATCGCGACGGCTTCGTCAACGGCGACGACTATGACGCCTTCGCCTCCCTCTTCGACGTCGCCGACTCCGGCGCCGACTTCAACCACGACGGCTTCGTCAACGGTGACGACTACGACGCCTTCGCCTCCCGCTTCGATGTCGGCTGCTAAGAACTGACTTGTTCCAACACTCCAAAGCCCCGGGCACCCGCCCGGGGTTTTTTTATCGAGCCGGAGCTCGATGCCCGGACACGCCTTCTCTCCCCGTCCGCGCCGCGTACCTCTTCTTCACTTTTATTCTCTCCTCTCCGCGCCCCCCGCGACCTCTGCGTTGAAGTCTCGTTGTCTTCTCTTCCCCGCTCCCTCGTCTCCGTGTTCTCTGCGTTCAACCTCTTCACTTCCTCCACTCCCGACTCCCCATTCCCCATTCCCCACTCCCGCTGCTCTCGGTTAGTACCCGCTTATCACCGCCTTGGTGCGCACCAAAGTGTCCGTCTTTTTCCCCTCTTTCCAGATTCCCGAAAAAAATCTTCGCGCGCTTCTTCCCCGCGCGCAACCCCCTCCGCGGCCTTGGTTTCCTGCCTGTCCTAGTGCCCAGTGCCCAGTGGCTAGTGCCTGCTTACCACCGCCTTGGTGCGCACCAAAGTGTCCGTCCGCCCCCCTATCAGAGAGCGCGTGCGTACCCCGCGCCCTCACCGAGGCCAACCGGCGGCCCATCACCCGCCGCGCAACCCCGGCGTCTTTGACAAGTGAATACTCCGGCCGGGACCGGGCTCTGGGTGGCGTGGCCAACCTGTTGGCCACGCGCGTGCCACCGATGTCGGCTCCGCGACATCGGTGCTCTTCTCTTCTCTTCTACTTCATTTGGCCATTTGGTGATTTGGCCATTTCCTTCGGCGTGCCGCCGACCGCGTCTTCGGGCCCGTACACCCCATCATCTCCCCGGCACAAACTCAAACTCATACTCGCCCGATCCCACCTTCACCACAACCCGTCCGTGCTCGGCCGTCGCGCCCACGATCGCGCGCCCATCCATCACCACCTTCGACGAGTCACCACTGGGCAGCACAATCTCCGCCACCACATTCGGCGGCACAACCACCTTCAACACCAACCGACCGTCAACCCACTTCCACGAGGACTCGATCCTCCCCGCGATCGAACGATACTTCGCGCTCACGTGGTCGAACGCCTTACCTTCGCTGATCCCGCGTTCAACCACCGGGGCGATCCGAACCCTCGAATACCCCGGCTCCAGTGGCCTGATGCCCGCGATGTCTCCGAACATGTAATCGCCCACCGCGCCAAATGCGTAGTGATTGAACGAGTTCATCCCCACATCCTGGAACCCGCGCTCGGGCGTCCAGCCGTCCCACCGCTCCCACATCGTCGTCGCGCCCAACTTCACCTGGTACAGCCACGACGGATAGTCGTCGTTGAAGAGCAGGCGATGCGCCACGTCATCACGCCCCGCCTGGTGCAACCCCGTCAACAGGCGCGGCGTGCCGATGAATCCCGTCGCAAGGTGCCAGTTCTTCCGCTCGATCGCCGACGCGTAGTGCTTCGCCGAATCGGCCCACTTTTCATGCGGGATCAAGCCCATCGTGAATGCCAGCGCATAGCCCGTCTGCCCGCTCTCGCGCAGCGAGCCGTCCTCCGCGAGGAACCTCGCGCGGAACGCCTTCACCGTCTCGTCCCTGGCCGCGTCGTAGGCGTGCGCGTCGTCGCTCTTGCCGATTACCATCGCCATCTCGCTCATCATCCGCAGCAACTCGGCCCGGTACGCCGTGTCGATGAGGTCCTGCGAGGTCGGATCGCCGAGATTGACCCAATCGCCGAAGCCCCCCACCTTCGCGATGCCGCCCGTCGTCTTCGAATCGAGCCACGTCATGTAGCGCTGCATGGGCGCGTAGTTCTCGCGGATGATCCGCGTGTCCCCGTACGCGTGGTACATCCAATTCGTGCACACGATCGCCGCGTCGCCCCACGCGGTCGACCCGCCGCGTTCATTGACCTTGGGCGCCACATGCGCGAACGTGCCGTCCTCGAACTGCGCATCGTGCGCCAGCGTCTTCAGCCACCGCGACATGAACGCCGCGATGTCGAAGTTGTACGACGCGGCCTTGACAAAGAACTGCGCGTCGCCCGTCCAGCCCAGGCGCTCGTCACGCTGCGGGCAGTCGGTCGGAACCTCGAAGTAGTTGCCCTTCTGCCCCCAGATGATGTTGTGGAAGAGTTGGTTCACGAGCGAATCGGACGACTCGAACGTGCCGGTCTGCTTGATGTCGCTGTGCGCCACGATCCCCGTCACCATCGACGCCGCCGGCATGGAATCGAGTCCCGTGATCTCGACGTAGCGGAAGCCGTGGAACGTGAAGGGCGGCTCAAGCGTTTCGCGCCCCCCCTTGAGGGTGAAGAAGTCCGTCGCGGTCGCGCCGCGGAGGTTCGACGTGTACAGCGTGCCGTCGGGATTGAGGAACTCCGCGTGGCGCACGGTCAGCGTCTGCCCCGCCCTGCCGCTCACGTTGAGTTTCGTCCATCCGACCATGTTCTGTCCGAGGTCGAAGACATACCGCCCGGGGCGCGGCTCGCTCACCGACAGCGCCGGGAGCGATTCGAAGTGACGCACCGGCTCGGCGGGCTGGGGCTCGATCACGAACGCCGGCACGGGCTTCTCGGGCTCGCCGAAGATCGCTCGCGTGATGGAAAGTTCGCCGCTCTCGCCGTTGCGAGGGAGATTCAAAGTCTCGCCCTCGCGGAGCGAGACGGACTTTGTGTCGTTGCCGACTTTGTACTCAACGTCGAGCACCTTGACGACCTGGTACGCCGGATCGCCGAGATTCTGCGGGTTGATCGCCAGCGAGAGCTTGCCGTTCTCGATCTTGGACGCGATCTTCGCCGTCACGTCCGACGCGCGCCGCGCCGCCCGCGACTTCACGCCCGTGGCCGGCGCATTCCACTTCGACGCGTCGAACCCCGACGTCGACCAGTTCTGAATCTCCAGGCGTGAGTCGTAGACCGAGCCCATGTAGTTGTCCGTGGCGCGGATCGGCCCGAACGCGGCACGCCAGCCGGGCCCGGTCGTGACCACGTCGTGCGAGCCGTCGGTGTAGGTGATCTCGAGCTGCGCGAGAAAACGGGCGGCCTGCCCGTAGTACTTCCGCTGTCCCGTGTAGCCCATGAGCCCCGCGTACCAGCCGTCGCCCAACACCGCGCCGAGGCAGTTCTCGCCGCTCGACAGCATCTCCGTCACGTCGTACGTCTGGTGATGAACGCGGTGGTTGTAATCGGTCCAACCCGGCGTGAAGAGATCGTTCGACACGCGCCGCCCATTGATCTCGGCCCAGTAGAGTCCCAGGGCCGTGGAGTAGAGCGTCGCGCGGGCGATCGACTTTCCGGGCGGCGTGGCGAACGTCGTGCGGAGGAACGGCGCGGGCGAGAAATAGTGCTCGGTGTTGCGGTTGCCGCCCCACGGCTGGCCCTTCACCACATCGACCGCCTTCCAAGACGACACGTCAAAGCCGACGCGATCGGCCTCGGCCGGCGCGAGCCCCTCCATGAGCTTGAACAGGCCGTTGAACGGCACACGCTGCACCTGCCCGTCCGCGTACGTGACGAACAACTCGCCCGTGACAGCCGGGTTGAAGCCGTCGTGATTGACGACGCGGATCGTGATCGCGTTCTTGCCCTTGGCGAGCGCCGCGGCGGCGTCGATCGGCGACAGGAGATCCCAACGCGTGAGCTGCCCGACGGCGCGCGTGTTGATCGACACATCGGCGATCATGTCGGCCGTTCCCGCGAAGAACGCGGAAGCGATCGGCGAATCGGCGCGGACCTCGAACTCCGAGCGGAACGTCGCGGCACGCTGCTCCCGCGCGGGCGGGCCCGCGAGCCTGATCCACGGCATCGCGCGGAACTCGTCGCGGACTTCTTGAGTCAGCGGCGGCTTCGGCCCATCATCCAGACCAATCCACTCGCCCTTCCATTCCGATTGATCGAGCAGGCCGATCGAGAACGAGGCGGGCTTGCTCCAGTCGCACTCGGCGCTCGCCTGGTCCCACACGCGGACGCGCCAGTGGACGTGCGAACGCGAGGCCAGCGGCTTGCCCGCATACTCGATCTGGTTGGTCGCCCGCGAATCAACCCGCCCCGAGTCCCACAGGTCCGCCTTGCCCGGCGCGAGCAGGTCGGGCGATGACGCAGCCAGGACCTGGTACGCCGCCTGCGACAGGTTTCGAGCGGACGACGAGGTCGCCTTCAGCTCCCACGACAGGCGGGGTATGGTCGTGCCGAGCCCCAGCGGCTCCGTGCGGTATTCGGCCCGCAGGTCGATCGCGCGGAGCGAGCCCGACGAGCCGCATCCGCTCATCGGGAGCACGGTACAAAGCAGCACCAGCAGCGAAACGACGCACGCGAGCGGGTGACGGAGCGAATTCATCGACATGGGCAATCTCCCCGACTGATCGGGCGCGGCACAGACGCCGCCACCCGTCGATCGCCATTATGGCGAATCGCGCGAAAGCCTGCGCGCCGGGGCGAGTTGCCATCAATAATGCCATCCTTGCGACAGGAGTTCACCATGCGTCGAGTCTTCGCCCTCGCCGGGCTTGCGGCCGGAATCTCGGTTGGTTTCTCGTGGTCCTTCAACGTGTGCCTGGCCCAGGACACCAAGCCCGCCGCGCCGGCGGAGAAGGCCCCCGAGCCCGAAAAGAAGAACGACGGCTCGGACGGCAAGTGGGACGTCGCCAATCCGCCCAGCGACGGCTCGCGCGGCGGCTGGGGCTGGAAGGACGTCACGCTCGACACCGACGAAGGCACATGGATGTCGGTCGACGTCTCGCCCGACGGCACGTCGATCGTCTTCGACATGCTCGGCGATCTCTACACGATGCCGATCGAGGGATCGAGCGACGGGTCGCGGGTGACGTGCATCGCCGAAGGCTTGCAGTGGGACATGCAGCCGCGATTCAGCCCCGACGGCCAGTGGATCGCGTTTGTCTCCGATCGCACGGGCGAGAACGGCACGGGGGGCGACAACATCTGGATCATGAAGCCCGACGGCACGGGGCTGCGCCAGATCACCAAGGAGAGTTTCCGGCTGGTGACGCAGCCGGTGTGGACGCCCGATTCGCAGTACGTCGTGGCGCGCAAGCACTTCACGAGCCGTCGAAGCCTGGGCGCGGGCGAGATGTGGATGTACCACGTTTCGGGCAAGACCGACGGCGTGCAGCTGACGGCCAAGCAGAGCGAGCAGAAGGACACGGGCGAGCCGGCGATCTCCGCGGACGGGCGGTATCTCTATTACAGCCTCGACGCCGCGCCGGGCGGCGGGTTTGAGTACGACAAGGACAGCAACCCGGGGATTTACGCCGTCGATCGTCTCGACATGAAGACGCAGACGACGGAGCGGCTGATCGCGGGGCCCGGCGGCGCGTGCCGCCCCGTGCCTTCGCCCGACGGGAAGAGCGTGGCGTTCGTGCGGCGCGTCCGCTATCAGACGACGCTGTTCGTGATGGACTTGGAGAGCGGGCGGACGCGCGCGGTGTATTCGCCCTTGGAGCGCGACAACCAGGAAACGTGGGCCGTCCACGGCGTGTACCCCGCGATGGCGTGGATGCCCGACGGGAAGTCGATGGTGCTGTGGTCCAAGGGGAAGATCCGGCGCGTGGACATGGCGACGGGCAAGGACACGGTGATCCCCTTCCGCGTGAAGAACAGTCGGAAAGTGGCGGACGCGGTGCGGTTCCCGGTCGAGGTTGCGCCGGCCTCGTTCGACGTCAAGATGATCCAGAACGCGACCGTGTCGCCCAAAGGCGACCGCGTGGTGTTCCAGGCGTTGGGGCACCTGTACATCGCGGGCTTTGACGGCAAGTCGGTCGGTGAGCCCAAGCGATTGACCAATGCGACGGACGAGTTCGAGTACTCGCCCAGCTGGTCGCGTGACGGCGACGACATCGTGTTCGTTGCGTGGAACGACGAACGTCTCGCGAGCGTGCGCGTCGTCTCCTCCAAGGGCGGCGGGTCGAACAACATCACGACCGAGCCCGGCCACTACTCCAATCCCGTCTTCAGCCCCGACGGCAAGATGGTCGTGTTCGAGAAGGGCGGCGGCGGCTATCTGACCAGCCCGCTCTGGGGGCGTGACCCGGGCGTGTACGCCGCGCCCGCCGAGAATGCGAATGTCAATCCCGACGCGCAGGAGAAGCCGCACCTGATCTCGCGCCGCGGCAACTCGCCGCAGTTCGGCGCGGCGAACGAACGCGTGTTCCTGACGGCGCGCGAGGGCGGGAGCGATTCGGACGGCGTGTCGCTTCTGTCTGTGCCCGTCGACGGCACGACGCCGAAGGAAGGCGAACGCACGCACTACAAGAGCGACTGGGCGACCGAGATGGTCGTGAGCCCGGACAGCAAGTGGATCGCGTTTGTTGAGCGATATCGCGCGTACATCGCCCCGTTCGTCGACACGGGCAAGGCGATCAACGTCGGGCCGGGCGGGGCGGGTATCCCGCTGGTGAAGGTGAGCAACGACGCGGGCACCTATCTGCACTGGTCGGGCGACAGCAGCGCGGTGCATTGGACGATCGGGCCGGAGCTTTCGACGGTGCGCGTCGCGGAGGCGCTCGCGCAGTCCAAGTTCGCCAACGCCGCGGAGGAAAAGGCGGCGCCAGTGACCACGGCGACGATCAAGCTCTCGGCCAAGTACGACGTGCCCGTGAAGGGAGATGGCTCGGCGAGCGTGATCGCCATCAAGAACGTCAAGATCCTCACGATGGAGAACCCGGCGGGCGCGTTCGACGCGGCCAAGCGGGGTAGCAAGGTGATCGACCGCGGCGTGATCGTGGTTGAAGGCAATCGGATCAAGGCGGTCGGAACGGAGAAGGAAGTCGCGATTCCGGCGGGCGCGACGGTGATCGACGGCAAGGGCGGCGTGGTGTCGCCGGGCTTTGTCGATGTTCACGCGCACGGCGCGCAGGGCGAGAACGGGATCACGCCGCAGAACAACTGGAGCGCGCAGGCGAGCCTAGCGTTCGGCGTCACGACGATCCACGACCCGAGCAACGGCACGGAGTCGGTTTTCTCGGCGAGCGAGATGGCCAAGGCGGGGATGATCACGACGCCGCGGATCTTCTCGACGGGAACGATCCTGTACGGTGCGGCGGGCGCGTACAAGGCCGAGATCGAGAGCCTTGACGACGCGATCTTCCACTTGAAGCGGATGAAAGCGGCGGGCGCGTTCAGCGTGAAGAGCTACAACCAGCCGCGTCGCGATCAGCGCCAGATGGTGCTGGAAGCGGCGCGACGCGTGGGGATGATGGTGGTGCCCGAGGGCGGCGCGCTCTACCAGCACAACATGACGATGGCGATCGACGGGCACACCTCGGTCGAGCACACGATGCCGGTCGAGGCGATCTATCGGGACGCCAAGACGGTCTGGGGCGCGAGCCAGACGGGCTACACGCCGACGCTGGTCGTGGCCTACGGCGGCATGGGCGGCGAGAACTACTGGTACGCGAAGACGAACGTGTGGGCCAATGAGCACCTGATGAAGTTCGTGCCGCGGTACGTCGTTGATCCTCGCTCGCGCCGCCGCACCGACGCGCCGGACGAGGAGTGGAACCACGTCATGGAAGGCCGCGTGGCGAAGGACATCCTTGACGCCAAGCAGGCGGGCGTGATCCGGTCGACGGGCAAGGGCGGCGGGCCGACGCTCGGCGCGCACGGGCAGATGGCGGGCATCGGGCCGCACTGGGAGCTGTGGATGCTGGCGCAGGGCGGGATGTCTCCGATGGAGGCGTTGCGTGCGGCGACGATCGACGGCGCGTGGTATGTCGGATTGGATAACGACATCGGCTCGATCGCGCCGGGCAAGCTCGCGGACATGCTGCTGTTCGCGAAGGACCCGTCGCAGAACATCCGCGACAGCGAGAGCATCTCGATGGTGATGCTGAACGGGCGGTTGTTCGAGGCGGCGACGCTGGCGCAGGTCGCCCCGGTCGCCAAGCCCGGGCCGAAGTACTTCTTCGAGGACCTGCAGCGCGGCTCGGGCACGCCGCTGGCGGTGGAGGCGATCATGCGCAAGGCGGCGGCGAGCGGCGGGGTGTGCGCGGGGTGCGGGGTGCGGCACTGAGCGCGGCGGGAAGCGAGAACGCGGGATCGGTGTGTCAAGAAGGACCGGCAACGTGCGTCGGCCGGGCGAACGGGGCCGCTGGCCCCGCGGGGCGGGAGCGTGATATACTGGGGATGCCGCGGGCGTAGTTCAGCGGTAGAACGTCAGCTTCCCAAGCTGAATGTCGGGAGTTCGATCCTCCTCGCCCGCTTTGTCTGCCGCCGATGTCACACAATGACACCGGCGGCTTTTCGTTGACAAACCCCGCAGAATCCGCGAGTTCCGGCGACGCGGGCGGGAGCGGCCGGATCAGGGGCGACGGCCGGACGATGACAGGGAATGACCTGGGCGGACGCTCGCTTGTGCAAGCGCGTGTGCAAGTGGTTGTGCAAGGTGTGGCGGGGATGGCGCTGCCGATCAGCGGACGGCGATCGCGGTGGCTGAGTACGATCGGCCCATGTCATGGGAAGAAGACAGCCGCCGTAAGCACCCTTGCGCCTGCGGCAAGGGAACCTGGGACGAGGTGACCAGGAGCGACGATTGGAATCGCTCCGAGTCGTACGCTGAAATCAACTGTGAAGTGTGCAAGCGCACGCACCGCATCGAAGCGACGCACGGCCACGACGAGGGAATGCCCACGTCGTCCTACCGACTTGTGCCGATCTCGAAGTGACCGAAGGGGCGGCCATCGAACAAAGTGGCAAGCCCCGAGATGGCTCACGGGAAGATCTTCCCGAGCCCGAGCGGTTCAGCCCGACCTTAGAGACGATCCACAAGCACAGTGACGCTGTGCCTGCCGCCCACAGGGAGTTCATCGCCGTGGCAAGGCGGGAACTCGGTGAGTGGCAAGCTCGCCCAGCGGCAGGTCCGGCAGGCTCGCCACCGCCCCGGCCACGTCGAGGAGTTTCGGGTCGGTATAGACGTTGGCCGTCAGGCTCGGGCCGCTGTGCCGCATCGCGGCCTGGGCCGTCCGCAGGGGCACGCCCGCCTTCGACAGATGCGTCCCGAAGGTGTGCCGCAAGGCGTGAACGTCGATGGTGCGGCCACGGTCATCGGTCTTGACGACAACTTCCTTCCCGCCTCGCTTCTCGACGCGGGCCAGCCCGGCGAATACCAGGTCGCGGTCGAAGATGCGGATGAGACCGTCGGGCACGTCGAACAGCGGCTCGTCGCTCGGGAGCGTTGCGGGGATTGGCTCTTCCGCTTCGCGTGCCGCCTGCTGTGCCCGCGTCAGCCGGTAAGCCAGCCAAGAGCGGATGTCCGCCGCGAGGTCGGCCCGCAGCGGGATCTCCGACCCGCGACGGTTCTTCTCGTCGCGGGCGTGCAGCAACAGGTGCGGGACGCCTCCCGCCATATCCACCTGGCCAACCGTGATGCTGGCCAGTTCGCCCTTCCGCAAGCCCGTGAGCACGAGCGTCGTGTCGATCAGCGCCCGCTCGCGGCCGATGTGCAGCAGGTTCTCGCGCGTCGCGTCGGACAACTTCGCCTGG
>JADYYE010000078.1 GCA_020853815.1 Phycisphaerales bacterium
GCAACGCGAACGCGATCTGCTCTTCCGTAAACCTCGACTTCTTCATCGCCCTGACCTCCAAACAGAGGCCGGATTGTCGCCCAAATCCTCTCGCTCAGCTTGGATCAGGATTCGGGTTTGAGCGCAAGTGGCACGGCGGCGAGGTCGGTGGTGCGAGAAGACTCGTGGAGCGTGGGCATCGGGTTGGCCCCGGCACCCGGAGCGGTTGTGTGACGGCGGGGCTACTTCGTCGCCCAGGGTTTGTTCGGCGCTCGCGTGCCGCAGAAGTTGACGTTGATCCCCAGCGACTGGGCCATGGCGGCCTTGGTGTAGGCGCACGCGTCGGCGCGGGCGGCGGAGTTCGCGTAGGCGACCTGGATGTGATTGGCGCTGTGGCGTCCCATCATCTGGTCGCGCGTGATGCCGTAGAGCACGGCGTGCATGATCGGCCATTGCGGCGTGGTCGAGTTCCAGCGGCGCTCGGTCTCCGCCAGCGGAAGCTCGATCGCCTTGGCGCGACCGATGTCCATGTGCAGGCGGTTGTTCTGCACAAAGATGCGCGACCACACGATCTCGCCGGGCTTGCTGATGCCCTTGATCGTGCTCCCGCCGAGGCGGAAGTACATCGGCGGCTGGCGCTCGCCGGTCGCGCCCGCCCAGCCCCGGGCGAAGTGCGACGCGGGGACGGCGCCAGAAACCTCAAAGACCCACACATAGTCGTCGGTGGTTCCGGACTGATCGCGGTCGCCCCAGCGCAGGTCGTGAAGGGTGTTCTCGACCGGCTGATTGAGGGCGCTGTGGACGTGATTGGTCATCAGGCCGTCGAGGCCGGCGCACTCGTCGACCTCGTTGAAGTGCGTGAGCGGCTTTCCCTCGTTGATGACTTTGCCTGTGCGCGGGGAGCGCACGGGCGGGCGGACCGAGTCGTTGAGAGCGCCCTCGACGAGGTCGGACGCGGGCAGGCAGTCCTTCAGACCCTGCTGGTACTGGATGCCGATCGCGTCGCAGCCGAATTCGTCGGCGATGCGCAGGGCGGCGACGTACATGCGGCACTGTGTGAGGACCTGGTCCTCGGTGAGATCGACTTCGGGATTCGGGCCAAAGTTGAAGCGCATGCCCTTCTTGACGAACCAGTCGTACACCGCGCGGGCTTCGGCGTCGGGGATCTGCATGGCCGCGGCGTACAGCGCCGACTGGCTGAGACGTTCCTTGAACACGCCGAGGGGCGCGAGGAGTTCATCGGGGATGATGGCGTTGTACATGCCCATGCAGCCTTCGTCGAAGACCCCGAGGATGGCTTTGCTCGAGCGGAGCGAGGCCGCGAGCTTGTCGCCGAGCTTGCCGAACTTGGCGGGGACTGCGATGCGGGTGATGGGCGCGACGTGCGCGGCGCGGTGAGCGACGCGGCCGGTGCGCAGCCATGTGGAGAGGTTGCGGTTGAACCAGTCGTCGGTGAAGGACTCGCTCCACAGCGTGGAGAATGGCACGCCGGCCTTCTTCAGCGAGCCGTTGAGATTGAGCATGCCGACCAGCCCCGGCCATTGGCCCGACCAGTTCGCGATCGTGAGGATCGGGCCTTGGTGGAAGATCAGCCCGGGCAGGACGTGCTGGGAATACTGCCACACAGCTTCGGCGACGATCAGCGGCGCCTTCGGATCGATCGACTTGAAGAGGTCGATGCCCTCGCGCTGGGAGGCGATGAAGCCGTGCCCGCGGGCGGGGTCGATCGGGTGGGCCCGGACGAGCTTTCGGCCCTGCCTGGTGACGGCGGCCGCGATGGCCTGCTCCATCTGGTGCTGGGCGGGCCAGCACACACGATTGGCGGATTCACGGAGATCGCCGCTGGCGACCAGGAGGATTTGGGGCGGGCGGGCCATCGAGCGTTCCTTGGCGATTGAGGCCGACTCTGGGTTGTTCGGGCGATGGGAGCGCAAGGGTACACGGGTACGGTTGGGGTCGGAAGGAGCCCCGGCGATCAATCTGCGAAAAACCTGTACCCGTGTTTGTTTTTGTCATAGAATCGCAGAAGTCCGGGTTGGATGTTGATGGTGTTGTGGCATCCCAATCGCGGTGGTGCCGGGAGGCTCAAATGCTGGCTGCCGAACGTCATCAGGCGATTGTGACACGCGTGTTGGAACGGGGCGCGGTGCGGGTGGCGCAGCTGGCGCGCGAGTTCTCGGTGACGGAAGAGACGATCCGGCGCGATCTGGAGAAGCTGGACGGCGAAGGAAAGCTTCGGCGCACTCACGGCGGCGCGGTGCCGCTGGGCGATGATCGCCACGAGACGCCGCTGGAGATTCGCGAGGCGGTGCAGACGCTGGAGAAGCGGGCGATCGCGCATGTGGCGGCGCGTTACATCATCGAGGGGGACGTGATCGCGCTGGACGCGAGTTCGACGGCCCAGGCGGTGGCGCGTGATTTGCCCAACATCGCGGTGACGGTGGTGACCAACTCGATCGCGGTGGCGTCGTCGCTGATGGATCGCGGGCGGGTGCGGGTGTTTTTGTGCGGCGGGATGATGGATGGGCCGTCGCGGTCGATGGTGGGCCCGATCGCGGAGCAGTTCCTGGCGAAGTTCAACATCAAGAAGGCGTTTGTGTCGTGCCAGGGTCTTGATCTGGAGCGAGGCCTGTCGGTGACGGCGGACGAGCACGCGTCGATCAAGCGGCGGATGATGGACCTTGCGGAGAAGGTGTACGTGGTGGTCGACAGCAGCAAGTTCGGCGTGAAGGCGGTGGAGTTCTTCGGCGAGATCGGCGAGGTGGACGTGGTCATCGTCGACGATGGTGTGGAGAAGAACGCGGTGGATGCGCTGAAGGGGATGGGGGTTGAGGTCGAGGTGGCGGCGGTGGCCCGGTAGGGCCGAAATCGCCAAGCGCCAAATGGCCAAAGTGCCAAATGAAGAGAAGACAAGGACGGGCGCGAATCGGCGGGGTATCCGAGCGCCCGGGTTGCGCGCCGCCTTGCATGGAAGAGCGTTGATCTCGGAGGGCGACATCGGGGCACGCCGGCGGAAATCGCCAATTGGTCAAATGAAGAGAATGCCAGGACCGGCGGGGACCGCCGAGCTATCCGAGAGCACGGTCCTGAGTACAGGGCCGTGGCACGAAGACGTGCCCGTGCTACGCCGACACTCAGCAGCCTGATTCGAAGGAGCTCGCGAAGGCGTCGTAGTCGTCGCCGTTGACGAAGCCGTCATTGTTGAAGTCGGCGGCGGGGTCGGCGGAATCGAAGGCGGAGGCGAAGGCGTCGTAATCGTCGCCGTTGATGAAGCCGTCGTCGTTGATGTCGGCGGGGCAGAGGTCGGCGAAGACGTAGTTGTCGGTGACGGAGACGTTTCCGGATTCCTCGAAGGCGACGATGGTGACGCGGTTGAGGCCGTGGTTGAGCCCCGAGAGCGTGCGGTACCACGAGAAGCGGTCTTCGCGGTTGGCGATGTTGATGCTGGTGGCGGCGGCGACGGGGTCTGAATTTGTCGGCAGGTTGGCGATGAGGTGGACCTTGGTCGCGGTGCGGTCGCTCGCGTTTGCGTAGAAGAGCGCGGAGCTGGTGGTGATCGGCGCGGGCGGCACGAGCGTCATCGACGGGCCGGTGCGGTCGACGTAGATGACGGAGCGGAACTCGCGGTAGAGCGCGGCCTCGTTTGCATTGCGCTTGCGGAAGGCGATAACGGAGATGTAGTGATATCCCTCGGAGAGGGCGGCGGTGTTGACGGTCTGGGCGTACTGGCCGCTGGTGTTGTTGGTGCCAGCCAGGGGCTGGTTGAGGGTGAGGAACTGCTCATATCCGGGGATGACGGCGTTGTCGTCGCCGATGTCGGTGACGCCGTTGGCGTTGTAGTCGCGGAAGCCCTGGTCGATGCGGAAGAGGGCGTTGTCGTCGGCGTTGTTGTTGTTTCCCGCGCCGGGATCGCCGCTCGTCGTGGTGAGTTGGATGCTGAAGGCGTTGGCGGAGACGACGGGGATGGCGGCGTTTCGGCGGCGGAAGCTGCTGGTGGCGGCGGAGTCGGCGGGGAGCGTCGAAGAAGTGGGCGTGATCGCGAGCGTGCCGCTGGGGATGGCGGGGGCGTAGACGACGTAGCCGCGGTTGTGCTCGGCGGCGGTGGACTTGTTGTTGGGGATGCGGATGGTCACGCGCTGGTTGGCGCCGACGGTGAGAACTTCGCTGATCTGGTTGGTGGGATCGACGGTCGCGTCGGCGGCGTTGCCGGTGTACTCGATGAGGCGCGTGCCGACGGGGAAGCTCGTGGCGACGTTGCGCTCCTGGTAGCCCGCGTCGTAGCGATCGTTGCAGCCGACGAGGCAGTTGCCGGAATAGCCCGAGCCCGTGTTGGTGCGGCGTTCGAAGACGATGGCGTCATCGAGCGAGGGGTTGACGGAGTCGGTGCTGTTGATGACGTTGAACTCGCCGCGGCCGACCCAGTTGTGGAGCTGCACGAGCGTGGTGATGTAGGGAAGGGAAGCGTTGGAGGCGGGATCGACGCCGAGGGCGATGTTGATGCCTTGGCGGGGCCAGAAGCCGCCGGAGCGGGAGATGCCGCGGGCGTTGTGGTAGAGGTTGGCGGTGCCGGTTCGCATGAGGACGTAGGCGTTGGCGAAGAGGCCCTGCTGGCGAAGGGTCGGGTCGGGGGGCGCGGAGGAGCCGTTGCCGGCGGTGCCGTTGTCGGGGGAGTAGGTGTGGTTGACGCCCAGGGTGCCGTCGTTGAAGCCGTCGGCGTTGTCGAGGTGGTTGTTGAGAGGGTTGAGCCAAGAGCCGAAGCCGTTCTGCCCAACGAGGTCGCGGAGGGAGCCCGAGCCGTTGATATCGAGGGCGTCGCGGTTTCCGAAGGAGTCGCCGGCGCGCCAGGATTGACCGCTGTTGTTGTTGGGCTTGCGGATGAAGTTGGTGTAGGTGAAAGAGTTTGATTCGACGGATTCGCCGAAGGTGTAGGGCGTGACGCGGGCGCCGGAGGGCTTGACGCGGCGCACGGAGAGGGTCGAGTCGATGTAGGTGTCCCAGAACCAGCTGGGAACGTGCTTGATGGCGTCGAAGCGGAAGCCGTCGACCTTGTGTTCATCCATCAGCCACTGGGTCCAGCGCATCAGGAGTCCGGTGGTGTTGTCGGTGACGGCGTCGCCGGCGAGGGGCGTCGTGGTATTGAAGGGGTGGAACGAGAAATTGTTCGCGCCGGGGTTGCGGAAGGTGCCGGGGTTGTTGACGGCCAGGGGCGAGAGCGATTGGTCGGGATAGAAGCGGGCGTTGGCGGCGTCGGGCTTGTTGTGGATCGAGCCCGCGGGGATGTTGAGCGGGTTGCCGTTGGCGACGGGCTGGCGGATGAACTGGTGGTTGGTTTCCTGGGCGATGTCGATGAGCGCGACGAGATCACCGTTGTAGAGGTCGTAGCGAGCACCGCTGGGATTCTCGGATTGGTAGTAGCCGCCGGAGGTGCCGGCGTGGAAATCGCCCCAGTTGTCGGTGGGCTGTTTGTTGACGGGGGGATCGGCGGGGGCCATCCAGAAGCCGGGATAGCCGCCCTGAGACTGGAAGGTGGCGCTGGTCTGGCGGGATGAGCAGTGGTTGAGGATGGCGTCGATGTAGATGAGGCCGTTGGCCTGGTGGAGTTCCGAGACGACGGCACGGAAGTAGGCTTCGGTGCCGTAAGCGGTCTGGGACGAGGGCTTGCCGAGATCGAAGCGGTCGAAGACGTCGTAGCCCGCGGAATTGCTGGCAGAGGCCTTGGAGGGCGGCGGGAGCCAGACGGCGCCGTACCCGGCGAGAAAGAAGTCGGGCGTGCGACGCTCGATGTCGGTCCACTTGGCTTCAAACCACTGGAGGATGACGGGGTTGTCGTTGCCGGCCAGCGAGGGCGCGGCGGCGCCGGCGAGTGCGGCGAGCGTGGCGGCGGTGACAACCAGCGGGCGATGGGCGCGCATCAGACGGCTCCTGCTTGCGAGGAAATCGGCTTGAATTGAAGGGTATCACGCGTCGGGCGCGGGGAGAAGAGAATCTGCAAGCCGGACACACTCATTGATATTCGGACAGGTGAAGATGGGGCGGATATGCTCCGCGCTCAGGCACACACCTTCTCAGGAGCGAATCCATGCGACTGAATGACCCCAATGTCGACGGCGGGAACAACTGGGCCAATCGGATGCCGGCGGGCGTCGTGAGGATGGCATGCGGGCTGGCGATCGGCGTTGCGGGCCTTGCGGCGATGTCGGGCTGTTCGTCGATGCAGGCCGGGCGGACCCTGGCGGACGGGCGGTTCGTCGAGCGACTGAGCAACGTCGAGGGTGCGGCGTGTTATCACTCCAGCGAAGCGGCCGCCAAAGATGCGCTGCCTTCCATGGCGATGCAGAGGCCGCGGACGCCCGCGCGTGGAAGCGTCGCCACGAGCGAGTCGCCTGAGTTCTCGGTCGAGAACGGGAGGCAAACGGCGAAGATTCGGGTTGGGGCTGGGACAAGCCTGTATGGAACGGGTGAGGTCGGCGGGCCGCTGCTCCGCAACGGGCGGCGGGTCGAGTGCTGGAACACCGACGCGTATGGGTATAGCGGCGACTCGGCGTCGCTGTACAAGTCGCACCCGTGGGTGCTGGGTGTTCGCGCGGACGGGACGGCGTTCGGCGTGCTGGCGGATACGACGTATCGGTGCGAGATCGACCTGACGAATGTGAACGACAACGGCGGGGAGATCGTGTTTCGCGCGGTGGGCCCGTCGTTCCCGGTGATTGTGATTGAGCGGGGCACGCCGCAGGACGTGGTGAAGGCGCTGGGCGAACTGACGGGTCGGATCGAGATGCCGCCGAAGTGGGCGATTGGGTATCACCAGTGCCGGTACTCGTATGAGCCGGACACGCGGGTGATGGAGATCGCCAATGGATTCCGCTCGCGGGATATTCCGTGCGACGTGATCTGGCACGACATCGACTACATGAACAAGTACATGTGCTTCACGTTCGATCCGGTGAAGTTCAGCAACCCGACGCGGCACAACGCGGACCTGCACAAGCTGGGCTTCCGCACGGTCTGGATGATCGACCCGGGCATCGGGGCGGAGAAGGCCAAGCACCCCGCGGGCGGCTACTCCGTGTACGAGAGCGGAACGGCGGGGAATCACTGGGTCCAGCGTGCGGACGGAACGACCTACCAGGGCGAGGTGTGGCCCGGCTGGTGCGTGTTCCCCGATTACACGCGGCGTGAGACGCGCGTCTGGTGGGCGGGGTTGTACAAGGACTTCATGGCGACGCGCATCGACGGCGTGTGGAACGACATGAACGAGCCGGCGGTGTTCAACGTGCAGACCAAGACGATGCCGGAGGACAACATGCACCGCGCGGACGCGGAGCTGGGCGGGCCCGGCCCGCACGCGCGGTTCCACAACGTGTACGGCATGCTGATGGTGAAGGCGACGCGCGAGGGGATCATGGAGGCGAACCCGGACAAGCGCCCGTTCGTGCTGTCTCGCGCGGGTTACATGGGGAGCCACCGGTACGCGGCGTCGTGGACGGGCGACAACAAGGCGGACTGGGACCACCTGTCGTACTCGGTGCCGATGGCGCTGAACCTGGGCTTGTCGGGGCAGCCGTTCGTCGGGCCGGACATCGGCGGGTTTGACGGCAACGGGCCGAAGGGGGAGGAGGGCAAGCTCTTCGGGCGCTGGATGGGGTTTGGTGCGCTCATGCCGTTCTCGCGAGGTCACACCGCGAAGGGAAACATCGACAAGGAGCCGTGGGCGTTTGGCGCGCAGGTCGAGGAGACGTGCCGCCAGGCGATCACGCTGCGGTATCGCCTGCTCCCGTATTACTACACGCTGTTCCACGAGGCGGCGACGACCGGGTTGCCGGTGGCCAGGCCGCTGTTCTTCGCGGACCCGACGGATCGCTCGCTGAGGGCCGAGGACGATTCGTTCCTGATCGGTGACGCGCTGCTGGTCGGCACGCAGCCAACGCGCGAGGGTGGCAAGGCGATCGTGATGCCCCGGGGCGAGTGGGCGCCGATGAACGAGGCGCTCTCGGCGGCGGATTCGGAAGTGGCGCGGGTGTTCCTGAAGGAGGGCTGCATCCTTCCGACCGGGCCGGCGATGGAGTTTGCGGACGAGAAAGCGCTGGACCCGCTGACGCTGTACGTCGTGCTGGACAAGGATGGCAAGGCGAGCGGCACGCTGTATGAGGATGCCGGCGAAGGCTGGGGCTTCAAGAAGGGCGACTACCTCTTGACGACATACGCCGCGGCGTCGAGCGGGATGGAAGCGACGATCCGCGTGGCGTCGAGCCAGGGAAACTGGAAACGTCCGAACCGGAACGTGGTTGTGAACGTGATGGTGAAGAGGGACGGCCAGTGGGGGACGTTCGGCGGAAGCGGCAAGGACGGCGAGGAGATCAAGGTCAAGTTGTGGAAGTGGTGATCGCGGAGCCGGAACACCGGTCCTTGGCCAATCGGAGTGCGCTGGCTCGTCAGCGCTGGCCGTAGTCGGTCGTGTATCGCTTGTGCAGGCGGTCGATGTCGGCCTGAGGCAGGCGCGGCGGCGTGCCCAGGGGCATCGCGAGCATCACGGTGCGAGCGGCGTCTTCGGTCATTACGGCGGCCTTGACGGCGGCTTCGGCGGACTTGCCGATCGCGAACACGCCGTGCTGCTGGAGCAGGATCGAGGGCGACTTGCCGATGTTGGTGACGACCTGGGCGCCGATTTCTTCGCCGCCGATCATGGCGAAGCCGGCGCAGGGGATATCGCCTCCGAATTCATCGGCGATGGCGGTGAGGCAGCAGGGGATGGGCCTGGCGTGGGCGGCGAAGGCGGTCGCGTAGGGCGAGTGCGTATGCACGATGCCGAAGACGTCGGGGCGGTGGCGGTAGATGTAGAGATGGCTGGCGGTGTCGGAGGATGGCTTGAGATCGGACTCGATGACCTTGCCCGAGAGATCGACGACAACGTGATGCTCGGGGCGCAGGTGCTCGTAGCGCACGCCGGATGGCTTGATGACAACCAGGCCGCTGGCGGCATCGCGTGCGGAGATGTTGCCGCTGGTCCACGCGACGAGCCCCTGGCGGGGCAGGGACTGGTGGAGCTCGCAGAGTTGGGCCTTGAGGGAATCGAGCATTATGGATGTTAGAGCGGTTTGGCTCGCAGTGGAGCGTCGAGTGCAACTCCGCGGGAATGGGCAATGGGAAAACGCGATGCTTGAAGTGAAACCGCTCCAGAAGAGACGCAGAGACGCAGAGACTGAGTGAAGAGGGAGCGGTGTGCGTCTCTTCAGATCGCATCGCGAACGCTTCAATCCTCGTCGTCGTTGAGCATGCGGTGGGCCGGGGTGTCGAGGTCGTCGTACTGGCCCTGGCGCGTGGCCCAGATGAAGCCCCAGACGGCGGCGGCGGCGAGCACGATCGCCAGCGGGACCACAACGTAGAGCACGCTCATCGCGGACCTCCGATCTTCTCGGTCTTGAACGTCATGGACTTCATCGCGATCGACAGCACGGTCAGCGAGCTGAGGGGCATGATGAACGCGGCCAGGAGGGGCGACACCATGCCGCCCATCGAGCCCGCGACCGCCAGAATGTTATAGACCAGGCTGACGCGGAGGTTGCCGCGGATGGTGTTCATGGTCTTCCGGCAGCCATCGAGCAATTCGACGACGCCGGAAAGGTCGGTGCGGGTCATGTAGACGCTGGCGGCGGATCGGCTGGCGTCGGCGCCGCCACCCACGGCGATGCCCACGTCGGCGGCGGCGAGCGCGGCGGTGTCGTTCACGCCGTCGCCCACGAAGACGGTCGAGCCGGACTGCTTCTCGCGGACGATGTCGAGCTTGTCGGTGGGCGAGAGGCCGCCGCGGGCTTCGGCGATGCCGAGTTCGCGGGCGACGCGGGCGACGAGCGAAGGATGATCGCCCGAGAGGATCGCGACGCGCCAGCCGGCGGCATGGATCGCGTCGATGGTCGCCTTGGCGTCGGGGCGGATGCGGTCGCCCAGCGAGATCCACGCGGAGAGCTTGCCTTCGAGCGCGACCGCGACGGGCGTGTCGCCGTTCTCCGCGATCGTGCGGGCGGTTTCGCTCGCCGCGGCATCGAAGGGAACCCCGAGCGATTGGAGGAACGCGGGCGAGCCGACGGCCAGCGGGCGGGAATCGACGACGGCTTCGAGCCCGCCGCCGATGGTGTTGCGGAGGTCGGAGACTTCGTGGGTGCGGGAATCGTCGAACTCGCGCGCGATCGCCAGGGCGAGCGGGTGGTTCGAGTGCTTTTCGAGCGCCGCGATCAGCGTGCGGAGCGACGGGTCGCCGGTGTAGGCGGTGACGCCGGGGCGGCCCTCGGTGAGCGTGCCTGTTTTGTCGAGGTAGATCACGCCCGGACGGGTCAGGAGTTCGATCGCTTCGCCGCCCTTGATCATCATGCCGCGGCGGGCGGCGCGGCCGGCGGCGATCGTGAAGGTCAGCGGCGTGGCGAGGCCCAGGGCGCACGGGCAGGTGACGACGAGGAGCGCGACGGCGCGTTCGACGGCCTGCGCGGGGTCGATGAAACTCCACGCGATGCCGCCGACCAGTCCGGCGATGGGCATGCCGATGTTGAAGTACTTGGAGAGGCGATCGGCCTGCTGGATGATCGGCGCCTTGCGGGCCGAGGCGTCCTCGGCGAGGTGGAGCAGGCGGCCGACCTTGGTCGATTCGCCGGTCGCCTCAACGCGGACGCGGACGGTGCAGGTGAGGTTGATGGAACCGGCGACGCACCGATCGCCCGCGTGCAGAGCGATCGGATGCGATTCGCCGGTCATGAGAGACAGGTCGGCCTCGGTGTCGCCCGAGAGGATCACGCCGTCGACGGGAAAGGTCTCGCCGGGGCGGACTTCGACGGTTTCACCGGCGACGAGCGCCTCGACGGGGACATCGGCGACGCCGCCGCCCGTGACGCGGCGCGCGACCGAGGGCGTGAGGGCGAAGAGCTCGGTAACAGCGTCGGAGGCTCGGCGCTGCTGACGTTGCTGCAGATAGCGCCCGGTGAGAAGAATGAAGACGAGCGCGCTGAGTGAATCGAAGTAGACGTCACCGACGCCGGCGATGGTGCAATAGACGCTCCAGATCGCGCCGACGACGAGCGCGAGGGTGATGGGCACGTCGAGGTGGGGCGTGCGGGTCTTGAGGGCGGCCCAGGCGCTGGTGAAGAAAACGCGGCCGGGCCACGCGAGCGAGATCGCGGAGAAGCCCAGCGAGAGCCAGCGGAAGTAGCGGGTGTGGGCCGGGTCCATGCCGGAGAAGAGGCCGGCGTAGAGGCACACGGCCAGGAGCATGACGTTGCCGAAACAAGCGCCGGCGACACCGATGCGGACGAGCTGGCGGCGGTCTTCGGCGATGAGGCGCTGGCGGTTGCCGCTGCCGCGTGCGGGGTTGGGCGGATAGCCGATGGCGTCGAGCGTTCGGGCGATCTTGGAGAGCGTGATCTTGGCGGGGTCCCAGCGGAGATCGACGCTGGCGCGGCGCATGTTGAGGCGGGCCTCGATCACGCCGCCCACGAGTTTGGGGAGACGCTCGACCAGCCACACGCACGCGCCGCAGTGGATGCCCGAGAGGAGGAGTTCGGTGCGGAGCTGGTTCTCGGCCGGGCTCGTGACGTGGATGGCGTGGAACGCGGGATCGTCCATCTCGGCGTAGGAGCGATCGGTGGATTTGACGGGAGCGGAGGACTGGGCGTCGAGGCGCTCACGGATCGCGTAGTACTTGTCCAGGCCGCAGGAGTGGATGATGGAGTACGCGGTCTCACAGCCGTGGCAGCAGAACTGGAGATCGCGGTCGTGGGCGACGAGGCCGGAGGGAACGTCCAGACCGCAGTGCGAGCACGCCACGCGCGCGGCGGGAGGTTTGATCGTGCTCTCGGCGATGGCGCTCACGCGATCACTCCGGGTGACACAGCGGGCAGGTGGGCTCGGCGGCGGGGCGGGAGAGGATGGGCCACGAGCGCCAGCCCACGCACGCGACGCCGGCGACGATCATGACGATCGCGGTGGCGATGGGCACATGGCGGCGGAGCGGGGCGGCCAGGCGGCGGAGGCCCACGCCCACGCTGGTCATCACGGGCACGGTGCCCAGCCAGAACGCGGTCATGACGAGCGCGCCGTCGAGCGGGTGCGCCGTGCCGGCGGCGGCGGTAACGAAGGCGTAGAGCCAGCCGCAGGGGAGCGCGGCGGAGAGAAGCCCGATGATCGCGGCGCGAACGGCGGCGGGCAGGCGCGAGGCCGTCGCGTGGATGCGGGTGAGCTTGCTCGTCAGCCCGCTGGGGAGCGAGAACGTGGACTTTGACAGGCCGAACCACTGCGCGGCGACGATGAGCCCGGCGAGGATGAGGACCAGGCCGCTGACGATGGCGGCGACGCGTTGCACGCCGACGAGCGCCCCGCCGAGTTCGAGCACGCGTCCGAGCGAGCCCGCGATCGCGCCCAGGGCGGCGTAGGCGACGAGTCTCCCGAGGTTGTAGATCGTGGCGAGCGAGAGTTCGGCGGCCAGGTGGCGACGGAGCGGCGTCTGCTCTCGCGTCACCTGCACGGGAGCGGAGGGGGCGCTGGCGATGGCGGCGAGCGGGCCGCACATCCCCGCGCAGTGCAAGCTGCCTAGGAGGCTGGCGGCCAGCACGCCTGAGAGCGTGGCGATCACGGGCGGCCTCCGAGCGTGTTGGGCAGGAAGACTTCGATGTTGCCGAACTCGGAAAGTTCGATGTCCTGCTGCTGGGTGAAGCGAGCGCCCCCGGCGTCAACGACGAAGGAGAGCCGCCACAGCCCGGGACGATCGATCGCGATCGTGGCGGTGAGTGATTCGGCGTCGGCGGCGTCGATCGACGCTTCGAGCTTGTGGTTCGGATCGGCGAAGGGGAAGGCCTCGATCGAGACCTTGCAGGTGCGGATGGGCTCGCCCTTGCCGTCCAAGAGCGAGAGGGACAGGTCCGCGCCGGACTCGGATTTCTTGAGCGACGGAACCAGCTTCCAGCCGAGGGACGTGTTGAGCGATTGCTGGCGGGCCGAATCGTCCCAGTGAAGGGCCTTGCGGTAGTAGTCGCTCTCGACGGGGGAGCGGGAAATCTGCGACGCGTAGACGGTGATCGCGACGATCACCATGTTCGCGCCCAAGAGCGCGAAGATGGCCCACGGCCAGAGGTAGTTCTTGACCGATTTGGCGGGGGCGGGCTCGTTCATCCGTGGGGCTGTTCCTTGGGCGCGTCTTCTTGCTTGTCGTGCTCTTCGTGCTGCTCGTGTTCGGCGGGATTTCCTGGCGCGGGCTCGTTCGCCTTCTTGACGGCGGCGTCGTGCATCGAGCCCGGGCCGACGAGTTGGAACGTTCGCACGAGTTCGGTGTCCTTTCCGCCGTTGATCTTAATCGCGGCGGAGGCCTTGCCAAGCTGGAATTGATCGCGTGCGACGGAGATCACGATGGGGAACTCGCGGATCTCGCTCGGGGCGAGGGTGAAGGTGGTGGCCTCGATCTTGAGGTTGGTGTGATCGAGCGGCGTGACACTCAGCTCGACCGGCTGGTCCTCGCGGTTGACGAGCTTGAGGCGGGCGTTGTTGCCGATCGTGCCGTCGGGGAGCTCGATGAAGGGCGCGCCGCGGGTTCGGAGGAGTGTGGCGTTGAAGGGCGTGCGGGTGAGCAGTGTGATGACAAAGCCGCTGATGAGGATGCAGAGGATGAGCGGGTAGACGACAATGCGAGGGCGGAAGAAGCGTCGCGGCTCGCCGGCGATCTCGGCCTGGGAGGCGTAGCGGATCAGGCCGAGGGGCCGCTTGAGCTTGGCCATGACGGAATCGCAGGCGTCGATGCACTGGGTGCAGTGGACGCACTCCATCTGCAGGCCGTTGCGGATGTCGATGCCGGTGGGGCATGTCTGGACGCAGAGGCTGCAGTCGACGCAGTCGCCGATGACCTTGAGGCTGAGGTCGCCCGATCCGCCGGTGTGTGGGGCGGGCTTCTTGCCGCGGGGCTCGCCGCGGTTCTTGTCATAGGCGACGATGAGCGACTGGCGGTCGATGAGGGCGGACTGGAATCGCCCGTAGGGGCAGACGACCAGGCAGGTCTGCTCGCGGAAGAACGTGAAGTCGAACATCATGAGGGCGGTCACGATGGCCATCACGGCGAACGCGGTGGGGTGGTTGACGGGTGACCGCGTGACCCAGATCCTGAGCTGGTCTACGCCCACGAAGTAGGCCAGGAAGGTGTGGGCGAGGTAGCAGGAAACGATGAAGTACACGCCGAGCTTGAGAAACTTGCGGGCGGGCGAGTGCTGGAGCCAGCCCTTTTTGGCGCGTCCGGGCGTTCCCTCGAAGAAGCGTTCGATCGGACGGAAGAGGTATTCCATGTAGACGGTCTGTGGGCAGCCCCAGCCGCACCAGACGCGCCCGAAGATGGCGGTGAAAAGGAAGATTCCCAGGCCGATGATGAGGAGCGTGAAGGCCAGGAGGAGTGTGTCGGTGGGCAGGAACGTGTAGCCGAGGATCGTGAAGCGGCGGGCGATGATGTCGAGAAGCACGGCGGGCTTGCCGTTGATGGTGAGGTACGGGATCGCGGTGAAGATGGCGATGAGGAGGTATGCAACGGCGCGGCGCGCGTGCCAGAACTTTCCGGGGCTGGGACGCGGCTTGAGCCAGCGGCGCGAGCCGTCGTCATTCAGCGTCGAGAGGATGAGCAGGTCCCCGTTCGGCGCGGTGCTGGCGGGGGGTTGGTCCTTCGGGACGGCGGGCATTTCGTGCTCCGGGGAAAGGGGCTCCAAATCGCGGGGGGTACGCACGCGCCTTCGGGCCCTCTTACTTCGCGGGCGCGGGCCAGGGCGGGATCGGATCACCCTCGGGGGCCTTGGGTGCGGCGGGCTTGGTGCCTCGCAGGGTGGCGACGTACGCCGCGAGAATCACGCGTTCGTTCTGGTTGAACTGGTTCTTCCAGCTGGGCATGACGCCGGCGTTGGCGCCGTTGGTGATGACGTTGAAGATGTCGTCCAGTTTCTTGACGTTTTTGTAGTTGTCGTCGGTGAGGTTGACGCCGTTGATCCCGCCGCCGTCTTTGCCGTGGCACTGGATGCAGGTGGACTGATAGAAGCCCTGCGCGACGTTGAGCATCTGTTCGTTGCCCATCATCTTGAGGATGGTGGCCTCGTCGTTCTGAAGGTCGCCCACCGAGCTGAAGATGCGCTTGTACTCGGCGGTCTGGGCGGCGGCCCAGCGAGATTGCGGCGTGGAGGCGCGGGGGTTCATCTCCCAGTAGACGAAATAGAAGAACGAGAACGCGATCGTCGCGATGAAGATCGCGTGCCACCAGCCCGGAGTCGGGTTGTCGTACTCGCGGATCCCGTCGTACTCGTGGTCGCTGAGGAAGTCCTTGACAGCCATCGATGGCTCCTGCGGCCGCCCTTGGCGGGCGGGTGTTGTTGTTCGAGGATGAGTCGGATCAGTCGTCGCTGAGAGGAATGGAACCGTTGCGGTTCATTTCGGCGCTCTGGGCGGGCCTGAACACCCGCCAGCAGAC
Source organism: Phycisphaerales bacterium (assembly GCA_020853815.1). Taxonomy (GTDB): domain Bacteria; phylum Planctomycetota; class Phycisphaerae; order Phycisphaerales; family UBA1924; genus JABWBC01. The sequence goes on from JADYYE010000078.1 coordinate 15,446, forward strand.
GGCGCCGAAGACAATCAGGAAGATCACGAGCGCCGCGATCGGAAAGGTGGTGAGCTTGAAGTGGCTGATGAGTTCGCTCACTTGGTGACCTCCGCCGACGCGGTGGCCGGCTTGGCGGGCTCGGCCGGCGGCGGCTTGCTGATGTCCGTGCCCAGTCGCTGCAGGTATGCCAGCAACGCGATCGCCTTCTTGTCGCCCATGTCCGCATATCCCTGTTGAGCCACCAAGGTGTCGGCGAGTTCCTTGGCCTGCGCCTTTGCGGCCTCAATTGCCTTACCTTTTTGCACCAGGTCGCCGTAGGGCACGCCCAGCATGGCCATGGCGTCGACGCGGCCCTGGATCGACTCAAAGTTCAGAGCGTCCTTGAGCAGGTGCGGATACGCCGGCATGATCGAGTCCGGGATCAGCTGACGCGGGTTCTCAAGGTGGCGGATCTGCCAGTCGTGGCTCTGGCGGCCGCCTTCGCGGGCCAGGTCCGGTCCGATGCGACGCGAGCCCCACTGGAACGGATGGTCGTAGACGAACTCGCCGGGCTTGCTGTACTCGCCGTAGCGACGGGTCTCGGCCCAGATCGGGCGGATCATCTGCGAGTGGCAGTTGTAGCAGCCCTCGGCGATGTAGATATCGCGCCCGGCCAGCTCGAGCGGGGTGTACGGCTGCACGCTCGCGATGGTGGGGACGTTGCTCTTGATGAGGAACGTCGGAACGATCTCGAAGAGCGAGGCGGAGAAGATCGCGATCAAGACCCAGATCGTGAACTTCGCGGGCTTGCGCTCCCACACGCGGTGGAACCAGCCCTTGATGTACTTCTGGTCAACGTCCTTGGCCCATTCGGTGCTCGCGGTGATCTCCGTGGGTTGCGGGGGCGGGTCGATGAAGACCGGACCGAGCGCCGGGGCTTCATGCACCGTTTCCTCGTACTTGGCGGGGCGGGCGGCCCAGGTCATGACCAGGTTGAGAAGGCAGAGGATGCCGCCGACCAGGAAGAGCGTGCCGCCGATGACGCGGATCCAGTAGAACGGCATGAGGGTCATGACGGTCTCGACAAAGTCGGGGTACTGGAGACGCCCGGTTTCATCGAAGGCACGCCACATGAGGCCCTGCGTGATCCCGCCGGTGTAGATGCCGAGGACGTAGAGGGCGATGCCGATCGTCGCGAGCCAGAAGTGGGCGGCGACGAGCTTCTTGCTCCAGATGGGAGCCTGGAAGAGGCGTGGCGCGAGCCAGTAGGCCATGCCGAAGGACAGCAGGCCGTTCCAGCCCAGGGCGCCGGCGTGGACGTGGGCGATGGTCCAGTCGGTGTAGTGGGAGAGGGAGTTGACGCTCTTGACCGAGAGCATCGGTCCCTCGAAGGTCGACATGCCGTAGAACGTGATGCCGACGACGTAGAACTTCAGGATGGGATCGGCGGCGACCTTGTTCCAGGCGCCGCGGAGGGTGAGCAGGCCGTTGATCATGCCGCCCCACGAGGGCATCCAGAGCATGACGGAGAAGAGCATGCCGAGCGTGCTGGCCCACTGGGGGAGGGCGGTGTAGTGGAGGTGGTGCGGGCCGGCCCAGATGTAGATGAAGACCAGCGACCAGAAGTGGATGATCGAGAGGCGGTACGAATAGACGGGCTTTTCAGCGGCCTTGGGGAGGAAGTAGTACATCAGGCCCAGGAACGGCGTGGTCAGGAAGAACGCGACGGCGTTGTGCCCGTACCACCACTGCATGAACGCGTCCTGCACGCCGGAATAGACCGACCAGCTCTTGAGCCAATCGGCGGCGGCGGGCGTCTGGCCGGTCTTGAACATCTGCACCAGGGCCAGGGGGAGCGAGAGGTTGTTGAAGACGTGGAGCATCGCGACGGTGACGATGGTCGCGATGTAGAACCACAGCGCGACGTACATGTGGCGCTCGCGGCGCTTGGCGAGGGTCATGAAGAAGTTCACGCCGAAGAAGGCGACCCACACGACCGCGATCATGAGATCGACGGGCCACTCAAGCTCGGCGTATTCCTTGCCCTGGGTCAGACCCAGCGGGAGCGAGACCGCGGCGCAGACCACGATGAGCTGCCAGCCCCAGAAGTGCAGGTTGCTCAGCTTGTCGGACCACATGCGGGCTTTGCACAGGCGCTGCGTCGAGTAGTAGATCGCGGCGAAGAGCGCGTTGCCCGCGAAGGCGAAGATGGCGGCGTTGGTGTGGAGCGGGCGGATTCGGCCAAAGTTCAGAAAGGAAGTGTTCGTCAGGAATTCCAGCCATGACAGCGCCTTCACGGACGCCAATGCCGGGGGAATTGCCAGCTGAATCGCGGCGATGACGCCCACCAAAAACGCCACGACTCCGAAGATGATCGAGGCAAAGAGGAACTTCCGAACCACGGCGTCGTCATAGACGAACCGCTCGATTGGTCCGGTTTCCTGGTGCGGGGAATGTGACGCTGTGCTGCCGTCTGAGGCCATAAACCGCTCCTCGTGCTGCTGACCACCCTGCCTGTCGAATAGTGGATCGAATGGTCAGCAAGGACATCTTTGCGTTTTTACCCCAACCTGTCAAGTCGCCGGGGTCTGATCGGCAGGAGGGGGGTCTGGCTCCACAGATTTTCGGACTAGGCCCTGTGCTGATGGTGAAACTGTGGAGCCTATCTCTTGACATGCCGATCAACAATTGGTAGGCTTTCAATTGTTCCCCGGGGAGTTTGTTTTATGCTGAGTCAAGGTGTCGGATACGCGGTCACGGCACTCGGGTACATCGCGGCGGCGGGCGGTAAACCCGTGCTGGTGCGAGAGATCGCAGAGTCGGGCGATATTCCCGCGCCGTACCTGGCCAAGATCATCAACGCCCTTTCGAAGCGCGGAATTGTTTTGACCCAGCGAGGCGTGGGCGGCGGCGTAACTCTTGCAAGGCCCGCGACCGAGATCAATTTGTTTGATCTTTGTGCGGCCTTGGATGATCCGGTTGTCCATCCCATGTGCATGCTCGGCAACGCCGAATGCTCGGACGACCGAGCCTGCCCGGCCCACAAGTTCTGGAGCGGGGCCCGCCAGAAGGTCTACGACTTCCTGCAGGCGACCAGCGTCGCGGACATCGCGGCGTTTGAGTCACGCCGGCGGTGGTCGAAGGTGTCGGAAAAGGTCGCCGAGAGGCTGGCCGAGCGGAATTAGACATCGACGCGGCGGCTTGGTGAAGAAGAGGACCGGGCCGCGGCGGATGACGAACTTGAATCTCTCCTCTAAGTTGAGCCCGCCGTCGTGAATCACGGCGGGCTTTGCTTTTTGAGTGGCCGAGTTTGTACCCGTCCTCAGCGTCCCGTGACCGCGCCCCGAGCGTGCTCGTGGCGTTTCGCGCCAGAGTAGTCTGGTGGAATGAGCGATCCCAGGGGTGAACAAACGAGGGGGACGGCGGAGCCGGCGATCAAGGGTGTGCCCGCGGCGTGGACGCCCTTGGCGTGGGGCGTGGCGCTGCCGTGCGCGGTGTGCGCGATCGGCGCGTGGATCGCGGGGACGAACAAGGGCGCGGCGGGGTGGTTCCTGTTGCTCTGGCCGATCGCGGCGATCGGCGGCATGGCGATGGGGTGCGTGGCCCTGATGCAGCGTCTGGCGCGGAGCAGGATGGCGAACACGCCGATGTTCCTGCTGACGGCGCTGTTCGGTGTGCTGTGCCTGGCGATCCAGGGGGCGATGGCGCTGTGGCTGGGCGGCGTGGTGAGGGGGAAGTGAGGAAGCGGGCGCGGAGAAGCGCGGATCGTCTTGCGTCAGTCCCACACATGCAGTTCGTCCCACTCGATGCCGTATTTGCGGAAGTACGCACGCATCTCATCCCTGAAGTCGGTGGACTGGTGGTGCTGTTTCTGGTTGGCGATGTAGGTGAGCAAGGCCTCCCTGCTTGATTCTCCGATCGAGAAGGCGAAATAGCCTTGCTGCCACGCGAAGTCGCTCATCGCCGCATCCTTGTCTTTCAGCCACTTCGACGAATCCCGCTTGATGTTCAGCATGAGATCGGCGAGCGCGATGGTCTTGGCGAGGCTGACGAGCAGGTGGACGTGATCCGCGGTGCCATTCATGGCGAGCAGCGGCGAGTCCATGCGACGGCAGATGCCGCCGATGTAGGCGTAGAGCTCTGGCTCGATGGAGTCGGGAATGATCGCGGTGCGATGCTTCGTTGAGAACGCGACGTGCACGAGGAGCTTGGTCAGCGTCGACGCCATGATGGTACGGTAGCGGACACGGCAGCCCGAAGGGCTGGACGCCAGTAGCCGGTGGTCACGCGAGTCCGCGAGCGCGACCGCCGGAATGCGAGTCCGTCAGTCGCTCGACCCCGAAGGGGTCATCGTATCGCGCGTCGAAGCCCGGCACGAGCAGCCCTTCAGGCTGCGGCCGGAAAAGAAACGGAATGGGGCAGGCGCCGCTTTCCGGGGGTGTCGTCGCAAAGCCTCCTCCACACCCCGGCTACGAGCGATGGAGGCCTTCGGCCTCAAGATGCGGCAGGAGGATTGTTTAGCGTGTATGCGGGACCGGGGGACGACGGACGTGAGTGGCAAAGAAGCAGTCTCGATCGAGCTGGGTGCGAATCTCAGTACACACCAATCGCCAACGCGAGTCCGAGACTGGCGAGCGACTTGAGCGTTGCGGGACGGATATTGAACTCTGAGGTCTGCTCGCCTGCCGCACGCTCGATCGAGATTTCGACCGCGGGTCCGGGGAAGCGTGTGAACTTCTTGCGAGCCGCGATGGGCAAGCGGCGGACGTGCCGCACGATTTCCATGAGCGTTGCATCGACGCTTGCGGTTGGCTTGAAACCGACGAGCAGATAGTCATGTCGGATGCGGGCACGACCCACAAGCGTGTCTCGCCGATCACTGATGACCGGTTCGAGCCCGAGTTGCTGGGAGAGAAGATCGGAATCGAAGCGCCCCCAGATGTGGAGCGATACTCCCAAGAAACCGGGCTCACGCTTTGCTCTTGCTCGTCGAGTTCGCTTCTCTCGAGCGGGCATCGCTCACCCTCTCGCGGGGCCCATCAGCGTGTCGGGGTGTTCCTGCAGGAGCTTGACGATCTCCGCCAGGGCCAGGGCCGCGGTCGCGCCGTCGACGACGCGGTGATCGCAGGCGAGGCTGAGCGGCAGGAGGTTGCCGACGAAGAGCCCGCCGTGGCGGACGACCGGCGCGTGGCGCGCCCGCCCGACCGCGAGGATCGCGACCTCGGGATAGTTGATGATGGGCGTGGCGAATCGCCCGGCGTGGCTGCCCACGTTGCTGATCGTGAACGTCGAGCCCATGAGCTGCTCGCGCGGGATGGTGCGCGAGCGGGCTGCGGCGGCGACGGCGGTGATCTGCCGCCCGATCTCGAGCACGCCGAGCGCGTCGCAATCGCGGATGACCGGCACCATCAGGCCGCTGTCGGTGTCGGTCGCGATGCCGATGTGGACGGCGCGGTGCTGGATGATGAAGGCGTCGGCGTCCTTGTTGTCGGACTCCTCCACGGTCGCGTTCATGGCACGGAACTCGGCGCGGGAGAGCACGCGGGCGACGGCCGAGGCGACGAAGGGGAGGAAGCTGAGCTTTTCGCCGCTGGCGGCGCCGAGCTTCTTGCGGAGCGAGTCGAGCGAGGAGACATCGGCCTCGTCCATAACGTTGAAATGGACGGCGCGGTTGACGGATTCGCGGAGGCGATTGGCGATGGTGCGACGCACGCCGCGGAAGGGAACGCGGACGGTGTCCTGGCCCGCGGGGAAGGACGGCGCTGGCTTGGGTGCGGGAGCGGCGGCGCGCGGCGCGGACGATGCGACGAAGGTCGGCGCAGGGCGAGCTGCGGGAGCCGGGGTCGGTGTGCGTGCGGCGGGCGCGGCCTTGGCGCCGGAGGCGGCGTTGCGAACGTCCTTTTCGAGGACTCGCCCGCCGATGCCGGTGCCGGTCAGCGTGTCGATGTCGAGGCCGAGATCGCGCGCGAGGCGGCGCACGGCTGGGGTGGCGAGGGCCTTGCCCGGCGCGGCGGAGACGCCGGCGGCGGAGGCGGACATCTGGCCGACCACGGTGCCCGCGTCCTCGACGGGTTCGGCGTGTGCCGAGCCGTTGGACGAGGGTTCGGGTGCGGCGGGCTTGGGCGCGGCGACGACGGTTGGGGCGGCGGGGGCCGCGGTTCCGGCGCCTTCGTAGCTGACGAGGGGATTGCCGACGTGGAGGATTTCGCCCTCCGTGCCGTGGAGTTCCTTGATCACGCCGGTGCGCGGCGAGGGGACTTCAACGAGTGCCTTGTCGGTCTCCATCTCGGCGAGGATGTCGTGCTCGTTGACCTTCTGGCCGACGGCGACGCGCCACTTGATGAGCTCGGCTTCGTGGACGCCCTCGCCCAGGTCGGGGAGGATGAAGATGTTGGGATCGGCGGATTTGTGGTGAGCCATGGCGAGGCCTCAACGGAGTGAATGGGAGCGAGCGACGCCCGCGGATCGCGGGAGTGAAGAATAGCGCCGGGGCGGGGGAGAGTGAACGCGGGGAGCGTGCGATCCCGATCCCTTTGCAGGAGTTCGTGAACAGTCCCATTGAAGTCGGGCAAGCAAGAAAAAGCCCCCGCATCAACTCGGGGGTTGTGGTCTTTTCGAGGTGCCTAATGCCCAGTGCCTTTTCAATACGCCATCGTCAGGCCGATCGTCTCCACGATCCGCTTGGCGTCGGGGAGGTAGTCCAATTCGAGCTTGTAGTAGGGCATGATCGTGTCGAAGCCCGCGACGCGCTGCACGGGCGCCTTGAGATACAGGAAGCAGTGCTCCTGGATCAGCGTCGTGAGCTCGCTGGCCATGCCGCAGGTCTTGGGCGCTTCCTGCACGACGACGCAGCGGCCGGTCTTCTGCACGGACTGGACGATCGTGTCGGTGTCGATGGGCGAGATGGTGCGGAGGTCGATGAGCTCGACGGAGACATCGTCGGGGAGCTTGTCGAGGGCCTCAAGGCACTGGAAGACGTTGGCGCCCCAGGTGATGACGGTGATGTCGCGGCCTTCCTGCACGGCCTTGGCCTGGCCGATCGGGATGGTGTAGTCGCCCTCGGGCACCTGCTCGCGATAGGAGCGATAGACGCGTTTGGGCTCAAAGAAGACGACGGGGTCGGGGTCGCGGATCGCGGAGAGGAGCAGGCCCTTGGCGTCGCTGGGCGTGCTGGGGCAGACGACTTTCAGGCCGGGCGTGTGGGCGTAGATCGCTTCGGGCGAGTCGGAGTGAAGCTCCGGCGCGTGGATGCCGCCGCCCCAGGGGACGCGGACGGTGAGCGGGATGGTGATCGCGCCGCGGGTGCGGGTGCGATAGCGGGCGGCGTGGTTGCAGAGCTGGTCGTAGGCGGGCCCGAGGAAGCCCTCGAACTGGATCTCGGGGATGGGGCGCATGCCGGCCATGGCCAGGCCGATCGCGGTGCCCATGATGCCGGACTCGGCGAGGGGCGTGTCGGCGACACGGTCGGGGCCGAAGACCTTCTGCAGGCCGTCGGTGACGCGGAAGACGCCGCCGTTGAGGCCGACGTCCTCGCCCAAGAGGACGACGCGCGGGTCACGTTCGAGTTCCTGGTAGAGGGCCTCGTTGATGGCGTCGACGAGGGTGAGGCCTTTTTCGATCATCATCGGGGTACGGGGCATGGAAGGCTCCGGGGCAAAGCCACATGGCACATTTTCACAGGGGCACATGGCACATAAGGCGGGTCATGGGGTGGTTCGGCGGCGGGACGATGGCTTTCTCCCGCGCCGGCTGGCCTCGGCGCGGAGCGCGTTGTTGACTTCCTGGCTGGAGCGGAAGACGCGGGCCACGTCGGGATCGAGGACGACCATGACGGTGTCGCGGAGCCGCTTGGCGTACTTGCCGCGGGTCGCCTTGGAAAAGTCGTACTCGGGCTTGATGTCGGCGCGAGCGGCGCGAGTCGAGGTCCGAGCGCTCGCCCGTTTACCGTTCGTCTTTGAGTTTCGTGGCATAGTCAACACTCTCCCCGCGGGTTGCCCGGCGGGCACTGATGATTCTGATCCTCTCGCGGCGTTCGACGTGAACCACCGCGAGAAGGTTGGAGATTCTAGTGAGCCCGATCAGCACGAATCGATCCTCACCCGCGTCGTCAGCTCGGTCGAATGCGACCAGTTGGTTGGGGTCCTGAAACGCGGTGGCGGCCTCCTCGAACGAGACTCCGTGCTTGCCATAGTTGGCGATCGCCTTCGCGTTGCTCCACTCAAAGCCGTCGGGAAAATCGGGGCGGCGGGTCATGGTTCACATCATCGCCTCGGGCGCGAACCCGGGAGTGCAAGGCCGTACACGCTTGTGCTCACGTGCTCATGTTGGCTGAACCAAGACCGATCTGGCTCGGCTCCTGCGCCAGGCTCGCGGTCCGCATCGTTTTCTTCTGCGCCTCGAGGTTGGGCGTCAGGGTCGCGTAGGTGTAATCAAAGATGTCGTCGGTCGAGGGTTTGGCGATGCCCTCGGCGGTCTTGATGACCTCGGCGACGATCGCGCGGGACTTCTCCTCGTGGGCCGCTTGCAGTTCGGCGTTCCAGAGGCCCTTGCCCTCAAGGTACTTGCGCAGACGGATGATGGGGTCCTTGGCCATCCACGCCTCGACCTCGTTGGGGTCGCGGTAGCGGCGCGCGTCGTCGGCGGTGGTGTGGTCGGCGAGGCGATAGGTGACGGCCTCGATGAACGACGGACCGCCGCCGGCGCGGGCACGCTCGATCGCGTCACGCGTGGCCTTGTAGACGGCGAAGAGGTCGTTGCCGTCGACCTGGATGGTCGGCATGCCGTACGCGATCGCCTTCTGGGCGACGGTCTCGGAGTTCATCTGATTTTCGCGCGGAACCGAGATCGCCCACTGATTGTTCTGGCAGTAGAAGACGCAGGGCACCTGGAGGGTCGATGCGAAGTTCATGGCCTCGTGGAAATCACCCTCGCTGGTCGCGCCATCGCCGAAGTAGGTGATCGCGACGCGGGCCTCTTTGCGGAGCTTGAACGCCCAGGCGATGCCGGTGGCGTGGAGCATCTGCGTGCCGATCGGGATCGAGAGCGGCGTCATGTTTACGCCCTCGGGGATCTGGTTGCCGCGCTCGTCGCCCATCCAGTGCAGGAGGATGTAGTGCATGGGCAGCCCGTGAAGGAAGAGGGCGGCGTTCTCGCGGTAGCAGGGGACGAGGAAGTCGACGCCCTTCTTGGCGGCGAAGCCCGAGCCGATCGCGTTGGCCTCCTGTCCCTTGTTCTGCGGGTAGGTGCCCATGCGTCCCGAGCGTTGGAGCTTGAACGCGACCTCGTCCAGGGCACGGCAGGTGATCATGAACTCGTAGAGGTATCGCACCTGCTCGTCGGTGAGCGTGTCCTTGGCGAGTTTCTCGTCCAGCACGCCGTTCTCGTCGAGGATCTGCAGGTGGTCGATCTGAGCGGTGTACACGGTCTTGATGGGCATGTCGAACTCCTGCCCGCGACGGCGGGTGGGGTTTGGAAATCGTCGCTGATGGAAGGCTAGGCAGGCGCGCGGCGCGGGTCAGGACGGGCGGGGTGATCGACCGATCCGGGCGGGATTCCGGCCCCGTCGGGGCGATTGCCGCTACGGCCTTTGGCGACGCGGCGTCATGCGGTCGATGAAGAGAATGCCGTCGTACGCCTTGGGCCATGACGTCTGGGACGACACCGGCTGCTGCTGGTTGATCCGCCCGGGGCGGGGCTGGTTCAGCCAGTGCGACGCCTCGTCTCGCACCGGGCGAAGGTCGAGGAAGCACGAGGGCGAGCCGGCGGCGTGGAGCAGTTCCTCCATCGAGCCCGGTTCGGCGGCGGCGTAGTCGATCGGCGGATTGCCCAGCCACGACCAGGTGCCCGAGTGCGCCATGACACCGAGCACGTAGGCCTTGTCGCCGAGGGCTTGCTTGAGGGCACGCCCGGTGGAGTCCATGACGTTGAGAGGCCGCCCACGGCTGTCGGTCTGCGCGTTGGCGGGAAGGTCCGCGCCGCCGATGTTGACCAGCCCGGTCACGCCGACAAAGAGGTGCGCGTTGTGGCACCAGACGATGAGCTTGCGATCGGGGTATCGCTCGCGAGCGAGCCATAGGAGCACCTCGGCGTTGGCGGCCTCGCGCACGTTGTAGGCCCAGCGGAAATCCTCTCCCGACTGGGACTGCTGAAACTTCTCGTTGGCGGCCATCATCTCGCCGAAGGCGACGGCGTTGTCGAGGCAGCGCTGGCGATAGCCGTACTCACGCTCGCCGATGGCCGCGACAACCTCGGCACGGCGCGAGCGATGGGCCTCCGCGAGCGACGGCGCGAGCGTGCGCAAAGCCTGGTCGATGCGACGCTGTTCCGCCTGTGGGTCGGCGGCCTGGGACATCTTGCGGGCGTCGGCGAAGAGCGATTCGAGGTATGTCTTGATCTCGCTGCTGATGACGAGCGGGTCGGAGAGCCACTCGGCGAAGGTCGGATACATCGACCACCCGGCCGTACCGGAGTTCTGAATGTCAAAGCCCGACATGCGCAATCGGCGGGCGGTGTTCTGGGTTGATCGCGCGTACTCAAAGACAGGGAACGACTCGACGCCCTGCGACCAGTGGCTGAACACGCCCATGCGGGCCACGTTGGCGATCGGTTTATCGCCGGCGAGCGCGTCGTTCATCTCCTCGCAATCGAAGAGACCCGATTCCCACACCAGCACCTCGAAGCCCATCTCTTGGTGCAAGAACTTTACGAGGCGGACCTTGAGCGCAAAGGCCTCGGCGTCGCCGTGCGTCAGTTCGCCCATAAGCACCATGGTCGAATCGCCGACCGCGGCTTTGAGGGACGCGAGGTCCTTCAAGTCGTCGGGCTCGCCGGGCGAGATCGAGATCGGCGCCGCGTGGGCGCGGAGCCAGTCGACCTGGGTCCGGTCGGGAGCGGCCGGGGAAGGCTGGGCCGTCGCTGGCGCGGCCTGCTGCGCCGGGCACGATGGCGCCAGGAGGAATGAGAGAACGCAGAGCCCCGCGCGGGCGACCAGTGACGATGGACCAGGCATATTGCGGCTCCAATCGCGCGACCAACGACAAGTGTAGTAGAAAAACACCGAGACCGCAAGGGGTCGCCGGGCTCCGACAATCATTTCGCGCGGGCGTTACTTCTTGGTCGCCGGGAACGTGCCGTTGGGCTGGACGAAGAGGGCCTGCGTGACCTTGCCCGCCTCGTCGGCCTTGAAGACTACGTCGTATCCGGAGAGACCCTTGAGCGAGAACGCGCCCGGGTGCTTGGCGATCAGCTCAAACTCCGGCTGCCCCGGGATCGACGCGACGAGCGTGCTGCCGCGCAGCTCCACCTTGACAGTCTGCGGCCCGAGCACGTACTCGCCCGCGAACGGCGCGAGGTACGCCGACTCGCTCAGCTTCTTGTCGGGGAGCTTCTTGAAATAGACCTCGTCGGTGGTCGGATCGACATTGATGCGGATCGATTCAACCCAGCCGTCGACGCCCGTGACGAACGAGAGCTTGGTGCCCTCGAAGACGGGGTCATTTTCGTCCTTGCCGATGGCGAAGGTGTCGAAGTGAACGTGCTCGAGAGGACCGGGGATGCTGTTGTACAGGAGCTTGAGTGCTCCGGCGGACTCGGTGATTGTGATCGTGCCGTAGCCCTCGTCGAAGTATTCGCCGGCGTACTCGGCGGGCGGGTGGAGCATGGGGGCGTTGTCGCGCTTGGTGAGGTTCTTGGCGGCCTTGGATTGCTCCACCTGGGCCTTGACGGCCGCGATCTCGCGCAGCGACTCGGAACTCCGGTCGCGCTGTTCCAGCCCGAGCAGTCGCTCATAGATGTTGGCGACCGCCAGCCCCCCGAGGGGATTGCCGTTCAGGTTGGTGAGGGCCACCACGCCGATGTTTTCCTCGGGGAGAAATGAGACCAGAGCCGAGAAGCCGTCGATGTTGCCGCCGTGGTGAACGCGCCGGTGCCCGCGGAAGACATCGGTGAACCAGCCGAGCGCGTAGGCCTGCCCGTGGACATCCTTGTTGCCGGACTCGCCGCCGCCGGGGAGCGAGATGCGCGAGGTGTGGAGGTCGTCGAGCGTGGCCTTCTGGAGCAGCTTCTTGCCCTCGTATGTGCCGTCGGAGAGGTGGTAGATGACCCACCTGGCCATCTCTTCGGCGCTGGAGTTGATGGAGCCCGCGGGGCCCATGGTGCTGATATCGCGGAAGGGGATCGCGACGACCTTGTCGTCTCGCTCGGCGTACGGGAGCGAGAAATCGCTCGCGTTCTGCATCTCTTTCACGGAGAAGTTCGAGTTGTTCATGCTCAGCGGCGTGAAGATGCGCTCGCGGACATTGTCCTCCCACGACTTGCCCGTGAGCTTCTCGGCCATCCAACCGGCGGTCAGGAACATGAAGTTGTTGTACTGCCAGTCGGTGCGAAAATCCTTGCTGGGCTTCAGGTACGCCAGTCGCTTGACCAGCTCGTCGCGCGACGCCGACGAGTTGTACCACGACAGGTCGTGGCGAGGCAGGCCCGAACGGTGCGTCACCAGGTCGAGGGGCGTGATGAGCTGCGTCACGCCCTTGTCATGCAGACGGAACGTCGCGGCGAAGTTGATGACGGGCTTGTCCCATTCCAGCTTGTGCTCGTCGACCAGCTGCGCCAGCACGAATGTCGTGAACGCCTTGGTCGAGGAGCCGATCGCAAAGAGCGTTTGCGGCGTGACGGGCTGCTTTTTCTCGACGTCCCGCAGGCCCGAGCAATATGTTGCGAGCACCTTGCCGTCTTTCACGATCGCGATCGAGCACCCCGGAACCTTCCACGCCTCGCGGGTCGTGTCGAGCCACGACTGGAAATCTGCGAGCGAATCCTGGGCGGCCTTGGTGATCGCGGCCTCACGCGAGATCGTGAACGGGAATGACCCGCCCGCCTGTGTGAAGGTGCCCGTGATCTTCGAGCCGTCGCCGGCGATCGTGCCCTTGAACGTGGGTTCGCCCGGCACGCCGGCGATCTTGAAAGAAACGTCGCTCCCCTTCATGGAAACGTCCGAGAGCGGCAGGTCCTTGGCGCCCTGCTGGGGGATGGTGATCGTGCCGCTCGGCGTCGTCGCGGTGTCCTTGAGCGTGACCTCAACGTTGAGGCTGGCACCGGGGAGTTCGATCGAGCCTTTCCAGAGGCCGTCGGCGTCGACGAGGGCGAGGTGCGATTCGGCCACGGCGGGGGTGGTTGCGACCATCGCGACCGGCCATCCCCGTGCGATGGAAGCGAACGAGGAAGCCGTCAGCAGCGTGACGGCGAGCAGAGCGCGAGCGTTCATCGGATTCTCCACGAGGGCCTCGAAAACCGGCGAATTGGGGAAAAAAAAGGAGGGGACCGGCGTCCCCTCCGTGGATCGGACTTCGGAAGATCAATTTACCGCGACGCGGCCGACTCGGTTGCGTGCTTGTCGCCCGGGAACTGCTTGATGCCCGCCTGGCCCGGGACGCGCCCGGTGCCCTTGGCGTTCTGCGAACGCTCGGGGATCGCGAAGAGCTTGTTGGGGAGGGTGTCGCTGTGCTTGAGGGCGGCGTCGGCGGCGGCCGACATCGACTCGTCCGCGTTCTCGTAGATCGCGCGGAAGCACTCGTGGATCGACAGCTCCGCGAGATCGAAGAAGTGGATCGCGGCGGCCTTGTCGCGCAGCCACTCGGTGTCCTTGTCGTTGCCCGCGTGGGCACGCATGTCCATGTCGAGCTTGCTGAGCGTACACGCCCAGGCGTGGAGCCACATCGCGATGTCCGCGATGCGGGCCTGCATGCACTGGCGATCCATGATCTTGACGTCGAGCTTCTTGCTGATCTGCTTGAACTGATAGCTGTGCTCGCGGATCAGGCGGCAAAGGCGTTCGCCGATCGGACGAAGCTCGGGAGAGAGCTTGTTGATCTGCGGGAGCTTGCCACGGATGCCCAGGAAGACCTCGAGCGCCAGCGGGATGGCGCGCCCGAGGAGCTTGAAGTTGAAGACGCCCTTGATCGAGCCCATGAGGTTGGCGATCGCGGAGTTGTCGGGCTGCACGCCCATGGCGTCGCGGATACCGATCATGTACTCGGCGAGCTGCTTGCCGCCGTAGGCGAAAAGCACGTAGGCCTGCATGACCTCGTTGGCGCCCTCGACGATGAGGTTGATGCGCGAATCGCGGAAGATGCGCTCGACCTCGTTCTCGGTCATATAGCTCTCGCCGCCCATGATCTGGATCGCGTCGTTGACGACGCGCCAGCCCATCTCGGAGACGAAGACCTTGCACGCCGCGGTCTCGACCTGGATGTCCTTGTCGTGGCGGTCGAGCATGCCCGTGGTCATGTAGAGCACGGCATCCATGGCGTAGTCGAGGGCGGCCATGTGCGCGATGCGCTTGCGGACCAGCTCGAAATCGGCCAGCGGGCGCGAGAACTGGAAGCGGGTCGTCGCCCACTTGGTCGCCTGGTCGCGGGCGCGGCGAGCGCCGCCCAACATGCCGGCGCTGAGCGTGCATCGCCCATAGTTGAGACACGACAGCGCGATGTTCAGGCCCTTGCCCTCCTGCCCGAGCAGGTGGGACTTGGGGACGCGGCAGTTGGTGAAGCGGATGCGGGCCTGCCACGTGCCGCGGATGCCGCACTTGCTCCGGTTCTTCTGGAAGATGTCGATGCCTTCCATGTCGGGCGTGCAGACCAGGGCGGTGACGCGTTCGCTGGTCTTGCCCGTCTTGGGATCGGTGATCTTCTGCTTGGCCATGACGGTGAACAGGCCGGAGATGGCGCCGGAGGTGGCCCATTTCTTCTCGCCGTTGAGGATGTAGTACTCGCCGTCGGGCGTCTTCTCGCACGTGGTTTCCTGCCCGCCGGCGTCGCAGCCGACGTTGGGCTCGGAAAGGCAGAACGCGCTCAGCCAGTCCTTGGCCAGGTGTGGGAGCCACTGCTTCTTCTGTTCCTCATTGCCGAACAGCATGACGGCCTTGCAGCCGATGGACTGGTGGGCCGACACGAGCACGGCCGTGGACCCGCAGTACGAGCCGAGACGCTCGAGGACGCGGTTGTACGCCGTGATGCCCATGCCTAGCCCGCCGTACTCCTTCGGGATGGTCATGCCGAGCACGCCCATCGAGAAGAGCTTGTCGATCACCCAGCGCGGGATCTCCTGGTCCTGGTCGATCGCGACCGCGGGGTGCTCGTTGCGGAGGTATTCATCAAGACGGGCGATGAGCTGATCGCACTCGGCCTGCTCGCGGGCGTCCTGCGCGGGGTACGGAAAGTACAGCTCCTCGCGCATGTTGCCCCAAAAGAGGTTCTTCACCGCGCCCATCTCGGAAGGGTCCGGCCCGAGCCATGACTCGGCCTCTTCGATCAGCTTCCGGTCGGCTTCCTTCAGGCCTTTGAGGTTCTTCAGATCGGGGGTCGACATCGGAAAACTCCGGCAAGCCCGTGCAGGCACGGGCGGGTCAGGATGGGACTACTTCTTCGCGCTGCGCGCGAAGAAGGCTTCAAGGGCTGCTTTCGCCGGCGCCGTGTGACGCAGGCGCACGAGCTCACGCTGTTCGACTTCCAAGGCCGTCTTCCAGCCGCGGGTGAGCCCCGCCTCGACCGCGCCCGCGACCGCCGCGGCGGCTTCGGTCTGCGGGAGCTCGTGACGCACCGAATCGAGCGACTTCATCACGCCCGCGGCCACTTCGGTGCGACCGATCCAGCGCCACGGCGAGCCATCACGACGCTGCATGGGCGACTTCGCGCCCGTGCCGCGCAGCTTCACGATCAGGTCGCAGGCGACGTTCCGCAGCGACGCGGCATCCGGCGCGACGGCGTCGAACAGGCCGGCGGCGACCGCCTCGTCAAAGGTCATGGGCTTGCCCTCCGCGGTCATGCGGATGGCGCGGGCGGGGTCGATGCGCGCGGGGAGCAGGTTCGTGCCGCCCCAGCCCGGGCAGATCGCCAGGCCCGCTTCAGGCAAGCCGACGGGATAGGGCTTTGCCGTGGGGCACGCGACCAATCCATCGCAGTGCATGGCGAGTTCGAGCCCGCCGCCCAGCGCCGCGCCATTGATCGCCGCGACCGTCGGAAACGGGAAATCCGCGAGCATCTGGAAGACACGCGAGGCAAACGCCAGGTACTTGGCGAGTTCCGCGTCGCTGGCGGCCATGATCGCGTTGAGATCGGCGCCGGCGACAAAGACCCGCTCGCTCGCGGACGCGAGCACCAGCCCGGAGGTTCCTGCCGGGACGGCGCACAGCGTAGCCTCCAGGCGCTGGATGAGCTCCAGGTCGAGCACCACGACGGGTTTTCCGGGCTGTTCGAGCGCGACCGTGACGATGCCGGCGTGCGGGCCGGAATCAACGCGAGTGATCGGGAAGATGATGGGCGTAGTCATCTCCTGAGAGGTTAGCCCCGCGCGAGGAGATTGTCGGCCTGAATTCTCGCTTGATTGCGGGCGAGGCAACCTCGCCCCAAGTTTCGAATGGTTCCTAAGCATCTCGGCGTGCGAGCCGAAACTCGTGCGCGATCACCGGGAAACGCGTCCCGCCCGAGTCCATCGGCGAAGCTCGATTCCTGCCTGTACTCCTCCAAGTTGAACCCGGAGGTCCGGCGCTAGACGGCTGAGCTTGGCATGAAGCTCCTGTTGCACGCCTTCGGTCAAAGGCGATAGGATGATTTTGGCGAGCGGTTGAGTCCGTTTGCTTCGGGGGTTTGCGTGGGAGAACCGGCCTTGAGCGACAAGATCTGCGTGGTGTGCAAGCAGGACGTCTCGAACAAGCCCCGGCGGAAGGACCCGGCGGGGAAGTACATCTGCGAGGACTGCGCGAAGAAAGCCGCGGCGCCCGCGTCCAAGGCTAGTGATGCTCAGTCCACGCCTACGAAGGCGCCCGCGCAACCCGCACCCGCGAATGAGGGCGTCTCCGACGACTTCTGGAATTCCAAGATGCAGCCGATCGGCGGCGCTCAGACGTGCCCCGGTTGCGGCACGATGATGCCCGGCGGGGCGAAGATCTGTACGCGATGCGGGTTTGACACCGGCACGGGCAAGGCCGTGCGCACGCGCGTAACGGTGGAGAAAGGATCCTCTGGTGGAGGCAGTTCCAAGGGTGATTTCAAGCTGCCTATCAGCTGGGATGCGATCGCCGGCATCATGGTCGGGCTCATCGTTATCGCGTGCGTTGCGTCGTTTGTCTGGCCGGGTGCCGTGCTGGCGTTCAACCTTGTGCTGGGCCTGAACAGCTTCTTGGTGTGGCTGATGTTGATCATCATCCCGTTCCAGGATAGGCAGAACGGCTGGGGCATTTTCAACATCGTCGCGATGCCCGCAAGCGTCGTTGTCACGATCGCGGTCAACCCGTGCATCGGGCTGATCGCCATGCTGATCGTTCCGTTCGTATCGTTGTACTACGCGTTCAAGGTGAACGAGCGTTCGAGCCTCCAGCGATTGATCCTGGCCGGGTTCTTTGGCGGCATCCTGCTTGGTGTGCTTGGCGCGGCGCATGGTCAAGAGGCGATTCTTCGCTCCCTGGGCCTTGATCCCAAGGAGTTCATGACCGATTCGTCCGGCGCATCGACAAGCCAAACGCCGAAGCCGACTGACTCGGAAAGCACTTCCGAAGGCGATTCGCTCGGGCAATAACGCAAAGCAAGAACGTCAGCTCAGCTTCGCCCGCAGTCGCTCCTGCGCATCGTGCGTCGAGAGGACGCTCGCCGAAAGTTGCGCGCCGCGTCGGACGATCTCGCGATCCAAGGAGCCGTCGATGGTGTTGAGCAGGCCCTTGGTGGCGCGGAGCGCCTGGGGCCCGCCGGCCGAGAGCCGCTGCGACAGCGAGATTGTAAACGGCTCCAACTCCGCGAGCGTCGAGACGACGTGATCGGCGATGCCGTCGTCGTGGGCTTCCGTGCCGGACATCAGGCCGCCCTTGAGCAGCACGGCCCTAGCCCGCCCCGCGCCGATCTTCCGCACCAGCCACGGCGCGACCACCGCGGGGCACACGCCAAGATCGACCTCCGGGAATCCCATCTTGGAATCGGCGTGGGTGACGCACAGGTCGGCGACCGTTGCCAGCCCGCACCCGCCGCCGATCGCGGCGCCGTTGACCTTTGCGACCGTGACCTGTGGGAGCGTGCGGATCGCGATGGTAAGGTCCGCGAGCGACGAGAGAAGTTGCAGCGCCAGTTCGTGATTATCAAGCACGGCCTTCAGGTCCATCCCCGCGCAGAACGCCTTGCCCGCGCCCGTCATCACAACCACCGTGACATCGGCTCGACCGGAAAGTTCATCGACGCGGGCACGAAGGTCGGCCAACAGAGGGATCGAGAGTGCATTCCGCGCGTCCGGGCGGTTGAGCGAGAGCGTCGCGACGGGGCCGTGGATTTCGAGTGTGGCGAGTGGTGTGGTCATGGTTGAATCCGTTTGGGCGAGTTGCCGCGGGTCGAAGTTGTCCTTGGGTTCGGGAGGTAATCCGAACGATGCGTGGCGTCAGCTCCGTCTCCCCCTGTCTCGCTGCTTCGCTGCTTCGCTGTCTCGCTCCGTGCCCTTCTGTCCCCACAACTCCGCCAGCCGCTCGTTCTGCTCATCACTCCCCACCAGCGATAGCGACGTTTCCAGTGCGTCCCTAATTTTGTTGCCCGCGAGCGAGCCGTCCACCTCGCCCAGCCAGGATTTGGTCGCCGAGAGCCCGGTGGGCGGCTTCTCGATCATCTTGGCGGCCAGTTCGTGCGCCCGAGCGACGCACGCCTCGGGCGAGTTGACCAACTCATGCACGAGTCCGAGGTGGTGGGCCGCTCTCCCATCGATGAAGTCGGTGGAGAGCAAACGGGCACGGGCCGGGCCGTCACCGACCGCGAGGCGCAGCAAGGGAGCGGACACCGCGGGGGAGATGCCGAGCTTGACGACCGGATAGCCGAACTTAGACTCGGGCGTGGAGATCACAATGTCGCACCCGCAGAGGATCGCGCAGCCGCCGGCGATCGCGGCGCCCGGCGCGGCGGCGATGACGATCGCGGGGCTCGCGCGCATGGTGGCCGTCACCCACGCAAGCCCCGTCAGCAGGTTCGGGAGCGCCCCGGCGTCGTCGCGACATTCGGAGAGATCAAACCCGGCGCAGAACACGGGGCCCACGGGCTCCAGCACGATCACGCGCGAGTGCTTGGCCTTCTTCAGCGCGGCGGCCAGTTCGTCGAGCATCCGCGGCGTGAGCGCGTTGCGTTTGTCGCTCCGGTCCAGCCGGATTGTTCGCACGGCGCCAACATCCTCCACGCGGATCATCGCCCGAAATCTCCGTTACCCCGAGGACACTCGCGCCGCCGAGACGATCGATCGCGCGAAGCTCGCGGCCTCCGCGAGCGTATCCGGGCTCGCGCCGGTCGAAAAGCCGCGATCGCGGATGGTGCGGATCAGCAGCGAGGTGTCGATGTTGCCGGGGGCACGCTTGCCGGGCGTGCTGGCGTAGGGGCACCCGCCCAGGCCCGCGACCGAGGCGTCGAACGAGCGGATGCCGGCGTTCAACGCCGCGATCACGCACGCCGCGGCGCGCCCGAAGGTGTCGTGCAGGTGCAGATTGAGCTTGAACTCGTCGCTCGTCCATTCCCCGGAGAGGGCCGAACGCACGGCGTCCAGCATCGCGACGATGTTTTCCGGCGCGCCCGCGCCGATCGTGTCGCCCAGGGATATCTCGTCAACTCCGAGGTCCGCCAGCCGCCGCGAGACATGTGCGACCGACTGCGGGCTGATCGCCCCCTCGAACGGGCACGCGATGGCGCACGAGACATACCCGCGAACCAGCAGCGAGTTCGCCTTCGCTCGCGCGACGACCGGCCTGAATCGCTCGATCGTCTCTTCGATGCTGGCGTTGGTGTTCTTTCGAGAGAACGTCTCGCTCGCGGCGGTGAACACCGAGACCTTATCGAGAATCCGCCGCCCCGCCCGTTGGTTCACCTCAAGCGCCTGGTCCATCCCCTTGTCGTTTGGCACCAGCGCCGAGTACATCACGCCCGCGGGCTTGGAAGGGGCCTTGGCGAGCGAGTCGCACAACGCTCTGGCGTCCGCCAACTGGGGCACCCACTTCGGCGAGACAAAGGACGTCACCTCGACCTCGTCGACGCCTGAATTTGTGAGAAGCCGAACGAGTTTGAGCTTGTCATCCAGCGCGATGACGCCCGGCTCGTTCTGCAGGCCGTCGCGGGGCGCAACGTCGATGACGCGGACGTCGTTCACGCGTCGAGTGTAGGGGTTTGCTGAGGATTCCGTCGTTACGCGCGGGCCAGCCGCCCCGAGGGCGCCCTGGTCGCGACCATGTAGCGCTGGAGGCGAACGCCGGGGCAGGCGCTGGGGCCGATCTCCTGGTGCGTGAAGACGCGCCCGACGGGCACGCGATACCGGCGCATCATTTCAGCCAGAAATGCGTCGAGGGTGTTCAACGCATCCGAAGTCGGTGCGTGCTCGTTGAAGTTGCCCATGAGCATGATGCCCAGGTTGTGTTCGTTCTGGTTCTTGACGTGCGCGCCCTGCAGGTTATTCGGCCTGGCTTCCCACACCCGCCCCATGGGATCGATGGAGTAGTGATAGCCGATGTCGACCCAGCCGTTGCGGACATGCGATTGACGCACGGACTCAAGCCGCCGCGCTGAATCGCTCATCGAACGGATCCCCGTCGACGGAAGTGCATCGTGATGCACCGTGATCCGGGCCACACCCGCCATGGCGTAAGCCTCACGGCTCATGATCGGCTTGGCATTGGTCCATTGCGAGCGCGATATCACCCCCGGCACCGGGCCGATCGGGGCATTCGGCGTCGGTACCGTTCCGGGCTTGTACGAGTTCTGTGCGAGCGGAGGGGCTTTGCTCGGGTCATCCAGCGGATCCGACCAATCCCACTGCTTCGGGGGAAGTTCCGTCACGCCGCCGCTGGATTGACAGCCCGACAGCCAGGCGGCCGTGCCGAGCAGAAGTCCGGTGCGCAAAATGTCACGTCGATTGAGGTCTTGGCTCACGGAATATCCATCGGCCGTCTGGGGCCCGGTTGTGTACAAGCGGCGTCGGGTTCATCGTACCGATCCCAACCGGCGACACCAGAGCGCCAACACCAAGATCAGGTAGAGCCGCTGGCTGTGCTCCCCTTGCCCAGAGACGTGGTCGTCAAGCAGGCGACGGGCGGCCTTGGCCGAGAACTCGACCCCGAGGTCCACCGCTCCCCAGGGCGATGCCGATGACAGCACGTCCGACAGGCATGTGCGAAGCCCGGCGTAGTCCTGCCTCCACCACGAGTGGAGCGGCAGGGCGAACCCGGATTTCGGGCGGCCTGTGATCGAATCGGGCAATCGCCGGGCCGCCAGCGCCCGCAGCGGCGCCTTGGTCCTGCCCCATGCCAGGAGCGACCGCATGGGCGACGAGAGCCCGGCCCGGATGATCGAGGGCGAGAGCAGCGGGGCGCGCAGCTCCAGCGCGACCGCCATCGTGGCGGTATCGGTCTTCCGCAAGAGGTCCGCCGGGAGGTACTCCTGAAAATCCAGTCGGGGCGCGTCGGGCACCGCACGGGCCGACGGGAGCATCGCTTCGGCCTCGGCGCTGAACTCCGCGAGCGAAGGCGACGGGAAAATCGCCAGCACGTCGTCATAGCCACGATGGCGCGATGCATCGAGCAAGCGACTCAACATGCTCTCGGCCGACTTCGGGTGGGCGGCGCAGGCGCCGTGGGGCTTGCTCCACGGCAAGGCCGCCAGCGTGTCCATCGCGGGTGCCAGCAGCCAACTGGCCAGATGACGCCGATAGCCGGCGAAGAGTTCGTCGCCCGCATCGCCCGCGAGCGCGACGGTGACGTGCCGCCGGGCCTCATTGGCGAGCCAGTACGTGGGAAGGAGCGAGCTATCGCCAAAGGGCAGGGCGAGCTTGTCGATCAGCGTCGTCAGGTCATCGATAGGCGATGACGCGGGATAATCCAGCGTGGTGTGATCAGTCCCAAGGGCTCGGGCAGTCACCGCCGCCGCCTCGGATTCGTCATACGCCGGATCGGCCATGCGCATCGTGAACGTTCGGAGGGGTCGGCCTTGATTTCGCAGTTGCTCCGCGGCGTGGCCCGCGACCAGGGCCGAGTCGATCCCGCCCGAGAGGAAGCACCCCGTGGGCACGTCGGCGTCGAGGCGGAGCGAGACACTCTGTTGCAGCGCTTCATCGATCGCGTCAAGATCGGGTGGCGTGTCTCGCTCGGGCAGGTCCGGCGCCCAGCGTGAAATCTCAACGCGAATCCCGCCGCCGTCGGTCCGCACGCGAGCCACGCACCCCGGCGGCACGCTCTGGATCGGCCTCATGGGCGGCTGCTCGTCGTATCCCTTCCACATCCACTTCGCGAGGACCGCCGGATCGATCCCCGGCTTCCAAAGGTCGGCGTCCTGGCGGGCCATGTCCCACAGGGCGCCGGACGTGCTCGCAAACGCCAGCATCGATCCGTCGACGGCCACCATGTAGTACAGCGGCTTCTCGCCCGCAAGGTCACGAGCCAGCCATATCTCGCGCGTCGAGTGATCAAACATCGCGATCGCGAACATGCCGTCGAGTTCGCGCAGGCAGCCCGACCCCAGCGCCGCCCACGCGTACAGGATCGATTCGGTGTCGCTGTGATCGGAGCGATACTCGCCCCTAAACCGCCGACGGAGTTCGCGGTGGTTGTAGATGCACCCGTTGAACACGACCGACAGCTTCGCACCGCCACCCGCGGGCCAGTGCATGGGTTGCCCACCTCCCGCGGCGTCCAGAATCGTCAATCGCCGATGAAGCAGAGTCAGTTCAATGTTGCCCGCCTGAATCACCTCCCGCGAACGCGCGTCCGGCCCGCGATGGGCGATCGCCGCGTCGAGCCGATCAATCACCTCGGGGTGTGTTGGTGGCACCGCGCCGGTCAGTCTCAGGATTCCCGCGATCCCGCACATGCAGGGAAGGTATCGGCCGACGCCCGCTCCCGCGCGGTAGAATCGTGCCATGCCGATCTACGAATACGTCTGTGAGGAACCCGGCAAGGAGCCCGTGGTGATCGAACTCCTTCGGAGCGTCGCGGATGCGGACAAGCCGGTCCCCGATCCCGATGGCAAGGGGCGCGTTTTCAAGCGGCGGCTCAGCGTCTTTGCCTCCGGCGGCCAGGGTGGCCCGGAGGGCCTCGCCGTCGGGCCGGGCGGGCATGTCCATTCGGGCACGTGCGGCTGCGGCAAGCGTCGCGGATCCTGCGGTATGGGCTGAAGCGCGGAGGCCGACGGATCATGTCACGCGGCGAACCAAGGTGGCGCGGGCCGGAGTCTCCGAACCTGCCGCGCGGACCCTCAACATCCTGCGATCGCGTCGATTCTCTCGGCCCGTCGTTTTTTCACTTCCGGTTTTCCCCTGTCTCGCTGTGTCGCTGCCTCGCTGTCTCGCGTTCTTTCAACGGAGCTTCCTCGTGAAAGTCCTCATCGCCGACAAGTTCGAGAAATCCGGGATCGATGGGCTCAAGGCCCTGGGCTGCACCGTCGTCTATGAGCCCGACGCCGCCGGCGCGATCGGCGACGTGATCGCCCGCGAATCGCCGCAGGTCTTGATCGTTCGATCGACCAAGGTCCCAGCCGCCGCCATCGACAAGGGCGTCGGCCTCAAGGCCATCATCCGCGCCGGCGCGGGCGTGGACAACATCGACGCGGGCGCGGCCACGACCCGAGGCATCGGCGTTGCCAACTGCCCGGGCATGAACGCCGTCGCGGTCGCCGAGATGACCATGGGCCTCCTGCTCTCGCTCGATCGTCGCATCGTCGATCAGACGCTCGAAGCTCGCGCCGGCAAATGGAACAAGAAAGAGTTCTCCAAGACCGGACCGGGCGGCGCTCGCGGCCTGAAAGGCACAACGCTTGGCGTGATCGGCGCGGGGGCCATCGGACGTGCCGTCATCAAGCGAGCCGTCGCGTTTGACATGCGCGTGATCGCCTGGAGCCGCAGCATCACGCCCGATCACGCGCGCGACCTCGGCGCGGAGTGGGGGGGCACCGACACTCCCGCGCTCCTCGACATCGCCGGGCGCTGCGACGCCATCAGCCTGCACCTCCCCAGCGCGCCCGACACCAACAAGCTGATCGGCGCGGCGTTCTTTGAGCGCATGAAGCCCGGCGCGTACTTCATCAACACGTCCCGCGGTTCGGTCGTCGATGAGGCCGCGCTGCGGGCCGCGGTTCAGGCCAAGGGCATCCGCGCGGGCCTCGACGTGTGCGAAAACCAGCCGGGCCAGGCTCAGGCGGACTGGTCGAGCGAAACGGCCAGGCTGTCTGGCGTTTACATGACCCACCACAGCGGCGCTTCCACCGACCAGGCCCAGCAGGCCGTGGCGGATGAAACCGTGCGCCTCGTGCGGGTGTTCAAGGAAACCGGGCGGCTGGACAACCGCGTGAACCCCGGCTCGATCCGTTAGACCTCTCGGCTTGCCGTCGGCGAACGTACCGCCTCGAGTAGACACGGACCCAAAGGCGGGTCCGTGCGTGAGGCGACGCCGACATTCAACAGCGGAAACCGCCGTGGCACCCAAGGCGCACGGACCCGAAGGCAGGTACATGAAGCGGATGGGTCACTTCATCGCCGGCTCGGCGAGCAACGCCCCGGCGAGGATCGGCGAGGTGAGCAAGTAGCGCCCGCGATCAAGCGTGGTGGCGACCTGCCAGACCGGCAACGAGACATCGTTGCGGTTGCTCTGGTGCCCGCCGGGGATGAAGATCTGGAAGTCGGACATGGAGACGGGGTTCATGCCACCCTCGCGGTGCTGGCTCGCGGCGCCGATCGCACCCGCGGCGATGATTGGCGAGAGCTGCATCACCGCGCCCAGCGCCCCGCCCGCGTTCACGAGCATGGACCGATCGGCGTGGGTGTCCACGATGTAGTTCTGCCCGTCCCAATAGCCGACCTGGATCGACGACAACGCGCCCGCCGCCAGGTCGCGGTATGTGGGCACGAGCATGCCGACGCTGCGGCCTTCGCCATGGACGGGCGGCGCGCTCATCGCATTGGAGACCGCCGAGCCCAACATGCTGACGAGGGGATAGCCCGCATGGAGCATGCGGTTGGTGTCGATGAAGGTGAGCGAGGTCACGCCGTTGTGCTTCTTGCGGAGCGCCGCGATCGCGGGCGAGGCGGCCAGACCCGCGTCGCCCTTGCCCGAGGCCTGGATTGCCGCGGCGAGGGTCGACTGGGGCGTGACACCGACGACGAACCAGCTCTCGGTCGCCGCGTACGTAAGTTCGAGCGGGATCGGCAGGCCGCTGAAGCGAAGGCTCATGAGCTCGACGCCCTGCTCCTTCCACGAGCGGACGCGGGCGTACTTGCCGACGTCGTTGTTCTGAGCAAACGCGGCGTTGGCAAACTCCACCAGCTTGGCGTGGGCGGCGACGAACTTCGCACGATCCTTGAAGTTGAGCATCGCGACCATCGACGCGATGGAGCCGCCGCCGGTCGAATCGGAGGCGTAGTAGCCAAAGGTGTCGCCCAATGCGTCGACCACGTCGACCTTGAGATCAACGCCCGTCATCTGCTTGAACTGCGCCAGGCCCTGTGCCGCCTCGGGCGCCTGTGTGGTGAGCTGATCGATCGCACGCCGGAGCATCGAAAGCCCGCCGCGGCTCATGGAGGCCCAGGTCGCGTCGGCGGGGAAGATTTTCAGTTCGGCGTCGGTGAGCGATTCCTTGCCGAAACCGAGACGCTCGGCGTAAGGCGCGGCGTCGACCACGCTGATGCGCGTCAGCGAATCCTCCTTGGTGTAACCGGCTTCATAGCGCACCTTGATCGCGTTCTGCCCGATGAGGCCCGACGCCGAGAGCTCGCCCATCATCTGGTTGAGTTGCGGGTTCTGTGGGCCCGCGGCCATCTGGGCGAAGCTCGCCAGCGGCGTCAGGGCGCTGAAATCGATTTCGCCGGAGAGGTACGGGTCCGCGATGGTCGGCTTCGGCACGTTGGCGAAGGCGGAGTCTGGATTGTCGAGCGTGCCGACGATGATCTCGTACTTCCAGCCGGTCGCGCCCTGGCGCGGGCCGTAGCTCACGCGGGCGAAGTTTGGAATCTGCGTGTCGTCCATGGTGGCGATGCGCTTGTTGCCGACCGGCGCGGGGGGAAGGTTCGCGCCCGCGAGCATCGTCTTGATCTGCGCGTGGGCGGCCTCGGCGGACTTCTGATCCTCGAAGTCGGCGCTGAAGACGATGCCGTAGTTGTACAGACCGTCGGCGACGTTGCCGGCGTTCAGCGTGATCGCCATGTGGCCCGGACGGGCCAGGGTGGAGATGATGGTGTTGATCGCGCCCGCGGCCTGCTCGTTGAACTGGCCGTTGGACTCCTTCGGGAGTTCATTGAGGCGTGCCGGGAGCATCTTGAGCGCGTCGGCGAAACGCTGGTCCTTGGCATCGACGAGCCAGCGGTCCATGGCCGCGTGCTTCATGACAAAGAGCGTCTGGACCTTGGGCGGCTCACTTTCGGGGCGGGCGATGGCGCTGCCGGAGGTGGCGACCATGGAAAGGCCGAGCAGGCCGGCGCGAAGAAGCGGACGAGGGCGCGTGACGCTGTGCATGACTTGCTCCCGGTCGGCGGTCCGACCCTGACGTTCAATGTGGCGGCCCGAGACGTGTCGAGCCGCGATGATCTCTTCAGGAACACTTGGGGAAGGCCCCCAACGGATTTCAGGGTCCGGCGGGCGGCGGCAGGAAGCCGTACCATCGGAGCCCCGGTGGATAGTTGCACCCCCAGCCGCGTGCTTTTGATTCGCCCAAGCGCCCTTGGGGATGTGTGCCGTTCCGTGCCCGTGCTGGCGAGCCTTCGCCGGGCGTTCAAAGAAGCTCGGATCGATTGGCTGGTGAACGATACCTTTGCGGCGTCGATCGCGCATCACCCGGCCTTGACGAGTGTTGTGCCCTTCCCCCGCAAGACACTCGGGGTGGGCCTCAAGCGATTGAACACCCGGCCCACGCGGGAGTTTCTGGCAGGCCTGAGACAAACAAAGTACGACCTTGTGATCGACGCACAGGGGCTGTTTCGTTCGGGCTTCTTTGCCAGGGCAACCGGCGCTCCGCGCCGAGTCGGCTTTGCCAACGCGCGCGAGCTTGGCTGGGCATTCATGACCGAGCGTCACGAGGTCGATCGCGGCACGCACACGGTCGATCGGATGCTGAAGCTCATCGAGCTTGCGGGCGTCCCCCCGGTCGCCGACATGCGCCTGTACTCGGGCGCGACGGAGCGGGAGGAGATCGCACGTCTGATCGGCGAGGGCCAATGGCCGATCGTGATCGCGCCGACGAGCCGCTGGGCGGGAAAGCAGTGGCCGAGCGATCGATTCGCGGCCCTCGCTCGGCATCTGGTCTCACGCGGTCATCGCGTGGCGATCGTCGGGGCGCCGAGCGAGCGCGAGCAGTGCCGTGAATTGATCGGGATGGCGGCCGAGGACATGCGCGTGCTCGATCTGGTGGGCAAGACGGGTGTTGGCGGACTGATGGCGTTGATCGAGCGAAGCCCCCTGGTGGTGGCGAACGACTCCGCGCCGCTGCACATGGCGGTTGGGTTTGGCGGGCCGCTGGTTGCGCTGTTCGGGCCGACGAAGCTCGCGACGGTCGGGCCGTATCGGCGCGAGGCGGATGTGATCCAGCATGTTCGCGACGCCGACTCGATGGACCACAAGAACGAGGCGAGCGGACGCGAACTGATGGCGCGGATCACGACGAGCGAGGTGATCGAGGCGGCGGAAGTGCGGCTCTCCGCGCCGACAGGGCGGGGTTGCCAAGCGGCACAGTGAACGACTACCGAGCGCGTCGGCACCGACCGCAAAGACGCAGCACGCTCCATGGAATTACATGTGAAACCTGACCTGCCAAGAGCGTGGCCAACAGATTGGCCACGGCACCCAGCGCATGTGAAACTAGCTCAGCCGTTCCTCTTCTCGAAATCACGCATGAATTGAGCCAGGACGACGCAGCCCTCGCGGGGCATGGCGTTATAGGTGCTGGCGCGCATGCCGCCCGTGGCGCGATGGCCCTTGAGCCCGTCGATCCCGAGCTTGCCCGCCTCTTTGATGAACATGTCGTCGAGCTGTTCGGTCGGGCACTTGAAAGTGATGTTCATGAGGCTGCGGCTGTCGGCGCGGGCGTGGGCCTTGTAGAACTTCGACGCGTCGAGCACGTCATAGATCAGCTTGGCCTTCTCGCTGTTGCGCTTGCCCATGACCTCCAGCCCGCCCTCCTTCAGGATCCATTTGAAGACCAGGCCGCAGATGTAGATCGCAAAGACCGGCGGGGTGTTGTAGCGGCTCTCGTCCTTGGCGTGGGTGGTGTACTTGAGCATGAGCGGGAGCTCGCGCGGCGTACGTTCGAGGAGATCATCGCGGATCACGACGACGGTCGTGCCCGCGGCGCCGAGGTTTTTCTGCGCGCCCGCGTAGACCAAGCCGAACTTCGTAAAGTCCATAGGGCGCGAGTAGATGTCGCTGGACATATCGCACACCAGCGGCACGCCGTCGGGGGTCTTCGGGATGCGGTGCCACTCCGTGCCGTAGATCGTGTTGTTGGAGCAGTAGTGGACGTAGGCGGGCTTGGCGGAAAACTTGCAGTCCGAGTCGGCGGGGATGTAGCTGTGGTTCTTGTCCTTGCTGGTGGCCGCCTCGTGGACCGTGCCGTAGACCTTGGCCTGCTCGATGCTCTTCTCGGCCCAATAGCCGGTGGTGATGTAGTCGGCGGTCTGATCCTGGGGCTTGAGGTTGGCGGGGACCATGAAGTTCTGCGTGGTCGCGCCGCCGGTCAGGAACAGCATCTTGTAGTTGTTGGGCAGGTTGCTGATCTTGCGGAAGTTCTCGAAGGCGTCGGCGAGAACCTTGTCGAACACCTTGCCGCGGTGGCTGTGCTCGAGAATGCCGATGCCCGAGCCCCCGATGTTGAGCACGTCATCCTGGATCTGGCGGACCACTTCCTCGGGGAGGCAGCCGGGCCCGGCGGAGAAATTGAAGATTCGACCGCTGGCGGAATGGGTGACGGCGTTGGTCGCGGTGAGTGCGCTGGCAACGGCGGCGTTCGCGGCAAGAGTCATGAGCAGACCTCCTGGGATGTTCAGGAAATGCTAGGCAGACTCGGACATCTGGATCGACGCCAATGATTCCCTATCAATTCGCCCTCACTGCCCGGCCGCCGCGGGTATCCCGCCCGAGTGCTTGTCGCGGATCGTCTTGAGCCACGCCTCGGCCATCCACCTGGTCTCATCGCTCCGCGGCGAGAGCACCATCGCGTCGATTGTCTCGACCGCCTTGGTGCTCCCCATTTCCGCCAGCGCGTCGCCCGCCGCCCGTACCACGCGAAGCTCGTAATCGCCGAGGTATCCGATCAGCGTCTTCTCTGCCTCCCCGGGATTGTGCTTGGCGAGCCGCCCGATCACGCTCACGGCGTTCGCCCGTGTCCGCGTCAGCACGCCCGGCTTGGCCAGCGCCATCGCCGCGCCCAGGCCCTCCGACAATTCCGCCGCGGCCAACGCGTCCAGCGCTGCCTGGCGAAGTTCGTCGTCTTGCGACTCAACCCGCGTCGACGCGAGCATGACATCCAAACCCGCTGCGGCCTTGAGATCGCCCAGGCTCCGCAGCGCCGCGGCACGCACCCGCGTGCTCTTGTCGCCCGCCGCCGCCTCGCGCAGCAAGTTCGTCACGCGCCCCCGCGTGCGGCCCGCGCCCTCCTCGGGCGTCATGCCGACGACCCGCGCCAGCCCGCGATACACCGTCTCGCGCAGCCCCGGCTTGTTCAGCCTCGCCAGGGCCAGCGTCTCCACGCGGTTGAGGTCGCCCTTGCTCGCCAGCGCATTGGCCGCCTCGTTGCGAAGGCTCTCGGGCGCGTTGTTGTCCATCGCGAGTTTCATCATCGCGTCGGACGCGCCGGGTCGATCGGGCTTGCCCAGAGCGCGGATCGCCTGGATCTTGGCCGCGTGCGTCGGCCCCCGGCGCACCTGCTCCATCCAGCGGTCGGGCGACTGCTCCATGTCGAAATTCATGAGGCAGGTCAGCTCGGGGTCGACCGCGATGATGGTGGGCTCGGAATCAAGCGTGGTCGTGGCGCTGGCCGTCTTGCCGTCCATCTCGATCGTGATCCAGCGTCCGTTGGGCTCGCTGGTGGTCGAAATCCAGACCGGGATCGAGAGCGCGAACGCGGGGTTGTCGCCGTTGATGACCTGCTTCTGCTCCGCGTTCAGGGTGAGGACGAGTGAACGCGGGTCGAAGTCCTGCGTGACGACCACGTTCGGAACGCCGGGGCGCTCGCACCACTGCCCGAAGAACCGCTCGAGGCTCTCGCCCGAGACTTCCTCGAGGCAGCGTCGGAAGTCCGACGTCTCGACCGTCTTGAATTTGAACCGATCGATGTACAGGCGCACGCCGGCGAAGAACGCGTCGTCGCCCAGCCTTCGCCGGAGCATGTGGAGGACGCTGGCGCCCTTTCCGTAAGGGTTTGCGCCGCGCCGGAACGTCTCCCACGGGTGCGAGTAGACCTTGCTGACCATGCCCGGGGTGTCGGGCGCGCTGCCGGTGTCGCCGCCGATCACGCCGTCGAAGTACGCGCGGATCGTGGTGTCGTACACGTCGCGTCCGCCGAGCGGGGCGGCGGTGCGTTCCTGCCAGAGCGGGGTCATGTACGTCGCCCAGCCCTCGTTGAGCCAGATGTGCTCCCACGAGTTGCAGGTGATGAGGTCGCCGAACCACTGGTGGGCCAGCTCATGCGAAATCAAACCGTTGAGGTCGCGGTCTCTGGCGGATTCTTCCGAAAAGATCGCGGTGTCGTAGAGCGTGGTGGCGCTGGTGTTTTCCATGCCGCCGTTGTTGAAGCCCCACACCAGCACCTGCGCGTAGCGATCCCAGGGATAGGGCTCGTCGAGCAATTTTCCGAAGATGTCGATCATCTCCGGTGTCTTGCCGTAGGTCCGCGCCACGTCTCCGGCACGCCCCGGCGGCACATAGACCGGGATCGGGAGCGCGGGCGTGCCGAGATCGACCATGTCGAACTTGCCGACGACCAGCGTCACGAGATAGCTGACGTGCGGCTTGTCCTGCATCCAGTGGAAGGTCTCGTAGGGCGCCAGGCGCGTCGTACCCGGGCCCGGGAGCGCTTCACGCTTCACGCCCAGGAGCTTGCCGTTGCTGCTCACCACGAATCCGGCGGGCACGGTCACTTCCAGCTCGGTCGTCATGCGGTCGTTGGGGAAATCGTGGCACGGGAACCAGTAGCTGTTGGTCTCGGGCTGACCCTGCGTGTGCAGCTGGGCCGCCCGCCCGGGATAGTCCCTGGACTCGATGTTCCACACCAGACCCTGCGGCGGATTGCTGGCGGTGTAGTGGATCACCAGCGTCGCCTCCTGCCCGAGCGGCACGGGCGGATCGAACGTGATGCTCAGTTTTCTCCCGTCGTGCGTGAAGCTCGCGGACCTCCCCTCGCACGAGACGCCCTCGATCGTCAGTGCCTTGGCGTCCAGGTCCAGTGTCTCGAGGTCCCAGCCCAGCGGCGACAGCTTGAAGGACTGTTCAGCCTTGAACTCACGGGTGTTCATGTCGGCGATGGTGATGCCCAGCTTCATGTGGGTCATGTCCGCCGCCCGATGGGGCGGATAGGCCTTGGTCCACACGCCCGACGATTCGTCGAACGCTGGTTGGGCGACGACGGACGACCACCAGCGGCGGCAATGCTCGCATTCCTCGATCGGGCGTGCGCCCGCCGCGGAGGCCAGGAGCGTGGTGGCGGCGATCAGAGACAGTGAGAAAAAGGAACGCCGGGCGGGCTGGGTCTTCAACATGCGGGTTCTCGCGACTGGACGCTCGTTGGCTGGATCGACTGAAAACGAGTTGGGACGATGATCGCGGGCTATCTTCCGACGACCATGGCGCGGGCGCCGAGTTGCACGGGAACCGGGCCGAGGGATGCCGCGATTCGGCGGGCTTCAAGGCCTGTCAGCGACGCGAGCGAGGCCTCGCGCACCACGGGGTCCAGCGTTTCGTCCGAGGCGGCGTGAGCCAGAAGCGAACGAACCTCGTCGCCCTGATACGCCGCAAGCGCCTCGGCCGCGGCGACCTGCGCGAACAGAGAGGGCCCGTCGCGAAGCTCGTTCATCCACATCGCCAGCGGTTTGGTGATCCGGTTGGCGCAGAAGATGGTGAGGGTCGGATCGACCGAGACCTGCGTGGGCTTGGCGGGGAGCGTGAAGTTGGCGGCGGCGTCGCGCCCCTTGACGTCGAGGTAGACGTATTGGTGGCGGCCGTCCTCGAACTTGCAGAGGAGCGGCAGGCTGAATTGATACGCGGGATTGAGCCTGTCGATGCGCTGGGTCTGCTTGGCGGCGACGGTCAGCACGGAGGTCGCGTCGTCGAAGGTGAGGTCAACATCCAGACGCGGGAGGCCCGGGCGAATCAGCCACTGATCGAAGAATCGTTCGAGCGATCGACCCGAGACTTCCTCGAAGGCGCGGCGGAACTGGTCGGTCTCGACGTGGGTGAACTTGTGCTGGTCAATGTAGAGGCGGACGCCCTTCCAGAAGACGTCGTCGCCCAGCCCGCTGCGCAGCATGTGGAGGACGATGGCGCCCTTGGAGTAGACGTCGTCGGACTTGGAAAAGTTCTCGTCGGGGTTCCGGTAGCGGTTGCTGACGATCGAGGGATAGACCGGGGCGTAGGCGTTGTTCCCGCCGCGCTGACGCCGGACAAAGCCGAGTACCGTGCGCTGGTATGCCTTCCGCCCGGCCTCGCTGGCGGGCGCGACGTCGCTGGTCTTGAGCGGATCGAGCCCGGCGGCCTCGGCGTTGGCGTATTGCTCGTCCCACATGGCTTCGCAATAACTGGCCCAGCCTTCGTTGAGCCAGAGGTGTTTCCAGCCTTTGCACGTCATCAGGTCGCCGAACCACTGGTGCCCGAGTTCATGGACGATCAGGCCGTCCTCATCGCCCCGCTCGGTGGCGTTGGCGGCCTGACGGTAGAGGGTGGTGGCGCTGGTGTTTTCCATGCCGCCCCAGTTGAAATCGCGGACGATGGACTGGTCGTACTTGGCCCAGGGGTAGGGCTCGTCGAGTTTCTTTTCGAGGAAGGCGACCATGGCGGGCGTGGACGAGAAGACGGTCTTGACGTTGTCTTCGGTGCCGATGGGGGTCCAGACGGCCATGGGCAGGCCGGGGCGGGCGGTGTCGTCGCCGCCGATGTTGACGATCGAGAATTTGCCGATGACGAGGGTGACGAGGTAGTTGGCGTGGGGAAGGTCTTGGCTCCAGTGAACGATGGAGCGGGCGTCGGGCGTAGATTGTTTGGAGACCAGCCTGCCGTTGGAGAGGACCTCGAAGCCCTCGGGCACATTGACGATGAGTTCGGTGGTGAGCTTCTCGTTGGGGAAATCGTGGCAGGGGAACCAGAGGTGGTTGACCTCGGCCTCGCCCTGGGCATGGACCTGGACGGCCTGGTCGGTGGGCGAGCCATCGTCGCGGGGCTTGGAGTGGGTCAGGCCGATGCCGCGGTTGGCGGAGAAGTCGCAGGCATAGGTGATGACCACGTCGAAGGTCCGTGCGACGGCGGCGGGGGCGGGGAGGCGGATTTCGAGGAGCTCGCGGGACTTGGTGAAGTCGACGGGCTGGCCGGCGATGGTGACGGATTGGACCTCGATGCCCGGGCCGGCGCGGAGGGAGATGGTGGATCGGGGCGTGCCGCGGGCGGCAAGGGTGAGGGTCTGGGTCGCGACGAAGGTGGCCTCGGACATGTCCGGGAAGGTCATGTCGAGCTTCATGTGGAGGTGGTCGAAGGTGGGCGAGAGGGGCCACTTGGCGGTGTCGCGCCCGGTGGTGGGATCGATGCGAGGGTCGTTGTTGGGATCGGTGTCCTGCGCGGAAGCGAGGGGTGCGAGGCAGAGCAGACACGAGAGCACCAGAACCGCGGTGGATCGCAAGGTCATGCACATACTCCGGTCCGACCCCAGGGGTGGACATGGCGTCGAACGGGCCCGGACGCTCGGACCTGCTCGGTGCTCGGGAGAGAGTATCGAATGAGTCGATGATTCGTTCCGAGTTTTGCGCGCATCACCGCGAGATTGCGCACAAACGCGGTGATAGTGATACGATCTGGTATGCCCCCGTCGCCCAGCCAGCCGACACCCAACGAGCCCGAACAATTTGGATTGAGCCGACCCACCCCCGCGGGGAACTCCGAGGGGGGAATCACCGGACGCCCCAACGCGTTCGTCGCGGCTGCGGAAACCGGAGGGGACTCGGAGTATTACTCCCCGATCCCCGAGGGGTATCAGCGCGGGCACCACAAGTACGTGATCGTGCTGGGCACCGTGATGTCGGGTCTGGGCAAGGGAATCTTTGCCTCCAGCCTTGCCAAAATGCTGAAAGAGAAGGGGCTGGTCGTCGCCCCCATCAAGCTCGAGGGCTACCTCAACATCGATTCGGGCACGCTCAACCCGTACCGGCACGGCGAGGTCTTCGTGCTCGAGGACGGGACCGAGTGCGACATGGACCTGGGCACCTACGAGCGATTGCTCGACCAGAACCTGTCGCGTCGGAACTTCGCCACGTCGGGGCAGATTTTCAGCGCCATCCTGGAGCGCGAGCGCCAGGGGGCCTATCTGGGGCGCGACGTGCAGTGGATCCCGCATGTGACGGGCGAGGTGAAGAAGAAGCTGCGTGAGCTGGCGGTCCGAGGCGACGGCCAGCGCCGCGCGGATGTCGTGTTCGTCGAGGTGGGCGGCACGGTCGGCGACTATGAGAACGGATTCTATATTGAGGCGATGCGCGAACTGGCCTTTGAGGAAGGCCCGGGCTCGGTGTGCTTCGTGGCGCTGACGTATGTGATCGAGCCGCCGGCCTTGGGCGAGCAGAAGAGCAAGGCGGCGCAGCTGGGCATCAAGCGGCTGATGGAGGCGGGGGTCCAGCCGCACATCATCGCGTGCCGCGCGAGCCATCCGTGCCAGTCGAAGGTGATGCAGAAGATCGCGATGTTCAGCAACGTGCCGCTCCGTCGTATTTTTTCGATGCACGACAGGGAGAGCATCTACACGATCCCGGAGGAGATGCGGCAGGAGGGTCTTGATCGGGAGATCATGTCGATCCTGAACCTGCACGACCGGGTGGACGTATCGCACGAGGACCGGGCGAGGGAGCGTTGGACGGCGTTCGTCAAGAAGCTGACGGCGCCCAAGCCGCGGACGGTGACAATCGGCGTGACGGGCAAGTATGCGCACCTGCGCGATGCCTACGCGTCCATCGACAAAGCGATCGAGCATTGTTCGGCCCATGCGGGCGCGCGGGTAGAGTTGAAATGGATCGAGACCACGGAGATCACGCAGGCAAACGTCGCGGGGCAGCTCGCGGGGCTGGACGGCGTGATCGTGCCGGGCGGGTTCGGGGCGCGCGGCGTGGAGGGCAAGATCGCGTGCGTGCGGTACTGCCGCGAGACTGGATTGCCCTACCTGGGAATCTGTCTTGGATTCCAGGTTGCGGTGATCGAGTTTGCGAGGAACGTGCTGGGACTGCGCGACGCGTCAAGCACGGAGTTTGCGGCCGAATGCAAAGAGCCGGTGATCAGCGAGCTCCCGGAGCAGAAGAAGATCGAGGGGTTGGGCGGGACGATGCGTCTTGGCGGACAGGATGTGTTGCTCACGCCCAACTCGCTCGCGTCGAAGTTGTGGGGCGGCGCGACGACGATCCGCGAGCGCTTCCGTCATCGCTATGAGGTTGAGCCGGCGTTCATCGAGCGGCTGGAGGCGGCGGGGCTCGTGTTCAGCGGCAAGCACCCGAAGCGTCAGATCATGCAGGTGCTGGAACTTCGCCAGCCGGGCGCGAAGCTTGCGGACGGGACGTCGCCGAAGATGACACATCCGTTCTTCATCGGGGCGCAGTATCACCCGGAGCTGACGAGCCGGCCGCTGCATCCGCAGCCGTTGTTCCTGGGGCTGGTGCAGGCGGCGATCCAGCGGAAGTTTGAAAAGAATGATGCGAAGACGCCGGCGCTGCAGGCGAATTGAAGGGTGGGGAAGGAACGAAGCCGCGAGACGGCGAGAGATTAAAGCCCGATCCCAGGAGGTCGGTCTGGTGACCGGCGATGCGAAGTCGCACCGACCACGAAGTCGTGGATGGTGGCACGCGTCGAATGCGTTTCGCGCCAATCACGCGATCCAGCGATCGAGGGCGCGGGCGGCGTCGAGCAGGATGATCTGGGAGAGGCGGTCGGCTTCGCCGGTGGCGGCCTTGGCGGCGTGGATCATGCCGGAGGCGTCGTGTTCGGCGTGCGTGTGCCCGAGCACGCCGCGGATGATGACCGCGTGAACGCCCCAGGGTCGGTTGGTCGCGTTGTCGGCCTGAACGTTGTCGATGAGCCAATCCGCGGCGTCAAGGACGCGGTCGAAGAGTGCCGGGTCGCGGGCGATGATGGCGCGGTTGATGGCGGCGTGCATGACGCGCAGCTCGCGTTCGGTCCACGACTCGATGGGCTCGCGTCCGAAGCCGGGGGTGAGTGCGCCGGCGGCGGCGCGGAGCGATCGCGGCGGGAACGAATCGCGCGAGGCGAGGCACCACCACAGGCGTTCGTCGATGGGCATGTCGGCGGACGGCGCCCGCACGGGACGGGAGAGGACGCAGCGCAGCAGCGGCTCATCGATGGGGCGGCGGTGGGAGTACTCGTCGCGAAAAGTGGCGATGAAGCGGTCACGGGCGTCGTCGGTGGGGAGCGAATCAAGTTCCTGGGCCGTGACGCGAGCGGCGAAACGAAGTCGCTCGGCCCAGCGGCGGATCGTGGGGACAAGGTCGCGTTGTGCGGGGAAACTCACCATGCGTCACACGGTAGAACGCGTCGAAGAGACGGCGGGGATCGCCAGCTGAGATTCGCTCGTGCAGGCGCCCGCGGCGTAGACGCGCACGACTGGAGTCGGCTGTTCCATGGGCGAAAACAGGCCGAGCGTGCAACGAGTCGGGCCGGGCTGGTTGAAGCGAGCGACGCCCGGTGCGTCGGCCCACTTGCCCGGGGCGCGGGTGGGGTGGTGCTGGTGATAGACGATGATGTCGCGAACGCCGACGTGAGGTCGGGCCCCGGCGCTGTAGGCGCGGCGCGAGAAGTCGTCATCCTCCGCGCCCCATTCGATGAAGGCCTCGTCGAAGCCGTTGACGGCTCGGGCGAGCGCGAGACGCACGGCGAAGTTCGCACCGAGGATCTTTGGCTTGTGTCCCTTGGAGAATCCGAGACGCCGAAGGAAGGCTTGGCGGCGCGAGCGGGCCTGACGCTTCTCGAGTGCCGCGAGTTGCCCGGGCCGGATCGCGGCCGGTGGGCGGCGGTCTCGCACCGCGGCCTCGTCAAAGGACTCGGTTTGCTCGGGGGTGAGCTCGACTCGATGGGCGCAGACGAGCGAGATCGACTCTGGTAGTGCGGCGAGCCTGGCGGCGTGGTCGGGCGCGGGCGAACAATCGCCATCGATGAAGGCGAAGAGGTCCTGATCGGACGCGCCGAGCTGGATGGCGGCCCGCAGGCCGTTGTTCCGGACCTGGGAGAGTCGGCACTGGTTCTGGTGCGGGCGATCGACGAGCGTGATGTCGAGCGACAACTCCGCGGAGCACGCGGCGACCAACGCGCGGATCGACTCGTCCTGCACATCGCACGACACGAGCACGCGCCGTGGACGCGGCGACTCACTGGCGACGCCGAGCAGAGTGCGGCGGAGATGCCGCGTGGTGTGGGTCGTGATGATCAGCCAAGGCAGAGGCACGAGCGAGTGTACGCGGGGGTTTTCGGACGGTTGCGGATGGGTGAGCGCATGATGGGACGTGGCTCGGGGTGGGACGAGCGGCGTGGGCGTGACGCGCGGCGCGGCGGGCGGCGGAGTATCGGCCCCGGTGTCCTTCGGAAGGAGTGGCGGCGGGGGGCGTCCGATTTGGTCGGGGAGGACAGGAGGCGGCATGGGCGAGTCATCGGATTGGGGCATCGAGACAAGCACGACCGCGGCGGCGCCCGCGCCACCGAAGGGCGCGACGTCGATGCCTGTTGACATGCCGGGCATGCCCGCGGCGCCCGTGAGCGCGGGGCGGACGAAACTCCACCCGTTCAACGCCGAACTTGACGCCGCGGAACTCGATGAGCGTTGGAGGCCCGGGACGACGTGGACGGCCAAGGCGCGGGGCCTTGGTCGCTCGCACCTGGTGCTGCAGTCTCGGCGGATGACGTATGTGGGGCGTGTGATCGTGGCCGCGGTCCATTTGATCGATTCGGAGCCCGTGGCGCTGATGGGTCGGGTGTCGGTGTGCGAGTACGAGCAGGAAGGGTTGTATCGCATTGAGCTTGAGCTGCTGCCGGTGCCGGGGCAGGGGCCGATTCGGGATTGGGTGACTTCCAAGGGGAAGTAGGAGCAGGGAAGAGGCACTTGGCACCAGGCACTTGGGAAGAGAGAACCAGGAAGCACCTGACGCGAGGCTCTCGGGGAAAGCCGAGCGTTCAGAGGTGACGAAGTGGCAAGGTTGAATATTGAAAGTCGCCGAATCGCTGCCGATTGACGGCGGACTTGACAGGCGCGGCGTGGCGTACCACCCTTTCGGCGATGCGCGTCGCGACCACACATCAGGAACTGGGCGAGAAAGAGCGGCGGGTGTTTGTGCCGACGATGGGGGCCTTGCACGCCGGGCACGCGTCTCTGATCCGCCAGGCGGCCGGGATCGCGCGAGCACGCGGTGGCGAGGTCGCGGTAAGCATCTTCGTCAACCCGACGCAATTCAACGAGGCGGCGGACTACAGGCGGTATCCGCGCACGCTCGGGGCCGACGCCGAGGTGTGCAGGGCGGCGGGCGCGGACGTGGTCTTTGCTCCTGAGGCGAGCGAGGTGTACCCGCCGGGCCGAGTGATCCGCGTGCCTGACCTGCCGCGGGTTGCGAAAAGTCCGGGGCTGGAGGACGCGCAGCGTCCGGGGCATTTCGCGGGCGTGTGCCAGGTGGTGCTGCGCCTGTTTGAGCTGGTGAGGCCGAGCGTCGCGGTGTTCGGCGAAAAGGACTGGCAGCAGCTGCAGGTCATTCGCGCGATGACGGCGCAGGAGAAGCTCGCGATCGAGATCGTGCCCGGCGCGACGGTGCGCGAGGCGGACGGCCTGGCGATGAGCAGCCGCAACCGATTCCTGGGCGAGGACGATCGAAGGCGGGCTCTTTCGATTTCGCGGGTGCTGCGCGAGAGCGGGCGGTTCGAGAGCAGGCGTGAGTATGAGGCGTGGATGGTGGGGGAAATGCAGGCCGCGGGTTTAATGGTGGAATACGCGGTGGTGCGTGACGGCGCGACGCTGGAAGAGCCGGGAGCTGGAGTGATGCGGGCCCTGATCGCGGCGCGGGTGGGGAGCGTGCGGCTGATTGACAACAGCGAGGTGCGATTCGCGGAGTAGGTTGACCCGCGACCGCGACGCCTCGATTTTGGCCCCTGGCTCGCCGATGGCGGCCCCCGGTTCGGCGCTGGATGGTCGGCGCTTGCAGATCGGGCTCGGGGGCGCTAGCCTCAGCTACTTTTCGGGACATTTTTGGGAGGCCACCCGTGCAGCGCACGCCACTTCACAAGTTCCACGCCGACAACGGCGGCAGCATGGTCGATTTCGTGGGCTGGGAGA
The DNA here is from genome assembly GCA_020853815.1 of Phycisphaerales bacterium. Classification (GTDB taxonomy): domain Bacteria; phylum Planctomycetota; class Phycisphaerae; order Phycisphaerales; family UBA1924; genus JABWBC01. The sequence continues at coordinate 54,931 of JADYYE010000078.1, forward strand.
TGCCCATCCGCTATTCCTCGATCCACGAGGAGCACAAGCAGGTCCGCACCAGCGGCGGCATCTTCGACGTGTCGCACATGGGACGCGTTCGCTTCAGCGGGCGTCACGCGCGCCGGCTGCTCGAGCGACTCTGCACCCGCAAGATCTACGACATGCAGAACGGGCAGTGCCGCTATTCGCTGGTGTGCAACGAGAAGGGCGGAGTGCGCGACGACGTGATCGTGTACCGGATCGATGAGGACGAGTTCCTCGTGGTGGTGAACGCGTCGAACCGCGAGAAGCTGCTGGGGCATTTTGAACAGGTGCGCACGGCGGGCGACCTTTCGGTGAAGATCAAGGACGAGACGCTCGACACCGCGATGGTGGCGCTGCAAGGGCCCAAGATCATCGAGATGGTGGGGCAGGTGAGCCGCGAGGTTCCGACGCTCAAGCGATATCGCTTTACGATCAAGAACCTCTTGGTGATGAAGCTGATCGTGAGCCGCACGGGCTATACGGGCGAGGATGGCGTGGAGGTGATCCTGCCGGCGGGCGCGGTGGACATGGGCCTAAAGATGCTCTTCCGCGACATCAATCTCAAGGCGCCGGACGCGATGGTCAAGCCGATCGGTCTGGGCGCGCGCGACACGCTGCGCATGGAGGCCGCCATGCCGCTCTACGGGCATGAGCTGGGCGAAGAGATCAACGCGCTGTCTTGCGGCGTGGACTTTGCGATCGCGATGGACAAGGACCAGGGCCAGCTCGGCGAGAAGTTCATCGGCATGGACGCGCTCCGCCAGACGATCGAGTCGGGCGGGCCCGCGCGGAAGCTGGTCGGGCTTGAGATCGAGGGCAAGCGCACGGCACGCCAGGGCAACGTGATCAAGATCGGCGACAAGGAAGTCGGCGTGGTGACCAGCGGGTGCCTGAGCCCAACGCTCGAAAAGGTCATCGCGATGGCGTTTGTCGACAAGGACAAGACGGCCGTCGGCACGGCGCTCCAGGTCGATATCGGGCGCGGCGTGTTGGAGGCCAAGATCGTGCCGATGCCGTTCTACAAGGCGGCGAAGTAAGCGGCACCGGGCGTGGTCGTGCCACCGATTGCCGGCTTTGCAACGATCGGTGCCGCGTCGCTGATGTCGTCGCAAGTCACGGGCCGGCTCGCGGATGCGCCGGTCGGTGGCACGGGTGTTGACCTCGCGTGAGATGAGCGATGATCTACCTCGACAACGCCTCGACGAGCTTCCCCAAGCCGCCCGAGGTGATTGAGGCGGTCGCGCGGTGCCTGGCCGAGGTCTCGGGCTCGGCGGGGCGCGGCGCCCACGCGGGCGCGCGCCGGGCGGCGAAGATCATCGATTCATGCCGGGATGCGGTCGCGGAATTGCTCGACGCGGAGCGGGCGGAGTCGATCGTCTTCACGCACAACGCGACGGACGCGCTGAATCTCGCGATCCGCGGCGTGATCGAGCCCCTGCTCCGTCGCGGCGAGTCGGTGCACGTCGTTGCGTCGGCGTTCGACCACAACTCCGTGCTGCGCCCGATTGAGTGTGTCCGGTCGCTCGGCGCGAGCGTGACGATCGTGGACGCGGGCGAGGGTGGAATCGTCGCACCGTCGGCGGTCTGCCACGCGATCCGCGGGGATACAAGGCTCGTCGTGCTCAACCACGCGAGCAATGTGACGGGGATGGTGCAGCGCGCGGCGGAGATCGCGGACGCGTGCAAGTCCCGGGGCGTGCCGCTCTTGCTCGATGCGACGCAGACGCTCGGGCACATGGCGGTGAGCGTGCGTCAACTCGGCGTGGACCTACTCGCGTTCTCCGGGCACAAGGGTCTGCTCGGGCCAACCGGCACGGGCGGGCTGTACTTCCGCCCGGGCTTTGAGGATCGCGTCGAACCCCTGCGCACGGGCGGCACGGGCACCGAATCGGAGTCGCGAACGCAGCCGCGAGCGATGCCGGAACGATTCGAGTCGGGCACGATAAACGTCGCGGGGCTCGCGGGGCTCGACGCGGGGGTGCGATGGGTATTGCGTGAGGGCGCGGGTGGTGGATTCTCGCGCGAGCGGCGCGCGACGGCTGCGTTCATCGCTCGCCTGCGGGAGCTTGGCCTTGATGACTCTGGGCGCGGCGAGGAGCGGTCGGCGGCCCAAGAGCTCTCTGTGATCGGCGGCCTTTCGCCCGCAACTCTTCGCGTCGGGACGTTTGCGTTCGTGCATGACTCCGTCGATGTGCATCAGACGGCGGCGATGCTAGAGAGCGAGCACGGCGTGGTGACGCGTGCCGGCTTGCATTGCGCGCCCTTGGCGGCGGGGGGAAGATCGACGCTCCGGGCGAGCTTTGGGCCGATGGTGGGTGTGGATGACGCCGTGATCGCGGCGGGTGCGATTGTCGAGGTGTTCGGCGCGATGGCGTAGGCGATTCGCCGCTCTGGCATCTTTGATTGGGGCGAGCCGGGGAAGGGGGCTCGATCCGGGTGCCTCGGAGTGCGGACGAATCGCCTCGCCCGGTTCATGTTTGATCGCGGGAGGCTACGAGCGATCGCGACGCGAGCTGATCGAGCAATTCTGTCGGATCGGCGTGGAACGCGATGCCGCTCCGGTGCTTCAGCCGCAGGAACGATTCGCGGTCGGCGTGGTCGAGGAAGGTGATGAGGGAGTCGTAGTAGCCGGCGGTGTTCAGGAGGCCGACGGGCTTGGAGTGGATGCCCAGCTGCGCCCAGGCCATGATCTCGAAGAACTCGTCGAACGTGCCGTAGCCGCCCGGGAGCGCGACAAAGGCGTCGGCGAGCGTGGCCATCATCGCCTTGCGCTCGTGCATGGTCTCGGTGACGCGGAGCTCGGTGATGCCTTCGTGGGCGAGCTCGCGCCCCTTGAGGAATCGCGTGATCACACCGATGACCTTGCCGCCCCTGGCGAGCGAGCCGTTGGCGACAGCGCCCATGAGCCCGGCATTCCCGCCGCCATAGACGAGCGTGACGCCGCGATCGGCGAGGATTCCGCCCAGTTCGCGGGCCGCGGATTCGTACTCGGGGCGAGCGCCCATGCTGGCGCCGCAGAAGACACACAGGCGATGCGGTTGAGACATGAAGCCCTCCGTGTTGGGGGAGAGCATAGGAGAGCGGGAAACAAAGGGGAGTTGAGGAAGAAAGGTCAGGAAGTGGGGGGCGACGCGGCACTCCTCAACAAAAAAGCCCGCGCTTTCGCGTCGGGCTCTTGAACACAATCATTGGGATTCTGGACTCGCGGTCGCGAAGACCGCCGATTCACCCGATCGCACCCTCCTGGAGAGCGGTGCCACCGAGAATCGAAGCCGGATTACTTCAGGCCGTCCTTGCCGGCGATGTAGCGGATGAGATCGACGCACCGGGCGGCGTAGCCGGCCTCGTTGTCGTACCACGTCACGATCTTGAAGAACCGCTTGTTCAGCTCGATGCCGGCCTTGGCGTCGAAGATCGAGCTGCGCCGGTCGCCGATGAAGTCGCTCGACACGACCTCCTCGTCGGTGTAGCCCAGCACGCCCTTCATCGTGCCCTCGCTGGCGGCCTTCATCGCGGCGTTGATCTCCGCCAGCGACGTGTCCTTCGACGTCTTGAACGTCAGATCGACGGCGGAGACATCGGCCGTCGGCACGCGGAACGCCATGCCCGTCAGCTTGCCCTTGACCGCGGGGATCGCCAGCGCGACGGCCTTGGCGGCGCCGGTGCTGGCGGGGATGATGTTCTGGTACGCGTTGCGCCCGCCGCGCCAGTCCTTCTTCGACGGGCCGTCCTGCGTCGGCTGAGTCGCGGTGGCGGCGTGGATGGTGGTCATCAGGCCTTCCTCGAAGCCGAAGGTGTCGACGATGACCTTGGTCACGGGGGCGAGGCAATTGGTGGTGCATGACGCGTTGCTAACGACGGTGTGCTTCGACGCGTCGAAGAGCTCGTGGTTGACGCCCATGACGAGCGTGGGAACCTGCGCGGGCTCGGCCTTGGTGGGCGCGCTGATGATCGCGCGCTTGGCGCCGGCCTGGAGGTGCAGGCCCGCCTTCTCAAAGTCGGTGAAGAGACCGGTCGACTCGAGCACGTAGTGAACGCCCATGTCCTTCCACGGAAGCTTCGAGGGATCCTTCTCGGCCATGGTCTTGGTGGTCTTGGTCCCGTTGGGCCCGTTGACCGTGAACGAGTTTTCCGTGGCCGACACCGAGACCGGCTTGCCGGCGATCTGGAATCGCCCGTGCATGGTGTCGTACTTGAGGAGATACGCGAGGTTGTCGGCGGGCACGAGGTCGTTGACCGCGACAATCTCGAGCGAGGGGTCTTCCGCGGCCATGCGATAGACGAGGCGGCCGATGCGACCGAAACCGTTGATTCCGATGCGAATGGTCATGGCTTCACTTCCGTGAGATTGGTGCGAATCGCGGGCGGATGCGGTGCATCGCCCGA
>JADYYE010000079.1 GCA_020853815.1 Phycisphaerales bacterium
AGAACCGCCGCGTCGGGACCCGCTACGACAAACTGGCCTCCAGCTTCCACGCCTTCGTCAACCTCGCCATCATCCGCCGATACCTCAGGCTGCTCGCCCCGGATGATCCGTCAAACAGAACCTAGCGGATGCAATTGACTAGAGCCTATCCCGAAACCCCTGCATCCGCTTTCGTGAGGGCGCGTATGGGTGTTCATGTTGATACTCACGGACGAGCAGTTGGATTGGTTGTGCAAACGTGTGCCCGACGCGCCGGTGTCTCCCAAGGGCGGGCGGCCGCCGATGGACAAACGCGACGCGCTGCGTGGGATCCTCTGGGTCCTGGACGACGGCGCGAAGTGGAAGGGCCTGCCGCGGAAGTTCGGGAGCAAGAGCGCGGTGCACCGCTGGTTCACGACCTGGGTGAGGGCTGGCGTGTTCGAGCGGCTCATGCGCGAGACGGGCCGCTGCGTGGAGGAGCGGGGCGGGCCCACGAGGTTGTCAGCGTGCTTTGTTGCCCGAGCCGCGCTTCGTCCTGGAATCAGATTTCGACGATCCGTTCCGGGTGTTCACGCCTGAGATTCTCGACAAGAGGGGGGGCGTCCTTGGTGAACTGCTCGTGCGAGACGGCGTCGGCCTTGCGATGCCGCGGGCGTGGCATCAACGCCGAGTAGCCGAGCCGGTGCAGCATCGCGCACGCGCCGCGCAGCGATTACTTCACGCCGAACGTCTGTTCGGCGTGGCGATGGATCTCCGGCCCGCGTCGGGCGCACTGGCCGGCCTCGTGACCGGGGCCCCGCGTCGATCCAGGCGCAGAGCCGTGACTCTTGCTCGGTCGTGAGTTTGCGCGGCTGGCCGGGCCGGGGCGCATCGCGCAACGCGTCAAGCTCCTCGCGGTTGTACCACTGAATCCACTGCTGCGCCGTACGGCGCGCGGAATTTAGCATGTTGTTGAAATCCGTATAACTACTTCGACATGTTCGGAGAATGAGCCGCACGAAGTCGTTCGGCTATCACGTACAGATGTTCACCACGGGCAAGCTGCTCCGGCGTTTGACCCTGAGAGCTCTTGATGCCTGGATCGGCTCCCAACTCGAGTAGTAGTCCTGTTGTCTTCTCGTACCCACTCTGGGCTGCGTAGTGGAGCGGTGTCATTCCTTCGGAGTTTTGTGCGTTAAGATTACCACCAAGCGACGCCATCAGGGCCACAAATCGGGAGTCATCCTTGGCTGCTGCGATGTGCAGGGGTGTATTCCCGGTCGCGTTGCCAGCGCTTGGATCGGCACCTCCGGCGACCAGCAGAGCGGCAGCGAGCGGATGGTTCACCATGACTGCCCAGCTCAGTGCCGTCGTGCCATCCCAGTCGTGGCCGTTGATTGTCTCGGTAAACATATGGTGCGCTAGTCCGCGAAGATCGCCTCGTGCGGCCAATGAATGCAGCGATTCATCGATTCGCAGATCAGCTGGTTTGGGCATACTGCCTCCACAAGAAAATGTTAGTCGGGAGTGATATAGAAATAATAGCAATATGTCAATACAAGAAAAGTAAGAGATAGGAAGAACAAATAGCACGATGGAGTATAGATGAATGGGTGGGTGGCCGCCCTGAAAGGAGAAAGGGTTTATGAAGGAACGACCAGACTCTGTCTGACGGATCGTCCGGGGCGAGCGGCTAGAGGGTTCGGCGGATGATGGCGAGGTTGACGAATGCAGGAGGCTGGAGGACAGTTTGTCGTAGCCAGTGCCGACGCGGGCGCGCCCTTTGCAAGCTGCCCAGTCCAGCCGCCGCTTGCCCCAGCCTCTGATCTGGTCGTTCCGCTGCGGGATCACCTGCTCGATCACGCGACGCTCCAGCCACCTGCGGATGGTCGCGGAGCTGTACCCCTTGACGCCCGCGATCTTCAGCCGCTAGCCGTACCATCGCGGCGGCCGAACCTTTTCCATCACCTCGACGAAGTGTTTCGAACAGATGATGCGTCAGACAGAGCCTGGTTGGCGGGCGGCGCGTTTTTCGCGGGATGTTGATCCCAGCCTACGCAGCGGCTTCGGTGGGGCCGAGAGCGTCCGTCCTGGTCGGCTCGGAAGTCTGCACTGGTGCTTCCTCGGAGGCCTGATCGCTCGGATGATCGCCGGCGTCGACCGTCACGCCCGGACGAATGCCCCGGATCCAATCCGCGGCCCGCTGGGCGGCGCCCGCCGCCGTGACGATCAGCCGCTTGTCGGACTTGATCGCCCTCAACCAGCCGTCCAGGTACGCGGCCGAGCTTTCAATGGTGGAAGGAAGGATGCCGCAGCGTCCGCAGAGGAACGCCGCCGTCATCTCGGCGACGAGTTCCTCCTTGCCGTAGTCCGGCGAGCCAAAGGGGGCCGGATCACGATCGATCCCGCGATCCAGGCGCGAGCTGTGGGCGGTGCTGTGGGCCAATTCGTGGAAGAGCGTGGCGTAGTACGCCTCCGCGTTCTCGAATCGTGTCGGCTCGGGCACATGCACGCGGTCGGGCTTGGGGAGGTAGTAGGCTTTCGACCCGCCGTGCTCGATGACCGGCGCGTCCTGATAGGTCCGCACGATCCGCTCGGCCTCGTACACCGGCTCGAAGCTGCTGGGCACAAAGCTCGGCGCGTCAGGGATCGCGATCCCCTCGCACTGCTCGGCGTTGAACACGAGGTAATGCCGGAGCACGGGTACGTTGATCGCCTCGCCGGTCTCCCTATCGGTGGTGGCGTACTGCTTCCAGAAGACCACCATGGATGATTTCTCTCCCTTCTTGACGTGGCCGCCGCGCTCCTTGGCCTGGCGGAAGGTGAGCCAGTGGGACGAGCTGTAACCCTGCGTCCAGGCGGTGAAGGCCAGGAGGAAGACGTTGACCCCTCGGTACTCGCGTCCGGTGGTGAGGTTCTTGGGCCATCCGGCCTTGGACTGGCCGAGGATGGGCGAGCGCCAGGGGGCGACGCCACCCTCCAGCATCTCGATGACCTTGGCGGTGATGGACTCGTAGAGATCGTGCGACATGGGTTCCTCCGTCGTTGATGGGCTTGTCACCGGGCTGACCGCACACCGGCCTTGCCCGTGACGGAGGAGTGGCTTGGGTGCGCCCGCGTCGCAGCGGTCAAGGTGGAACCCCCGGGCGGGGGGACCGCGGCTGCAGGGGAGCGCCGGGATGGCACGCCATCCCACCCATCGGTGACGGCATTGCGTCACCCGTGCGCAGGTACGCGCGCTACCACGGCTCGGCGCGACCCGAAGCTGCGGTGGGGGACCTTGACGGCGAGCACGGGCGATAGGATCACCCGGCACGGGCAAGGATGGGGTGAGTTGTGGATTTGGGATGTTGATCGACGCTTCGTGGGAAGGATCGGTCGGCTGGACCTCAGCGGTGGGCCTTTGAAGATCGAGCGCGAGGTGCGGTTGCCGCTTGATAATCCTTGAGCCAGCGAGCCAGGTGAAGATCGAGCACTTGGAGAAAGCTATGCAGGTCGGAAAACGTCTTGTACAGGACGGTTCTGCCCTTCTCGATCTTTTTGCGGAATGCAACGACGCGCTGGAGTTGATCGTCTGGTCGCTTGAGAAGGGCTGGCTCCACGTCCTTGAAGAAGACCACAACGTCCCGCATCGGATAGCGATCCGACTGCAAACACGTCATGGCGACGTCGAACTCCTCCTCCACGCCGCTCGTGAACGGCTTCAACTTCGCGCCGCCCGTGGGTGTGCCCCATCGGTCGTGAAGGATCACGATGCAGTAGTCGCAATTGGTGATGTCTTCGTTGATCCTCGATTGGGGCCGCATGCACGCCGTTCCAGGTACGCACTCGACGCCCACGGGCCGCATGGCGAGTCCGTAGGGTGTTGAATGATTCTCGCTGAATTCATTGATTCTGTCGCGGAGGAACTGACGTTCGGCTTCCACGCCGCTGGGGCTGACGATGAAGATACCGGCGACATGCTGGGTTCGATATGGGTGGTTCGCTGACATCCGCGGCCTCCGCACGGTGTGCGAAGTCTGGGATACGTGCGATGTGCTCCTTGGTTGCGTGATTCCAGCAAACGGATGATCTTCTGCAACACGCGGCGGTTCGCGCGTCAATACCAATCGGAGCCCGTCCCAACATCGGACGCGGGCTTGTGTTCGGAGTCCTTGATCCCCCCGATCGGGGTGTGGTAGTCGGTCACCCATGCTTCGCATCGTCGAGAACACCAGCGCCTCGGGGGCCAAGAGCTACTACAGCTCGTCGGATTACTACGGCCCGGGAACAACCGGTCGTCAGGAACTGGTGGGCGAGTGGCGCGGACTGGGGGCGGAGCGTCTTGGGCTCTCCGGCACGATCAATCGCGCCGCCTGGGATCGACTCTGCGACAATCGCCACCCCCACACCGGGGGGTCTCTGACGGCGCGGCGCAACGCCGAGCGCCGTATCGGCTACGACTTCAACCGGCACTGTCCCAAGAGCCTCTCGCTCCTGTACGGGCTCACCGAGGATACCCGCTTGCTGGAAGCGTTCCGCTCCTCCGTCCGCGACACCATGGCGGACCTGGAGCGCGAGGCCAAGGCGCGTGTCCGCAAGGGCGGCGGCAACGAGGATCGCCTGACGGGCAACTTGGTATGGGGCGAGTTCACGCACCTGACCGCGCGCCCGATCGACGGCGTGCCCGATCCTCACCTGCATAGCCACTGCTTTGTCTTCAACGCGACCTTCGATCCGCACGAGAACCGCTGGAAGGCGGCCCAGCTCGGGGACATCAAGCGCGACGCGCCCTACTTCGAGGCGTTGTTCCACGCCAGGCTGGCCCGTCGGATTGAAGAGCTTGGATTGCCGACCGTCCGGTCCCGCCGCGGCTGGGAGATCGAAGGGTTTGACCGGGACACCCTCTCGACGTTCTCGCGTCGTACGGCGGTGATCGAGGAGGTCGCGCGGGCCAAGGGGATCATGGACCCCGAAGCCAAGGCCGCGCTGGGCGCGACCACGCGGGCCCGAAAGAAGGGCGAGCTCTCGATGGACGAGTTGCGAGAGGGGTGGCGCCAACGTCTGGGCGACGCCGGCTCGGACGCGGTGCGCCAACTGGCCGCATGTGTCGGCGCCGGCCCCATCCCGGCCGATCATTCAGTGGCCCCGGAGTCCGTGCATCGCGCGATGGAGCACTGCTTTGATCGCTCGGCGGTGGTGCCCGAGCGCGTGCTGATCGCCGAAGCCCTAAAGCGGGGGGCGGGCAAGGCGACTTGGGAGCAGGTGCTCCAGGAAGTCCAGAGCGCCGGGTTGGTGGGCGCGGAGCGCGACGGCCGCGTGATGGTGACGACCCCCGAGGTGCTCGAAGAGGAAGCCGCCATGCTGCGCTTCGCGCGGCAGGGACGGGGCGCGTGTGTTCCGATCAATGCCAGGTTCAAGGACTGCGCGCGCGCCTGGCTCAACGACCAGCAACAGAACGCGGTGCGGCATGTGTTGCACGCGCGCGACCGGGTCATCCTGATCCGGGGCGGCGCGGGCACCGGCAAGACCACCATGATGCAGGAGGCCAGAGAGGCGATCGAGGCCGCGGGCGGGCGGGTCTTTGCCTTTGCTCCCTCAGCCGACGCCAGTCACGGCGTGCTCCGCGACGAGGCGGGTTTCGCGGAAGCGCACACGGTGGCGCGGCTGCTGGTGGACGAGGAACTTCAAGAACAGACGCGGGGGAGCATTCTGTGGATCGACGAGGCCGGACTCTTGGGGTCGCGCGCCATGAAGCGCGTGTTCGATCTGGCGGAGCGTTTGGAGAGCCGCGTGGTCTTGTCGGGCGATCGCCGCCAGCATGGCTCGGTCGAGCGCGGCTCGGCGCTGCGACTCCTGGAGGACGAGGCCGGATTGCGACCCGCCGAGATCAAGGAGATCCAGCGTCAGAAAGAACGCTACAAGACGGCGGTTGCGCACCTCTCTGAGGGGCGAACCGACCTGGGTGTTGCGGCCCTGGATAACCTTGGCTGGATCAGGGAAATCCCCGAACATGCCAGCGGTCCTGAGCATGCTGCAACTCGAGACCAAGCGCTCGCGCGGGCCTATGTGGAGGCGGTCCGGGCCGGGAGGTCGGCCCTGGTCGTGTCTCCCACGCACGCCGAAGGCGAGCGGATCACGGCCGAGATCCGATCCGAGCTTCGTGGTCTCGGGGTGATCCATGGACGATCTCGTGGTTTTCCACGACTCGTACCCCAGCATTTTACCTTGGGTGAAAAACTTGATCCCGTCAGCTACCGCCCCGGCGACGTTCTGATCTTCCACCAAAACGCCAAGGGTTATTGCCGGGGCCACAGGATCACCCTGGGGAGCGAGCCCCCTCCGGTCGAACTGGCCGAGCGCTTCACGGTCTATCGCGCCAGCACGCTCGACCTTGCCGTCGGCGACCGGGTGCGGATCACCAAGAACGGCCGCACGCTGGACGGCGGCCGAATCAGCAACGGCGATCTCTTCACGGTCAAGGACTTCACGAAGAAGGGAGACATGGTGGTCTCGGCCACGGACCGCTCCGGGAGGGAGCGCGTCAAGGTGCTGGCGAGAGACTACGGGCACCTGGACCACGGGTTCGTGGTCACGAGCCACGCCAGCCAGGGGAAGACGGTGGACCGTGTCTTCATCGGGCAATCCTCGCGGAGCTTCGCGGCCTCCTCGCGCGAGCAGTTCTACGTGAGCGTCTCGCGCGGACGCGAGAAGGCCCTGGTGTTCACCGACGACAAGGCGGGCCTCCTGGAGGCGGTGCGGCGCGGTGACGAGCGGTTGAGCGCGACGGAACTGGTGCGCGGCCGGCCGGTCTTCAAACCTCCAGAGCGAGTCCGTCCCGACCATGCCCGCTCCGATCATGTGCGCCACGGCGTGGTGCGTTCGCGGATCGCGGCGTGGGCGCAGGGAGTGATCGGGCGACCCACGCAGGGACGAGACCGGGAGCTCGAGCATGGGCGATGACGTGCTGGAGCGCTTCACGCGGCGGGTGGGCAACGCGCCGGCGCTGCCGAGTGTCCTGGCCGAGCACGATCCCGACGGTGTGGAGGACTACGCCAGCTTCGGCTGGCTGCGGGGCGTGCGGGAGCGGGCGTTGATGCTGGAGCTGCGCAAGCTCGACGGCCGGGTGATGGCGGTGGGCTACGCCTGGCTGGAGCGGGTGGAGTACGAGCCGGAGGCGGGGATCACGCTGGTCCTGCCGGGCCTCACGGTCAAGATCAAGGGCTCGGCGCTCAATACGGCATTGCCGTCCGGTGTGCGTCTCCTGGAGGGGATCCTCCGCCATCGCGTGCCGTGGATCGCCGAGAGCGGGCGTGCCGACGCCCTGCACGAACAGCGGGCCGTCACCATCGAGAGGGTGGAGTGGGAGTGAGAAGCTCATCCCCGAAGGGTGGTTGTGTCTTGTAATACAGGATAGCGCTGGCCGATGGGCTTTGTCTCGCGGCATCGGCAGATCGAGAGCAATCGGCGGCTGTGCCGGATACACTGCGATCGGCTACGTGGGAGGTCGCATGTCGGCGGAGCGTGGTGGGATCGCGACAGTTCTTGGAGGAGAATACGAGAGGTCTTTCGCGTGCGGCAAGGCGTTGGCTCTCGCTGCGGGTCACCTCCACTGGCTTCGGCAAGAGCCCGAGTCGTCTGTCGCAGGAGGCATTGACCTCGAAGTTGGTCGTATCGATGGGTCAGTCGAGGGGTTCCAACTCAAACGGCAGCGTGATTCGAAGGGTCAATGGACGGTTGCGACCCTTCGGGAGGCTGGTGTGCTCAACTCAGCCGCTCGCTGGCTCGATTCGTCGGAGTCTGCGAGATTCGGATTCGTATCTTCCGACTCAGCCCTTCACCTGAAGGATATTGTCGATCAACTACGGCGGCACGACGGTACGGCGACGGAATTTGTGCGCGTGCGTGTCGACGAAAACGCGGAGAGGCGGCGCGCGTTCGACGATCTGGCAGCCGCGTGGGGCCTGGATCCTCGGTTGGATGGGCACGTCGATCGAGCAATAAATCGGCTTCGGAGAATGAGTTTCATAGTTCACGACCGTTCCGGCCACGGTCGAGATCAGTTGAGATTGACTGCAGCCATGTGCTTTGCCGGCGACCCCGATGTGGCGCTTGATGCTATTGAGCGTTTCTTGGTCAGTCATTTGACGAAGAAGATCGGAGCGGCTCTGTTGCTGACCCACCTTGAAGAGCGCGGAATCGTGGGCCGCACGTTGGCACGTAGTCCTGGATTGCCTTCCGAAGTGAGGCGGCTCAGCGAGGAATATGAAGCTCAAGTGGCTGGACGGCTCATTCGTGGATCATGGATCATTCGTCCAGAGGCAGACAGAATTGCGATCTCGATACTCGGCGAACAGCCGCCGCGATTGGTCATTGTTCATGGCGGTGCGGGTGCTGGGAAGAGCAGCATTCTCCTCGGACTTTGTGCGAGGCTTCGTGCCCAAGGCTTGGCGGTGTTGCCGATCTCGCTGGTCACTCATCCTCCGGCCGCCACAGCGTTCGCGTATGGGCAGCAACTCGGGCTTGGGTCCAGCCCCGCCGCGGCGCTCCGGGGGGTCTCCGGCGGCAATCGATGCGCGTTGATCGTGGATCAATTTGATTCACTGCGACTAGCGCACTCGGAAGCGGCCGCAGCGTGGCAACGGTTTCAATCGGTGCTCGGGGAAGCACTCGGCGATCCACAAATGACGCTCGTGGTGGCTTGTCGTACGTTTGATCTCAATAATGATCCGCAGATCAGGCAATGGAAGGAAGCCGCTTCTGCGGCCGGGGGTGTGTTGGAGGTCAAGATCGGCGACCTCGAGCCGCGTGAAGTGGCTGGAATGGTCGATATTCACAAGCCTGTCCTGGCGACCTTGCCGCAACGGTTGCAACAGTTGCTGCGGCATGCAGGCACGCTCAAGGTGTGGACGGCGCTATCACAACGCGGGGTTGACTGTCGCGAGGCCGTATCAGCGACGAGTTTGATGTCAGCACTGATTGACACGCTGCGCCGTGAGGTCGTGCATCTGCACGGCCAATCGGAATCTGAAGTGCAGGGATTCCTGGAGGCTGTGCGGCGCGTAATGGAGTCTTCAGGGCAAGCGTCGGTGGCGAAGCGCCAGCTTCCAAATACCCCAGTTCTGCTGAGCGCTCTATGCGCAGTCGGACTCTTGATCGAAATGAGGGGGCGAGTCGGTTTTCCGCATCAGAGCTACCTCGATTACATGATCGCAGATTCGGCGCTACGAGAGTCGGGCGCAGGCCCCAGCCAGGTGTTGCAATGGCTGCGAGTCGATCAGTCTCTCCACCGCCGCGAACAGTTGCGGCATTTACTCGCACTCATTCGGGACGGCTCTCCCGCCGAATTCGTGGGTGTCGCGGAAGCAATACTCGCGGACGAATCAACTCGATTCCATCTGAAGCTGATAGTTCTGGGAACTCTACAGGACCAGGCAGCGCCTGTGCGGGAGGAGCGATGCTTGGTCGGGCGGTTGACGGACGATAGTGAGTGGTGGCCGCATGTGCGTGACTCAGTCCTGGCTCAGTCGATCACCTGGTTCGATGTAGCGGTTGAAGAGGGTTGGTGGGTCAAGTGGCTGAAGGACGCTGACGCGATCAGGCGTGAGGACGTTTGCCGCCTACTGAACTCGGTGATGTCCGATCGCCCCGTCGAGGTAGATCGGTGTGTGGCGTCGGCGGGGCCGCTCGATGATCGGGACATGCAAACATTGGCCGGGTTCGACCCTGCAAACGACAGCCCGGGCGTCTGCCGATGGCGGTCAAGGCGGATTCGCGGTGATCGAGACTCCGGAGGTCATCTCGGGAGCATGGTCGTCGGGCTGAATTCGCCGTCTCGCGCATTTCGGTTGATCTCAGACCTGCTCCGCGGAGCAATACGTCAGATCCGCAAGGGTCTCGAACCAGGGGATGTTGCGTCGGGCATTGACGCAGCTCTGCGCGAAAGATTCATACTTCACATGATCGGCCAGAACGGGATTGGCAAGTGGACCAGGGTTCGGCGATTGACCTCCATGGTTGAAGGACTCCTGAGCGGGTTGCGAGCAACGGTTGCGAAGTCTCAAGAGCCATCACGCTATCACTTCACAGTACAACGGGTTCTCAGTGAGATCGGAGAGATTCTTGTGACGGTCGCATCGCAGTTGGTGAGAGGACTTGCGGGGCGAGAGCCAGGCCAACTGCAGTGGCCGATGTCGGAGTCTGGTGGCGGGCGGTTGGCCATTGCCGTGGCGTCTGGTTTGGCCGAGGCGCCGACGACTTTTGCGGACGATGCCATCGTGTGGCTCTGCGACGAGCCTGCCCGGTTTGTCCTCCGCCGCCATGCGAGCGACTCGGCAACAGCGCTGGCGGCGCGAGTTCTGTCCAGGCATCTGGCGCATTGCTCGCCCGGGACTCTCGAGCGGTTGGAGAGTCAGTTGCTTGGTCTGTTCCCAAAGCACGAGAAGGATGGTTGGCGGCGCACGTCGGAGCTCTGTCGCGGTGGCTGTTGGGGTTACTCGGAGCGAGGCCACTATCGACCAGTCGTGAGCCCGTGGGGGCGTGCGCAGTACAATTTGCTGTCGACGATCCCCGAGGGCCGGCGTTCGAGCCGTGTCCATGAGCGAGTCGCGGCATGGCACACGAAGTTCGCTTCCGTCAGGAACGAATCAGCGGATGACGAGTTGCTGGGTGGTTGGGTTCGATCACCGATTCCGGCGGAGCGGCTGCATCTGGTGTCGGACTCTCTGTGGAAGTCGATGAGCACCAGAAATTGGGATCCGTGGCGCCGCCGCCAGATCGGCCCAGACCAGGTTAGCGAAATGAACCATGAGCTGTTCGCGCGAGATTTCGGCAACGCGGCGAAGAAAAACCCGGCTCGGTTTGTCGCACTCGGCAGCAAGTTACCCGAAGAAGCCCCGGCGGTGTACCTCGCATCGCTGCTGCATTCGCTTGCGGATTCGGAGGTGGATTCGTCACGATGGAGTGAGTCGGACGTGTCGCGGATCTTCCGGCGCGTCGGAGCCTCGGGGGACAGCGACTCCCTCATGTGCGCGTGCCGCTTCCTGGCAGCTCATCCACGGTTTGGAATCCTGGAGGAGGCCTGGAGTATGCTCGCGATCGCGGCAGCGCACCCCAGCCCCGAACCGGGATACTCCACGATCGCCGTTGGTGAAGGGGATTCCGCGGTGTCAGATATCGAGACTACGGGGCTGAACTGTGTCCGGGGCTGCGCCGCGGCATGCCTGGGTGGCCTGGCACGCCATCGGCGCGATTACGTTGAGCAAGCACTCCAACTCGGCGCGCGCCTGCTTCAAGACCCGCACGCCAGCGTGCGGTGCGAGGCGATCGCGATTGCGGCCGGCGCCGCCGTGCACGATAGGGCGCGGGGCATCTCGGTGTTCCTCTCCATCACGGGAGACGGTGACGCGCGGATTCTGGCAAGTCATCGAGCTCGGCAGTTGATCGCGCATTTTCGCTGGCATAGACCGGGGTCTCTCGATGAACTGTTCCGACGGATGCTGGATTCAGACGACTCCAAGGTGATCGCCTCGGGAAGCCGTTGGATCACCGCCGAGTGGCACCAGCAGGGCCGGCTGGAAGAGATGTATAGGGAGTGCGAGGAAGGTTCTTCGGCGCATCGAAGGGGCGTTGCGAAGTGCCTCCGTGGTCTGTCATCCGTTCAGCTGCGCGATCGCGCGGCGTGGCGGGACGCGTTGTGCGCTCGGTTCGTTGACGACGACAAAGAGGTTCGTCATGCCGCGGTTCGTGTCTTCTGGGAAGCAGGTACTTGGGACTCCGAAGAGGCTGCCATCCTGTTGGGCGCATTCGTTGGATCACCGGCTTTCGGGGATGAGGCCCGCGCCGTGGTTTGGCACATCAATAGTCTGTCTCTGAATCTGCTGCCCCTGAGGGACGCCGTGCTTGACATGGCCGGACAGGTCGCCGCTCAGGTGAGCCAACAGCCGCGGTGGAAATGGTCGGAAGTGCTGGCGGCCGCAAGTGGCATCAGCAAGTTGATCTTCAAACTGTACGATCAGGCCGAGCGATCAGGGCAGACTGCGCTGGCCACAAGGTGTCTTGACCTTTGGGATCTATTCCTCAAGACAGGGATTGGCGAAGCCGAAAGGCAATTGAATGCGTGGACTGGTCAGCGCATGGAGAGTTAGAGCCGTATCCGACTGATCTCATCCAGCGTGACCTTGTCGTCGCGGCGGTCGTAGACCTGGGTGGTTCGGACGCTGGCGTGGGCGGCGATGTTTCGGGCGTTCTCCAAGGTTCCGCCGTTCTCCAGGTAGCAGGTGATTCCGGTGGCCCGGAAGGTGTGGTTGGTGGTACCCGGCGGCAGGCCCGCGTTTATTGCTCTTCGCTTGACCATCTCCCAGGCCGCGAAGCGTGACAGTCTCCGCACCGTCAACACGTCGCGCCCGATCAGCGTTCGAAAGAGCGGCCCCGCTTCCAGGCCCGCCGACGACAGGTACGCCTCCAGGCAGTCCTCAGCCATGTGGTGCAGCGGGAGTGCGTGCTCGCGCCCTCCCTTCTCGCGGAAGCGCACCCAGCGCCGCGCCCCGTTCATGTGGTAGTCGTCCACGTCCATCCCCACCACGGCCGAGACCCGCCCGAAGGTGTAGATCATCACCGCGATCATGGCCCGATCGCGGAGCCCCGCGAGTGTGCGTGTGTCGATGGAATCCAGCAGTCGCCTGGCCTCCGCCCCCGAGAGCACGGGCGTGCGCCCGGTGCGGACGACGTGCCGGGGGCCTCGCACCCCCTCGGCGGGGTTCGCCGCCGGGACGCGGAGGTAGTCGAACATCATGCGCAGGGCCGCGAGGTTCTGCTTGACCGTGGGCGCGGAATAGGCTCGGGTCAGCTCCTCCACGTACGCGGCGACGTGCAGGCGCTGCACCCGTTCGAGCTGCACAATGCCGTGCAGTTCGCACCAGGCGAAGAACTTCTCGGCTGCGATCAGGTACGCGGCGCGGGTGTTGGGGTTGCGGATGTGGGCGGCGAAGAACTCCAGGTATCGGCGACGGGTCTCTTCGCCGCTTTCCGCGACGAGCATGGGCAGGTTGACCGATCCGGGACCAACGCCAAGAACACCCGCCAGATCCCCGCTCATGCGGCCTTGGCCAGGAGGGTGACGCGCTCGTGGACGGCCTGGGCTCGCTCATACAACGCGCGATCGGCGGTCAGCAGGGGGCAGTCGAGCTTGCGGGCCGCGGCGAGATAGAGGCAATCCGCCAGTCCGTGGGAGGGGGAGAGCGCCAGTTCCAGCGCGGGCTCGTACAGCTCCTCGATGGGGATCAGGCGAACAAAGGCGTCTTCGATGAGATCGCGCCAATCGTCGCACGCGGCGCGGGCGTCCGCCGGCGTCAAGAGCCCTGTGCGCAGCCTCCGCACCACGGCCCCCGCGACTTCGAGCTTGACGATCGAGGGGGCGGCGCAGCGAATCGTGCCCCGCAAGAGTTCGAGCGCGGCGCCCGTCTCGGGCTCGGTGAGCACCCACTTGGCCGCGACGCTGGCGTCGACCAGGACTAGCTCCACCGATCGCGCTCCTCGCGGATCAACTCCGCCGAGTCCGGCAGGGGCCCGCGTTCTGCACGGAACGCCTCGTGCCGCTTGCTCAGGCGATCGAGCATCTCCTTGCGTGGCCGCAGGGCCTCGATCGTGATGAGACCGCGGAGGATCGCCTCGACGCTTGTTCCCTCCCGACGTGCCCGTTCCTTGAGTTCCAGGACGACCGACTCGTCCAATCTCCGTACTCTGACTTCAGCCATGCACCCTCACTGTTGTTGTTGACTTCACGATCAACCATGCCACAACCGGGCAGCGGATGTCAACTGGTTTGTGGATGACCAGTCGTCCCGTGTGGGAACACTCCGCCGCGACCTGACATAAAGGGTGTTATGTTGGCAGCGTGTACACACGGGGAGTGTGCCCAATGTCCTTGCGATTGGGCGTTCCAGCAACGCGAGTCTTGAGGCTGCCGATGTCCCTGTGAGAGGCGTTGGCTCGACTTGCAGATGTGGCGACAAGGTTGCGCGTCTGGACTACGCATGTCTTCGTCAACTGAGTCGTGGCGTTGCCTACTGAGTCTGCGCAAGACCACGCGTAGGCTTGTGGTCGGATGTGGCGAGAGTTCGAAGAAGGAGCAAAATGCTCTTTTGGACCTCGGAGATCCCGAGTAAGATGGGCGGGGCAGGGACATCGTCCGCCACGCTGACGCGAGGGGGGTGCAATGCACTCGGAATGGACCAACCGGCAGTGCGACGCACATCAGCCGCTCTTTTCACAGATGGAAACTCGAGTGCTGCTGGCGACGGTAGCGCCGTTCGACGGTGATGTAAGCCTCGCTTCGGGGCCTGGAAAGCCGCTGGTTGTCGCAAACGTGGGGCCGGACTACCAGCCCGTGATCGCTACTTCCGCCGGCCCCGTGTGGTCACTATCGAACATGCAGGCCCTGGGGATTGGCCCACGATTTGTCGATGACGTTGTGGCGTGGGTGGACGCACGCACGACGCGCTCATACGCCATCGCGAGTTCGCCCGCGGGAATCGTGCTGTTGAGCGAGAACTCCTCCGGCGTGTGGTCGGCGAAGAACCTGGGGGTCTCACTGCCGTTGGAATTGATGAGGGTGACGTCGCTGGTTGCGATGACGGCGGCGGACTCAAGGGTCGTCGTTGCGGGATTGAACAGCCAGGGAGATGTGGTTCTGATTTCACAGGATGACGTCTCTTCCCCCGAGACATCGACATGGAGCGTTGTCAACATCTCTGAAACCGATCTGGCGATCAACGACGTAGCAGCGCCCCGATTCTCGGGGCCACTGAGCGCGTTCGTAACCCTGTGGGGCACGCTTCACATCTGTGGCATTGGAGATGATGGCGATCTTCATGTGATGTGGCGGGGCGCCGAAGCTGGGCGTTGGCAGGATGCGAATCTCTCGTCGTCGGTCGAGTCGCCGGATTTGGTTGGTGTCGCAGCTCCGTTCTTGAGTTCTTGGGGTGGGATCCACATCGCGTCCGCCGACGCGCGCGGGCACATCGTGGTGACATGGTGGGTTCCCGGCTTCGGCGGCGATTGGCGCGTCAATGACCTGTCGGCAGAGATGGGCTTTCCTGCGCTGCGGCCCTCCAGCCTGGCGGCGTATTCAACACGATGGGACGGTCTCAATATCGCTGGGCTCGATGAGTCCGGGAACCCCCTCGTGTATTGGTGGGCGCCGGTCCTTGGTGGACAGTGGCTTCTTGGCGAACTCGCAACTCCGGCGTCGCTGAGCGGGCGCATGGCTGCGCTTGCCGATCCCTACACGGGCGATCTCAACATCATCGGAGTGTCGCCGGATGCGGGGCGGTTCGTTCGGTTTCATTGGTCGTTGGCGACCGGGAACTGGACGATCGAGGACATGCCGGGCGAAGGAGCGGCGGGGCGATCGGCCGTTGAGTACCTCGGAGCTCTTCAGGACGCGCCGCATGAACGGTTCTTTGTCTATCGCGACTCCGACGACGCGGCCAATCACTTCTCGGCCAGGGGCCGGTTTCCCGAAGCCGGCGGCGTGGCGCTTGCGATGGACGAGGCATGGATGGTGGACCCCCACTCAGGCAATACCGCCATCCGGGCGCGTGCCGACACGTCGGGCGGGGCCTTTGGCGGGTGGTACTTTCTTTCCGGGATCTTGCGCGGCTCGGATAACGGGCCGCAGAGCTACTGGGGCACGATCCCGCGCGAAGAGGCACACGCGGGCGTCGATCTTTCCGGCGCGACGGAGCTTACGTTCTGGGCCAGGGGTGCCCAGGGCGGCGAAGTCGTGGAGTTCTTCGTGGGAGGGGTTGGTCGAGAATCTGATAGCGGCATAGCGAATCAGATCGATCCGGACTCGTCGCCGAAGCGTTCCACAGGCAACCTGATATTGAGCAATACGTGGCAGCAGTACCGTATTTCCTTGGTCGGCGCGGACCTGAGCTACACTCTGGGGGGATTCGGTTGGAAAGTGGCCGCAGCCGCAAACTCTCGATCGCAGGTCGAGTTTTTCATCGACGACATCAGCTTTGATGTTGCCGCGGTTACAGATCCCGGCTTCATCACGAGTTACGACACGATCCCGTCCGATTCACCCTTTGACCGGGTGCAGAGGAACGTCGCCTACTCGTACGACAATGCGCTCGCGATCCTTGCTTTCCTGGCTGACGGGCAGTCCGGCCGTGCCAAGAGAATCGCCGACGCGTTCTTGTACGCGCAGAACAACGATCGTTTCTATTCGGACGGACGAATCCGCAACGCGTACCAGGGCGGTGACCTCCTGCTTCCTCCCGGCTGGACTCCCAACGGGAAGTCTGGGACCGTTCGAATGTCCGGCTGGTATGACGCGGGAAGCGGGCGTTGGCTGGAGGATCTCACCCAGGTTAGTACTTCGACGGGCAATATGGCGTGGGTTGCGTTGTCGTTGTTGGCGTTCCATCGTGCGACTGGCGCGAATGCCTCGACTTACCTTGATGCCGCTGTTCGGATCGCGGAGTGGGTGGAGTTGGGCACGAGAGACGATGGTGTCGGCGGCGGGTACCGAGGTGGCACGGAGAACTTCGACGGCGAGGAAGAGACCTGGGTGACGTACAAGGCCACCGAGCACAACATCGACTTGATCCCGTTGTTTCAGCAACTCGATCAACTCAAACCAGGGCGGGGCTGGGGTGATGCTGCGGATCATGCGAAAGCGTTCGTGGCTCGGATGTGGGACTCGGGCCAAGGGAAGTTCTGGACGGGATCTCAGGCCGATGGGATCAGCGTCAATACGGGTGTTGTTCCCGTGGATATCCAGGCTTGGAGCGTGCTGGCCCTTCGGCAGGATGCGAGCGAGTATGTGTCCGCGTTGAGCTTCGCGGAGTCGAATCTCAGTCTGCGAGGCGGGTTTGATTTCAACCAGGATCGGGACGCAGTGTGGTACGAAGGGACCGCCCAGATGGCCTCCGCGTACCGCGCGGTTGGCGAGTCGCAGCGGGCGAATCATCTGCTGTCGGTCCTGAGCGCGGCGCAGCGTTTCGACGGCGCCATGCCTGCGGCGGAGCGATCAACCCTGACTACTGGGTTTGATCTGGTCACGGGAGGTCCGTGGTTGTACTTCCGTCGCGCCCACGTCGGGGCTACTGCCTGGCTCGCGCTGGTGGAAAGCGGTGAAAACGCATACTGGGTTTGAGCCCGCTCAGTGAGGTTCTATCTGCTGTCTTTCGGTGGCGGAAGCCGAGGTCATAATCGATGCCTATGGCGAAAAAACCCATCCCCCGGCGGTTCCCCGCCGGGGGATGGAAATTGAGGAACCGGAGCTACGCGGCCTTGGCCGCGGCGACTGTCGACGCGGTGTCCGAGGACGGGGCCGCGCCCGACTCGGGCGCGGCCTGTTCCGCCGGCTTGGTGGGCTGCGCGATGATCCAGCTGTGGGCCAGGTCGAGCACCTTGCCCAGTAGGAGCAGATCGTCGCGGCGGAAGGTCTCGGTGCGCTTCCACAGCCCCTTGTCCTTGTACAGGCGCTGGATGGTGACGGTGTAGCGGATGGTGTTCCGCTGCGTGCGGTTGGCCCAGACGGCGGCCTTGATGGTGCCCAGGCGGACCTGGTGGACGGGCTTCTGCGTGTCGGTCATGGTCGGTTCTCCTTGGTGTTGGGGGCCTGAACTCCAGGCCCGGACGCACCCGGACCGGGCCGGTCAGGCTCCCCCAAAGGAGAACTCCGCGCGCCGCGATTCAACCACCCCGAGTCGGCGGGGCCGACGATCGTGCCGGAAAAGGCGAGCTGTTGCAACGGCGTGACGGCGGGCGGCCAACCTCGGAGATGCCTCACTTGGTTGGGTTCTCCCTCCCCTTCCCGCACGCCGGCGCGACGGTTGCCGCCCCGGCACGAAGACTCCACCCGCGGCGAGCGCGACCGACACGCGCATACCGGGATCATCACACCATCAGCAAACT
This sequence comes from Phycisphaerales bacterium, assembly GCA_020853815.1. Classification (GTDB taxonomy): domain Bacteria; phylum Planctomycetota; class Phycisphaerae; order Phycisphaerales; family UBA1924; genus JABWBC01. Next base: position 17,869 of record JADYYE010000079.1, read on the forward strand.
GTCTGAGCCAGGGCGATCTGCCTGGAATCCGCACGCGAAGCCAGCCCGCAAGCGAAGGGCGTGGCGTTGTCGATAACCCGAGCGAATTAGAGCGCGGATGGCCACCTCGCTCGGAAGCGCCCTTCTACTCGCGGCCGTGAGATGGATAAGAGATGGCGAGCAGCGTGTACAGCGGAACGACCCCAACGAAGGGGATGAGCTCTGGGAGAGCGACGAGCGCTCGAGGGCCCGCGTATCTGAAATGCACATAGAGAACCGGAATGTCGAGGAGCTGATCGATGCCCGGAATGTGAATGAACAGATCAAGGAAATCACGGACGACGCTGACGGCGATGACGGTGGACTTGGTTATGATGGCTTTCAGTATACCAAAGCTCCAGTCGGTGGAGATGACGGCGCGCGGTATGCTGGGCACATGCGGAAGCGATCAATGGCGCGTGTGGTTTCGAGGAGGGCTCGCGATTGTGCGCATCAGATCGTTCGGGCTGCGCTGAGCGCCGGTCACGGGACCATCCATCGGCTCAACAATGAAACATGGGCACTTGGGCCGCGCCTGGTTCCCGCCTTCGCGGAGATAGTCCGTGACGGCGCACCCGTTGAGCAGGTCGTTGCCGCGTGCTACATCATGCACATTCACTGGCGGAGCTCGAAGCATGTCTTGAACAAGGAATACGAAGAAGCGGTTGAGATACTGAAGAAGACGCTCTCGGAAACGTCGTCGCACGCACGAGAGCTGCACCTCACGGCCTGGTGCATGTTGGGCATGTTCCGCTGCCCCAGCAGCCTATGGCCGGACGCCGAGAAGCTGGCGCGGTGTCCTGACGAAGCGGTGCGGGTCTTCGCGGCCTCCGCGGCTCTGGCCGGTGGGTCCCAGCAGGTCGGGCATGTGCGGATTGTTCGAGAGGGGCTTGGGTCGGAAAACGTCGGTCTTGCGCTCGCGGCGGCGAACGCGCTCCTGGGTGCGAAGGTTTGGCAGCAGGAAGCGATGCGCCGCGTCGCGGAGATGCTCAGCGGCAACGATACTCAGGCGCAGTACGCCGCGATGAGCGTGCTCAGGCAATGCGGGGGCGCCGCGCACGGCGTCGCGCGTCGGGTCATCGGGTACATGTCTGATCGAAGCCGCCCGGTTGAGCACCGAGCATACGCGGCGGAGGTACTGGGCGCTATCGCTGGCGGAAGCGAGGCGGCGAGTGAGGCGCTCCTTGCTTTGTTGGACTCGAAGGTGCCCATGATCATCCGCGGGGCGATCTCAGCGCTGACGGAGAATGGGGCGCCGTCGTCCAAAGCGGTGGCTCGTATAGCACAGTGCCTGAGCGGCGACATTCCTGAGGAGGTACGAATCGCGGCGGCGCACGGCCTGGCGGAACTTGGTGGGTCGGCGGCGGCCGCCGTTCCTGCGCTCTTGATCTGCGGCGAGCAATCCACGAGTGAGGATGTGAAAGCCGCGGTTGGCGCGGCGCTCGCCGGGATTGGCGCGGGCGCGATCGTCCCGCTGGTGGAGCGGGCGGCGCATGCCGGGCTCCCGCTGTATCCGGTGTTGGTTCACGCGTTTGCTCGAATGGGCATGGCGGAAGCGCGAGCCTTGCTCCGCTGCGCGATGGAGAGCGATACGACATCGGTGGTCGAGATTCTGCTGGGGGGGATGTCGGTCATCGGATGGAAGGCGGCGTTCCTGATACCCGAACTCTCCGAGCTGCTGACATGCTGCGAGGACGAAGCCGTCGCTTGCCAGATTATCGGCCTGATTCGGCAGGCCGGACCCTCGGCAATTGAGGCGGCGCCGGCGCTCATTCGGTGCGTGTGCCGGGGGAGTGACGAGTTGGCGTGGATCGCTGGGAAGGCGCTCGAGGACCTGGGCCCGGCCGTTCTGCCCCACATCGAGCGAGCCGTGTCCGAGGAAACTGATCCGGCATCAAAGACGCGGCTCTCCAACGTGCAATGTGGAACTACGAAGGCCGCTCCTGCTTTGATGGCACCTCTGTCCCCGCATCAGATGGGTGTCAAGCTCCGGGACATTCGGCGCTTCGCTCTCATCGGGTTGGTGTTGCGAAGGGAGAACCGCCCGCTCAGCTATCGAGAGATGGCGCGTCTGATCGGCAAGCGATTCCAGGAACGAAGTGCAAGAGCGGCAGAGGGGATTGATGACCGGACGCTCTCGCTCCTGGTCAGACGGATCGAGGGTGTCTACGCCGAGCGCGGGAATGTCAGGGAGAAGCTGATGGTCTCCAAGCGGGGGAGTCCCAGCTTTCTGACCGAGGCGGGTCGAGAGTTTGCGGATCGCTGCGCCCGGGAGTTGCGCGATCGGCGGGATCCAGAGTGGCTGCGACTTGCCGATTGACAATCTGATCACACGATGGCACAGTCGCCGCACAATCCAGAATTCAACCTGAATGGTGCGGTGCTTGGAGACGGACGAACAGAAGGGACCGAAGCTCGATCAGAGCAAGATCGACTTCCCGACCGACAAGGTTACCTTGGCGCAGATGCGCAGGCTTAGCCCGGAGTTCTTTGATTCCGGGGCGATGGTGTATTGGGAAAATGAGCTTCCCGGCGTACTCACCACCCACCAGATTGAGCAGGAACTGGCGGCGAAAGCGTTCGCGCGGGCGGCGGGCACCCCAAGGCCCTCATTGTGCCGGCCACGTGAGTTGTTGATCGATCTCCTCCACGGTGGGTATCAGGAACTCGGGCTTTCGACCGGCAAGCAGCAGACCAAGCAGCTCGTGCGAAGATTCGAGGACGCGGCCAGCGCTCAGGCTGTCGCAACGCGCGGGCGCTGAGAGTTGCCGCCATGCGCAGGTTTTCTTGCGCAACGTGCATTCCACATGCTCGTTTTCATAGAACGGCTCCCGGCCAGCCTGTGTGGGGCTCGGCGTTCCTCGGTACCGCGCATCGGGCGTGAGGTGCCGCAAGTGGGCGTTCGATTCTCGCGGCTGGCCGCGTGCAGGGCACGAGGAGCGTTCGCCATGGGGAATTCGGCGCATGAAACCAGAGGATCCGAGGTGTCCGCGATCGATCCGGCGAAACCCGCAATGGACTTGCCTCCCGAGCGCGTCGGCAACTTGCGGGAAATTTCGCCAGCGATCCGCGAGGTCATCGAACGACTGTTCCAGGATGGGGAGGCACCGGGCGAGCTTGAGGACTACCTGCAAGAGACGTTGGCACGCCTCTGCGATGCGAAGACCTGGACCGAGTACAGGGCGGAGAAGGGCAGTTGCGGGGCGTTCGCATACGGCGTGCGGAAAAGGGTGTGTCGCGAAGCCTGCCGGCAGGGCCTTCGCTGGCCGAAGGCGCTCGGGGAGGGGTTCGACGTCGCTGGAGCGGAGCCGGAGCCGTGGGAGACGGCCTGGCGTCGGGAGCGAGCCGAGCGGGTGCGTGCGGCAATCCGGCAGCTGCGACCCGCGGATGTTGCGGCGCTCAATCGGTGGATGAAGCGTCGAGCCGAGCACAACGAACCCCCGTTGAGGGAGAGGGAGCGAAGCCGGGTGAGCAGGTTGAAGGCGGTGCTTCGAGTGTTGCTTGCCGGCATCGACTTCTAGCGTCGGGCTTCGGGGTCAAGACCGGGACCCTCCCGCCCCTTCGTGAGGGGCGGGAGGGTGCTCTGGTTGAGCTCACGCGCGGGTTTCCCAACGAGCGGAAATCGTGAGCGCCGGCGCGGGTTGGTTGAGTGTGAAGTAGGCAATCGTGCGTCGAGGCCAAACGCGTGCAACGAAATTCACTCCTGCCTCAAAGTAGGTGGGTGGCGATGTCGGCGCCATATCAAGGAGCACCGCATGAAGATGATGGAGTCGTTCCGGGCGCGCTGCGTCGAGGGGTTCACGGTCGGTGAGAAGTTGGGCTGGACGGTGCTCACGGCGCTGTACGCCGTGTGGCCGATCGACGTGCTGCCCGACCCCTTCCCTGTCGTCGGCCAGCTCGACGACCTGACGGCCGTTGTCATGCTCGTGATGGTGTGGTTCAGCCCGGTCAAGCGGAAGGCGGTGGGAGCATGAAGTTCCTCAGCCGATTGCTTCGTCGGGGTTCTGGTCCTGCCGCGAGCATCTCCGAGCGCGCGGCTCCGCAGCCTGCCAAGTCTCGCTGGGACCCCGACACGCCGATCATGCACCTGGGCGAGGACGAGTTCCTCTCCCTCCGCGACTTCTACAGCGGCGTGCAGGTGTGGGGCGGCACGGGCTCCGGCAAATCCACCTCGACCATGGCCGCGGCGGTGGAGGGACTCTTCTCGGCCGGGGCGGGCGCGCTCTGCCTGTGCGCCAAGCGCGAGGACCGCCGGAACTACGAGGCCCACGCCCGCGCCTGCGGCCGCGGCCGGGACGTGATGATCTTCGGCCCCGATGATTCCTCGCTGCGCTACAACTTCATCGACGCCGAACTTGCCCGCGACGGCTCGGGCGCGGGGCTGGTCACCAACCTGACCGCCCTCCTCTCCACGGTCTCCGAGGTGGCCCGGCGCGGGCACGGCTCGTCAGGCATGGTCGACGGCGAGGGGTATTTCAGGCTGGCGTCGGAGCAGCTCTGCCGCAATTCCCTTGAACTGATGCTGATCGCGGGGCAGCGCATCACCATCCCCGCCCTGCACCGCTTCATCGCGTCCATGCCGACCTCGCCGGAGCAGGTGGCGTCGGACTCCTGGCGGTCCACCTCCTTCGCCTACGCGATCATGGAGCTGGCGGGCCATCGGGTGAAGAGCATGTCCGAGAGCCGCAAAGCGGATTACGAGCTGGCGATCGGCTACGTCTTCAACGAGTTTGTGCCGATGTCGGGGCGGACGCGGTCCTCGATCGTCAGCACCCTGACCAGCTCTCTGGACCTCTTGTCTCGCGGCGTGGCCCGTGATCTTCTCTCCAGCCCCACCAGCAACGTCTCCCCCGAGATGTGCTGGGGCGGGGCCATTGTCATCGTGGATATCCCTGCCCTGGTCTACCTGGACGTGGCGCGCCTGATCGGCGTCATCATGAAGTACGCCTGGCAGCGGGCCGCCATGCGCCGCGACCTCTCCAAGGGCGACCGCCCGATAGCGATCATCGTGGACGAGAGCCATCTCTTCGCGGCCGAGCCGGACTGGGAGTTCCAGGCGGTGGCGAGGGGCACGCACACCGCGACCCTGCTGGCGACGCAGTCGCTCTCCAACTACCTGGAGGTCTTCGGGGAGCGGAGCCAGGCGCGCGTTCACAGCCTCCTGGGCAATCTCCAGACGCAGGTCTTTCATCAGCTCACCGACACCCGCACGATTTCGTACGTGCAGGAGCTCCTGGGCAAGCGCCGCGACGTGCTGATGAACGGCTCGACGCCGCCGGATCAGGACTGGGTGGCGATGCTGCTGGGGCTGGGCTCGGGGTCCTCGGCGGGCTTCTCCGAGGTGTGGCAGGAGCAGGTGCAGGCGTGCGACCTCAACAGCCTGGCGCGGGGTGGCCCGGCCCATGGCATGACCGCCGAGGCGATCGTGTACCGCGGCGGTCGGGTCTTCGACTCCACAGGCCGCACATGGCGACGTGTGTCGATCCCGCAGCGGATCGTGCAACACCCGGCCCATCCGCGGTCAATTGGTTGGAGGCAGTTCCCCACGTTGTCCCCTCCCCTGCCCTGCTCGTCCCTCCCCTCCTCTCGAACGCCTTTGGGCTGGTGAGCTTGGGGGGACATTGAGGCCACGGAGCGATCGGCGCTCAAGAGCTTAGGTGTGTCTGAGTTGGCGGCTCGTAACGCCAGTGATCGGAGCTCCGATGGTCGGCACGCGCGCTGTGTCCGTTCTGAGTCATCTCCTCATGCAAGGAGTTCGGCATGAACCGTGAACCCGAACCGCGCAGCTTCCTCGACAACGCGCGCTCCTCTCTCAACCTCCTGGCCTTCGTGGCCGGTACATTGGCCAACTCCGTCGAGGTGATCCTGCACCGCCGGCGCGGCAAGCGCGCCGGCGGGGTCTTCGACATGGCCGCCTTCGTCCTGATCCCCTTCTGGGGCGTCTTCTTCCCGGCCCAGGAGCAGGGACCGCTCCTGGCCTTCTGGCTCGTCTACGCGATCGCCTGCGCCCGCCACTCGATGCACCCCGCCGATCCGAGCATGCACAGCCGGTACTCGGGCCGGCCGATCCTGATGAGGTTCTTCCCGCGCGTGAAGGACGAGATCACCTTCAAGGCCTCGACCGAACCAGCCCTGGTCTTCCTGGCGGGCTTCGTCACCCTGCTCTTCAACGAGCCCCTGGGCTCGTACCTCATGGCGGCGGGGCTGGGCCTTGGGTTCACGGTCCAGCTGGCGCTCAAGCTCCAGCGGGCCCGGGCCGAGCAACTCAACGACGCCCGGCTGGAACAGGAGCACCTGATCGCCGAGGTGCGCCGTCTTCGCAACGAGCGATGAAGACGCCGTCGAGATGTCTTGACGTCAGGCGGTCACGCTGTCGAGAAGTCAACGCGTCACGGCGTTCCGTCGTCCCAGCGTCGTGCCGTCCAGAAGTCGCGGCGTCGAGCCGTCTCGGTGTCCGGTCGTTGTGCCGTCGCTCCGGCTTGGCGTCGTGACGCGCGGACGCTGACGCGTCACTTCGTGGTGACGGCAGTACGTCATGAAGTCCATGAGTCTGGCCGTCAGCACGTCAGGCCGACACGACGACTCGGACCATGCACGAGATTGATCAACCTGGAGAGGAGTACCACGCATGAGCACGCAGCCACGAGACGTTCACGACGCCGCCAGCGCCAACCCGCAGCCCAAGGTGGGCGCGAGCGCGCTCGGCGCCATGGGGAGGCTCGGTCTGCACGAGCTGCGCAGCGTCGTCCAGGCGTTCCCCGACAGCAACGTCGTGCAGCCCACCGAGATGGGCGTGCTAGGGACCAAGAGCGCCCAGGAGGTCGTGGACGAGCGCCGCCGCGACCTCATGCCGGCGGAGGCCACCGGGACGGCGCCGTCGGAGCCGGACGTGCAACGTCCCATCCTCCACGGGTCAAGTTCATCCCTGGAGGCCCATGTCGCGCATGCCAAGGCGGCGGTGCAGCAGGGCCGGGGGTTGGAACGCGGGATCGAGCCCGCGGCCATCGAACGAGAACGGGAGTAGCCCATGAACGCCGGATGGATCATCGCGATCGTGGCCTGCGCGTGGATGTGCCTGGGCGCGCTGGCCTGGGTCGCGTCCTGCATCGCCGACCGGCAGCGCACGGGCTGAGTCGTGCTCGTCCGTGAGCACGCGTTCATGGTTGCGCCACACGGCGATCGGCGGCGGGCAAGCGCGCGCTTGTGGGTGCCGTGACGGCGATCTGTAACGGGAGGCCTGCCCATGCCGAGCATCGCGCTGAGCATCGCCGCGCTGTGGCTGATCTGCGTCGTGCTCTTGCTGTCGCTCCTGGCCTGGGCCTATTGGTCGGAAGAGCGGGCGAGGCGAGGGAAGGGTAACGCAACCTCACACCTCGGCCGTTGGCGTCGGCACCGTCGATGGAGACGTCGGCCCTCTTCCAGACGCTGGCGCGTCAAGCCGGATCAACCCGCGTGTCTGTCTCCCGCGACTCCCACGATTCACACACTCTCCGCTCCGCCCTCACGTCCGCGCCGCTGGCGGCGGTTGCCGCCCACCGGACCTCGCGCGCATGGTGCCGCTCGCTCGTTGTCGTGACGCGATCGCGAAGTTCTTGCATCCCTGATCCCGCGGTGAAGTTCTCGCCCCGGAAGCACTCCATGCACCAGGAACGGTCGTCATCTCGCGCCTGTGCGGGCAAATCTCGCCCCGGACCCATCCTTCTCCCCTCCGCCACGCCCGATTGGATCACGCCCGAGCTGGTTCGGGCAACCCTTGATCTCTGGGGGGCGTACGACTCTGAGCCGCTCGGCGTCGACGAGGCGATCGCCATGATCGTACGGGTCGCGCGTCTCAGCGAAGTACTGGGTACGAGCGCGGGCGGGAGAGGGGAGTGCGGCCGTGAAGCAGTTCGTGGCGTGGGCCCGGGTGTCGAGCGTGGGGCAGAAGAAGGAAGGGTTCAGCCTCGAAGATCAGGAGGTCAGGCTCCGCGAGTTCGCCGAACGCCTGGGCGGCGGCGTCGTCAAGATGTACAAGGTCGCCGAGACCGCGACCCGGCATGACGAGCGGACCACCTTCCGCGAGTTCACCGCCTTCGTGCGCGCCCATGCTCGCTCCCTGAGCGGCATGCTCTTCGTCAAGGTCGATCGCGCCGCCCGCTCCATCCAGTCCTGGGCGGAGCTGGAGGCCCTGGCCGAAGCGACGCACGTCCCCATGCTCTTCCCCGATCAGCCCTCGGCCGACACGCCGGCGGGGCGCATGCAGCGGCGCATGAGCGCGGTCTTCGCCAGCTACCAGACCGACCAGCAAGCGTCGGATATTCGTGCCGGGCTCCGTCGGCGTGTGGAGAGCGGTCTTCCCCTAGGCCGCCCCTACGGCTATCGCACCGTGCGCGTGAATAGCCGGAGCATCCTCGAGCACGATCCTATCGAAGCGCCAAAGGTCAAGCGCCTCTTCGAGCTCTTCGCGTACAAGCCGCTGACGGTGGACGGGCTCCGCGAGGAGCTGGCCCGCCAGGGTGTGGCCTACCGGGACCACACTCCGAGGTTCCCCCGCGCCACGCTTCACAAGCTGCTGCGCAATCGCCACGTCATCGGCGAGGTGAGGGTGGGCGACCAGTGGCGACCCGGCGCCTTCGAGCCCTTGGTGGATCGAGTCACCTTCAACGCCGTGCAGGCGAAGCTGGGCGGCGGCAAGGTGTACCAGCGTCCCGAGCTGGTCTTCGCCGGAGGCCTCATCAGCTGCGGGCACTGCGGTCACTGCCTGACCGGAGAGACCAAGCGGAAGCGTTCTCCCGACGGACAACTTCTTGAGTACACATACTACTTCTGCACCCAGTACCGCGGCGCGGGTCATCCCAGAATCCGCTTCACCGAGGCGCGGATCGAGGGGCTGTTCCTGGACCTGTTTGCGCGTCTGAAGATGGATGAGCGGGCCGCCCGCTGGGTGGTGGAGGTGGTCAAGGCCCGCGCCGGGCACAGCCGGGAGCTCAATGGCCAGCTTCGGGCCGACCTGGAACGGCAGCGTCTGGCCGCGGAATCCCGGCTCAAGGCCCTGCTGGACCTGCGAGTGGACCGCGAGATCACCGCCGAGGACTACGCCGCCAAGCGATCCGAACTGCTGGATCGTCAGGCGGGACTGCGGGTCCAACTGGAGGAGACCGACCGGGACGACGCCCAGATCGCGGACCTGGCGGTCCGGGTGATCGAACTCTCGCAAAGCCTGGAGAATCGCTGGAAAACAGGCGACTTCCGGGCCAAACGCGAGATCTTGGGTCTTCTGTGCGAATCCGTCCGATCGAACTCGGAAAACCTCGAAATCCGCCTGCGAAAACCGTTCGACCTGATCGCCTCGGGCGATCTTGTCTCTTCAAGTGGAGCGGAGGAGAGTCGAACTCCCGACCTCATCATTGCGAACGATGCGCTCTACCAACTGAGCTACCGCCCCAAGTGGGGAGGAGTATAGGAGCCTTCTCCGGCGATCAAGAGGCCGTCGGAAAGACGCTCGCCCAAGGGGCGAACAGGCTCGCTCGTGCGGCCGATCGTTTGGGCTGCGATCCCATGAGCGAGCGCGCGGCCGGACTTGGTGGCGATTGTCGGCTGAAAGCAGGGTCGACCCTGCGTTCAACCCGAGCCGACGGCGGTAGGGCCGGCCTTTGCGGTCGCGTCATCGGGCATCCGGCGCTCGCACCGGAGGAAATCGCGAACCCGGCGGCGCGGAATTCGTATTGAGAATAGAATCTCAATAAGACCGGCTTTGAGTCGGCAAGCCAAGGGTGGCCGGTGGCGAGCATTCGCGGGGCTGACGGCGAGTTTGTGTGGCGAGTCTCTGCGTCGGGCCTATGTGCCGGACTTCTGTGGCGAACGGGGCGAGATCGAGGCTTGGTGAGGTCCAGCGATGAAGCGACGCGCGTGGATGAGGGCTGCGGGTGGATTGGTGGCGGCAGTGGTTGCGGCGGCGATGGGCGCTGGCTTGTCCGCGTGCTCAAAGGACGCCGAGCGATCGGCGAGTGCGCCGCCACGAGAGCCGGGTGCGGCACGGATTGTCGTGACGATCGCACCGCTGGGTGCGCTGACGCGCGAGCTCTTGCCCGAGGGCGCGCAGCTCCGCGTGCTTTTGCCGCCGGGACGGAGCGAGCACGGCTATGAACCGACACCCGAGGACATCGCGGCCTTGGCGCGTGCGGACGTGGTGGTGTATGTCGGGCTTGGGCTCGAGCCGCGGGTTGAGGAGTTTCTGAAGAAGAACCCGTCGGCGCGGCGCGTCGATCTCTCGATGGCGGCGGCGCTCAAGCTCGAAGGAGATGAGCACAACCATGCCGCGGACCCCAAGGGCGCCGATGCGCACGCGGGCGAAGGCCACGATACCGACGATCACGCCCGGGACGAGCACGACGCGCACGCGGGTCACGCGCACGGCACGACCGATCCGCACGTGTGGCTTGACCCGGTGCTGGTGAAGGAGTTTGTCACGCCGCTGGCGGACGCGGTGGACCACGCGGCCCGTGCGGCGGGCCCGATGAGCGCGGAGCTGGAAAACAAGCTCGCGGCGTCGCGTGAGGCGCTGGCGAAGAAGATCGATGCGTTGCACGCGGAGTATGGCGCGGCGCTCGGGGCGCTGGCCGGACGATCGATCGTGACGCACCACGGCGCGTGGGGGCGGCTGGCGGGGCGCTACGGGCTGAAGGTCGCGGCGGTGCTGCGTCCGATCGAGGCCGCGGAATCGACGCCCGCGGATATCGCGAGCGCCGTCGCGGCGGTGAGGGAGCGCGGGGCCGGCGCGATCTTCGTTGAGCCTCAGTTCAACAACGAGAGCGCCAAGCGAGTCGCTGACGCGGCGGGCGTGAAGATGCTCGTGCTGGATCCGCTGGGCGGCGAGGATTACTTCGCGACGATGCGCGCGAACCTGGCGGCGCTGAAGGAAGGCTTGGCGGGGAAGTAGACGCGGCGCCGCGACAGCACGATACACTCGCTCGCGTAAAGCATGAGTCAGCCAAGGCAACCATCTCAGCACGAACACACGCTGGAATACCGCGGCGTGTCGTTCTCGTACCCGGGCGTTGAGTCGCCGGCGCTCTCCTCGATCTCGTTCGCCGTTCACGCGGGCGAGCGGCTGGGCATCCTGGGGCCCAACGGCGGCGGCAAGAGCACGCTGCTCAAGCTCACGCTCGGGCTGCTCGACATGCAGGCGGGCGATATCCGCGTGTGCGGGCGCTCGCCGCGCGAGGCGCGCCGCGAGGGGCTCGTGGGCTATGTGCCGCAGAAGATCGACGCGGAGCTGGCGTTCCCGCTCTCGGTGCGGCAGGTCGTGCTGATGCCGCTGGTCGTGAACCTTGCGCCGTGGAGGCGTGCGCCGGTCGAGACGATCCGGCGCGCGGACGAGGCGATCTCGATGGTGGGGGCATCCGAACTTTCTGATCGCCCGATCGGCGCGCTCTCGGGCGGGCAGCTCCAGCGCGTGATGATCGCGCGGGCGATCGCGCCGCGCCCAACGCTCCTTTTGCTCGACGAGCCAACGGTCGGGATCGACGTCGCGGGCCAGCGCCGGTTCGCCGAGCTTCTCCAGTCGCTGCGCGAGCGCCTGGGCGTGACGATTGTCGTCGTGAGCCACGATATCCGCACGATTGCCGCGGGCTGCGACCGCGTCGCGTGCCTGGCGCGGACGCTGCACTTCCACGACGCGCCGAGCGGCCTCAGCCCCCAGGTGCTGGGCGAGGTCTTCCGCCACGACATCGCGGAGGTCTTCGGCGATGTCCACGTCGACGCCCACGCCGCGGCGAGCTGCCACGTGGATGCCGGCGATCACGCGCACCATCACTGCTGCGATCATCACGCGTCCTCGGGCGTCTCGCTGGTCGTGAGCGCCAAGCCCGCCAGCGCCGCCGGCCCGACGGGCGCGCCGGCGCTCGCGCCCGGCGCATCCGATCACCAGGAGACGCCGCGTGCGAACGCTTGAGTATCTCGGTGATCCGGTGATGCGCGGGCTGTTCCTGCCCGGGATCGTGACGGGCGTCGCGATCGCGATCGTGTGCGCGTGCCTGGCGGTGCTTGTCGTCCTCAAGCGCATGAGCTTCATCGGCCAGGGCGTCAGCCACGCGGCGTTCGGCGGCATGGGTGTCGCCGCGTTCCTCGGGCTCACGGGCGCGTCGCTCTCGGCGGGCGAGGCGGTCGGGCAGTTCTCGATCATCCTGGCGTTCTGCCTCGCGGCCGCCATGCTCGTTGCCGCGATGAGCGCCCGGCGCGGCACGTCGGCCGACACCGCGATCGGCATCGTGCTCGTCGCATCGATGACGCTCGGCGCGATCCTCATGCACGCGGCGTTCAAGCGTCAGGGCTCGCAGGGGCCCGGCTGGGAATCGGTCCTCTTCGGCGCGATCCTCAGCGTCGGCTGGTCCGACGCGATCGTCGCGGTCATTGTCTCGCTGGTGATCCTCGTTGTGCTGTGGTGGGAGCGTCGCAAACTGATCTTCTGGGCGTTCGACGAGACCAGCGCTCCGGCGTTCGGCGTCCCGCCGCGCTCGCCGCGGATCGTGCTGATGGTGCTGCTCTGCCTTGCGATCGTGACGGCGATGAAGCTGGCGGGCGTGGTGCTGGCGACCGCGGTGCTGGTGCTCCCCGGCGCGACGGCGCTTTCGCTCTCGCGCCGGCTCTCGCACGTGATCACGATCAGCGTCGGCTCGTCGCTGGTGGCGCTGGTGCTGGGGCTGGTCGCGAGCATGGAGCTTGATTGGCCCCCCGGCGCGTGCATCGTCGGCGCGATGACGTCGATCTATGCCGGGGCGCGCCTCGCGAGCTGGGTGCGCACCACGCGCGAAGGCGGCACGCCCGGCGCTGGGGCGGAGGCGTGAGCGGGCGTTGAGAAGTGCTGGTTAGGACGCCGGACCTGAGGAGTCTTCGACGAAGGTCCGGGTCGATCACACCCTACGATCGCCGCATGAAAGCCGAGACGCTGCTGGCGGAACTGAACCGGATGCGCAAGGACCTTGGCGAGGACAAAGGCGACCTTGAGTGGCTCGCGATCCACCACGCCTTCTGCTTCATCTCGTACAAGATGAGCGACTTCCAGAAGTACGTCGATCAGGAGGCGGGCAAGGGGGCGTTCAGCGAGGTGGAGGAGTAGGCTCAACCTCTCGAGTTGCCTGGATTCAATTCATGGATTGAAATGTGGAATTGTGGGATGTCGAGACGAGCGGCCCGAACCAGAACTCCGGGATTGCCCTGCTTTGCGACGGCCTCCCATGTTGTGAACTCTTGTGGATTTGTGCGTACCCCGCAGATGATCTCGGTGAGTGCGTTTGGGGAGTACTCGACGTCAACGTACCCTTGAGCGGACGATCTTCTCGGCGAGATGGTCGCTCGCCACTCCCTTTCATACTGCCAGTGGACCGATTTGGTCAGCAAGAGCTTTCGAGCCTTGTCTTGCGCAGGGGGAACGTGTTGAATTTGCTGGACTAGCTCTTCATTGAACCGCTCCCAGTCGACGATTTCAGGGGCACAATCGGCGTACTCAACCTGCCACAATGCCGCGTCCATGGACTCGCGAAGTTGTTTGGAGTCGAAACCCAAGACTACGCCTTGGTGCGCAAGTGCATAGTGACTCCACATGAGCATGGAATCGGGCGACTCCGATAAGCAGAGCATCTTGTTGTCGTTGTTGATGTTGTCGACAATCTTCTGCCCTATTGCCGTGGGGTCGGTGACTTCTAGAAGGCGTGCGACTTCCTGTTCAATACCCGACTCTCGCCGCTCTGTAGGCAATTTGCTGAGCTTTGAGATCGTCTCGCTGAAGTGCTTCCTCGCACCTTCAGAAGCTCGTGCGTGTAGCGGACGTTTCCCTGTGAGAATTGAGCGGAGAACGTCTTCACGGTGAGCCCTGCCTTCTGATGTCGAAAGTCTAAAAAGGGGATCAACTTGGCCATCGCACGGATCGTTGAAATCTCGGGGAGCGCGAAATCGGAGCCTCCGAAGGCCGAGCACCGCTCGCACTCCTTCGGGTGAAAGGTACTTGTACAGCGTCTTCGGCGTTTCCACCTTCGCTGCTGGCTCTTCAGGCATTCACGGCCCCCGCTCACACATCCAAATTCTTCACATCCAGCGCGTGCTCTTCGATGAACCGGCGGCGGGGCTCGACCTCTTCGCCCATCAGGATCGAGAAGAGCGCGTCGGCGTCGCTGGCCATGTCCCACGACACCCGCATCAGCACGCGCCGCGACGCGTCCATGGTCGTGTCCCACAGCTGCTCGGCGTCCATCTCGCCCAGACCCTTGAAGCGCTTGATCTCAAGACCGCGCCGCCCGATTTCCTTCAGCCCGCCCAGGATGGTCGCGAGGTTCGGGCACTCGACGACGTTGGACTTGACCGCGATGGTCGTGACGCGCTCCTCGGGTTCCTCACCGTCGCCCGCGGGCTGCGGTTCGGCGTGCGTGTGCTCCTCGTGCTCGACCTTGCTGAGCATCCACGCGTATCGCGCGGGGAGTTTCTCGCCCGTGACAGATTCCTCCTGCACGAGCGCGAAGTCGTTGATGTCCAGGCCGATCGCCGAGAGGTCGGTGAAGAGGCGTTCGAGCTCGCGGTTTTCGTGGAGTTCGCGGATGGAGCCGGAGGGGGCGCCGCCCGACTCGTGCGAATCATCCGCGAGGCGCAGGCCGCGCTTTTCAAGTGTGGCGTGAGCGCTGCTCTCGGACCAGTGGAACTCTTCCCCGCCGCGCCAGGTAACGCGGTGCGAGGGGAGGCGTCCGGTCGTACGTGTTCCGCTCTTGACCTCGGGGTCGCCCGTGCGGCTGGCGAGCAAGTCCACGAACTTCACGCCGCGCCTTTCGGCGATCTGCACCAGTTCGTCGAGGCGGCGGAGCAGGTGCACGGCACGCCGGAGCGAGTCGCCCGAAAGGCGTCTCTTCTCCGCTCCGTTCTCGCGCACGACCAGCGTTGCTTTTTCCATCCCGATCTCGGTCAGGACGTCGTCGAGCACGCGCTCGTTGAGGACGTAGCGGCTCTTCCGCGCCTTGCCCGAGCCGTGCAGGATCTGATAGAGCGGCGGCTGGGCGATGTAGATGTGCCCGCGCCGGATGAGCTCGGGCATCTGGCGGAAGAAGAACGTGAGCAGGAGCGTGCGGATGTGGCTGCCGTCAACGTCGGCGTCGGTCATGATGATGACCTTGCCGTAGCGGAGGCGGGTGATGTCCATCTCCTGCCCGATGCCGACGCGGAGGGCGGCGATGAGCGTGCGGATTTCCTCGAAGCCAAGGATTCGATCGATGCGGGCCTTTTCGACGTTGAGGATCTTGCCCTTGAGCGGGAGGATCGCCTGCGTCTCGACGTTGCGCCCCTGCGTCGCCGAGCCGCCTGCGGAGTCACCCTCGACGATGAAGAGTTCGCTCTCGTCGACGTTGCGGGTCTTGCAGTCGCGCAGCTTGTGGGGCATGGAGCCCGAGTCCAGCGCGCTCTTGCGCCGGGTGAGTTCGCGGGCCTTGCGGGCGGCCTCGCGCGCTTGGGCCGCCACGATGCCCTTCATGCACAGGCGCTTGGCCTCGGCGGGGTGCTCCTCGAACCACGTCTCGAGCGCCTCGCCCACCGCGAGCGACACGAAGCTCTCGATCTCGGGGTTGAGCAGCTTCTCCTTGGGCTGGTTGTTGAAGGTGGGGCTGGGGAGCTTGACGCTCACGATCGCGACCAGGCCCTCGCGCAGGTCCTCGCCCGTGGGCACGGGGTCCTTTTCCTTGATGATGCCGGTCTTTCGGGCGTAGTTGTTCATGGTGCGCGTGAGCGCGACCTTGAAGCCCTGGGCGTGCGTGCCGCCGTCGACGTTATTGATGTTGTTGGCGAAGGAGAGGAGCGTCTCGTTATACCCGTCGTGGTACTGCATCGCGACTTCGCACGTGAGGCTGTTGGCCTCGTCGTTGCGCTTGATGGAGACGACATCGGAGACGGCCGTCTTGCCGGTCATCAGGTGCTCGACGTACTCGCGCAGGCCGTCCTGCGCGTGGACGGTCTCGGCGTGGACCTTGCCGTCGGCGCCGACGCGCTCGTCGATGAGGCGGAGGTTGATGCCGGGGTTGAGGTACGAGAGCTCGCGCAGGCGTGTGGCGAGCGTCTGATAGTTGAAGGTGGTGTCGGGGAAGATCTCGGGGTCGGGGCGGAAGGTGACGGACGTGCCGCGGGCGCGGGCCGAGCCGGGCGGGATGGTGCCGATGACCGAGAGCGGGCGTGCGACTTTGCCGCGTTCGAAGGTCATGGAGTGGATCTTGCCGTCGCGATAGACCTCGCAGGTGAGGTATTCGGAGAGGGCGTTGACGCAGGAGACGCCGACGCCGTGCAGGCCGCCGGAGACTTTGTACGCCGAGCCCTCCTGCCCGAACTTGCCGCCGGAGTGGAGGACGGTCATGACGATCTCGACGGCGGGCTTGCCGTCGTAGGCGGGGTTGTCGTGCTTCTTGGGCTCGACGGGGATGCCGCGCCCGTCGTCGACGACGCAGCACGAGCCGTCGGGCTGGATGGTGACGGAGACATAGGTCGCGTGCCCGGCCATGGCCTCGTCGATCGAGTTGTCGACGACTTCATAGACGAGGTGGTGCAGGGCGTTGACACCCGTGCCGCCGATGTACATGCCGGGACGCAGGCGCACGGCCTCGAGGCCTTCGAGCACCTGGATCTGATCGGCGGTGTAATCGCCGGCGGGCTTGGCGGTGCTTGATGGGGAAATCTGGGCCGTCATCCGTGCTCCGTTTTCTGGCGGGCCGCCAGTCCAAAATCGCGGCGAAAAACAGAGCGATTCTCTCATGCCGAACGGAGTGCGAAACAAAGCCTCCACCGCTTGGAGAATCGCGCGAAATGATTGTAGCTGGTTCGCGCGGTTCACGCACACGAACGGCGGACGAAACAACCCTCGTTCCATCTGCGAGCCGCTGGAGCGGAGCATCCGCGAAATCACCATAAGTCGTGCTTTCGCAGCAATTCTTGACATCACGCTCCCAATTTCCTGCGACCGATAAATGTGCTGGTCCGCACAAAGGAGAGACCATGCACACCAAAGCCGCCATCGTCGTTTCCGCCTGTGTCTTGGGTTCCGCCCTGACCTCGCCCGCCCTCGCCCAGGACTACGACTTCGACTGGGCCACCATCGACCACCCAGGCAACGCACCCTACACCGGACAGGACCAGTGGGGGCACGTTTCGGGGCGCGGCCGCGTCGACTACACCTACCGCATCAGCAAAGTTGAAGTGACGACCGCTCAGTGGATGGAGTTCGTCAACACCTACTCAACCCAGTCCGACGATCTCAAGTGGTTCGCGTTCCCCGACTACTGGGGCGCGACGCGCGACATGAACTACCACGGCCCGGGCCAGCGCTGGAAACTCAGGTCCGCCGCGGGCTCGGCTAACTGGCCCGTCACCGGCATCACCTGGCGAGAATCGGCCCAGTTCTGCAACTGGCTCACCAACGACAAACGCAAGACCCTCGACGCCATCGCGAGCGGCGCGTACGACACGTCCACCTTCGGTTGGAATCAGGACGTTGGCTTCACCGACCAGTCCGCGCACAGCCCCGGCGCGAAGTTCTGGATACCCACACTGGACGAGTGGCTGAAGGCGGTGCATTACGACCCCGCCAAGGACAACGGCAAGGGCGGCTGGTGGCGGTATCCCAACACGTCCGACACCGCGCCCATCCCCGGCATCCCCGGCGTGGGAGAGACGAGCGCAGGCTACGAGCCGTACAGCTACTCGGACGGCTTTGAGGTTCCGCTCGGTTCGTACCCGAACACCCTCACGCCCTGGGGCCTGCTCGACGCCACCGGCGGCTCCAGCGAATGGACCGAGTCGTGGTACAACACCGACGCGACCCACCACTACGACCGCTTCTACGACAGTGCGCCAGCGGGAAACGTGTCGAGCTCGCAACTCGATGGGCTGGCGAATACGGGCGCTTTCGGACCGACCCAGCAGATAGCCTGGCTTGGTTTACGTGTAGCTTCGATACCAGGCCCGAATGCAGCAATACTCGCGAGCATGTTCGTAATCATCACGCTACGGAGATGTCGTCATGCCACAGAATAAATGCGTCCCTTCCTTGTTGTTGCTTGTCGCATTCGTCAACACGGCGTTCGCATCAATCAAGGTTGAGTTCAAGACGACAGGCAGCTTCACAGACATCACGTCGGCGGTCACCATCAGCGGCACCAACGTGACCATCAATTCGCCAAGCTCGGGCACCTACCGCATTTCCCGGACTGACGCCGGGAATCTGGGCGTTGTCACCTTCGCTTCCGCAAACAAGACCATCAACCTGCTCCTGTCAACTAGCGCAGAGGCCTTCGACACAGACCAGAGACTTGTATCGTCTGGTTGCACGAACTGGAGCGGCTTGATGCCCGGCCAAACCAATCAAGTGAGTGTTCAGGCGACGATCGAGGGCAATCTGACCGGCGCGGTCAGCGCCTACCGCATCTATCGCATCGATGCTTTCGGTGCGATCAACGCGGACGTTTCTCAGGCGTCGACCAGCGCGTCGGCCGTGCTCTACGCGATCCAGGCCGGAGCAGACTCCTCACCCAACCAGGCAATCACGTCGACCATTTCGTCGGCTGGCGGTGAAATCAGGCTGGTGTCATGCACCGGCGACTTCACCGGAAGCATCACGGCCGACGGTTCCAGCGCGAGAATTGCTGAGCTTGCAGTCCAGGGCAATCTCACCGGCGACGCCACCAAGGTGATCTATGCCAAAGACGGCACAATCGGCAGGATCAACGTCACCGGCTACATCGAGTACGCGCTGAGGTCGCTCGGCGAGCCGAACATCTGGTGTCGCTACGGCATCGACTCCATCGAGGCCGACTCAATCAAGCTCGCCAAGATCAGCGCCGAGTTCAACGGCAACATCAACGACCCGAACCAGCTCCACAATGACGGACGCATCAAGTATCTGACCACCCATACCGGCGAATGCAACGCGATCATCCAGGCTTCCACGATCGGCGCATCCAGCCAAGAGTTCGGCGTCTTCATCGCGGGCGACCTGACACGCGAACTCGGCTATAACAATGCTGGCAACTATGCAACGAACGGCACATGGCTGACGATCACCAAGCCGATCTACGTCGGAGGGAGTGTCAACGTTTCGAGCGGCGCGGCGATGACCATCGACTGCGGCTTCAACAGCATCATGTACATCGACCAGTCGCTCTACGACGACATCCATTTCCGCAACGCCTGCGGGCTGGCCGGCCAGATCATCATCAACGCCGCCAACAACAGCGGAACCTGGGCTTCCGGGGACATCGTCTTCTACGGGCGCAAGTCCGACAGCACTTGGCCGGAAACTCAGCGGCTTCAATCCACGAACCCGGAGTACACGCAGACTTCGACCGACTTGGGCGGCGGCGCCGTCGGCGTGGTGCCATTCAAGCTTCACAACAACGACTGCACGCCCGTGAACAACGCTTCCTCTCACGGTTGGCTGCTGGTCACCGAGTTCAAGCGTCCAAACCCGAGCGGCGTTGACCCGAAGTCGATCAAGCTCCGCTTCTATGGGCCGGTTCGCACCGACGCGGCCGCGGAAGACGAGTTCCAGCCCGTCATCATCGAGCAATTGCCCGATGGCGGCAATCCGATCGATCTCACGGAGAGTTGCGACATTCTCGTGAAGCGAAACTCCGATCCGGGTTGGTCACGCGAGATCGAGATCACAGGCAAGGAGGGCAGGGGATTCCTTCACGGCATATACCGCATCACACCCCGCACGACCGGAACGGGACGCTTGTATTGCGATCAACTCTTCTTGGAGACGCCGCCGAGCGTTTCGTCGTTCACCTACTGGATCGATCTGCTTGAAGACTGCGACGAGAACGGCGTGGGCGACCTGGAAGAGATCGACTCGCATCCGTGGTGGGTCGACTTCCCTGAGAACGGCCGTCTGGATCGCTGCGAATGGACTGGATGTTCCGCCGACGTGAACCACGACGGCTTCGTGAACGGCGATGACTACGATCTGTTTTCTGACTGGTTTGATACTGGGAACGGAAACGCCGACTACAACTACGACAGCTTCGTGAACGCCGAAGACTACGACGCTTTCGCCAATGACTATGAGTCCGCTTGCCAATAGCCCGGTCGTTGGTGTCGCGGAGCGGAAGTGTCGTTGATCCCAACCCGAGGCCCCGCCTCGGGTTCTTCGTGCGCGTGCCAATCTGGCCGTCGTAACTGTAGAATGTCCACCGCATGACCTTCCCCGATCCCATCCCGCCCGGGCCGCTCGATCCCCTCAACGACGCGCTGCCCGACTTCGACCGCACCATTCACTGGGCGGCCAAGGGCGTCTCGCCCTTCAAGGCGTTCCTTTCCGACAAGTCCAACGTTCACGACGCGATGGCCCAGCTCCCGATCTGGATGCTGATGGGCATGACCGCCGCGATCGTCTCGATCGGGCAGCTTGTCTTGCCGCGCTTGGGGATCCGTCCGTGGTCGGTGTGGACCATCTCGGGGGTGTCGGCCGTGATCGCGATGCTGCTCGGCCTGCGCAAGATCAGGGGCTGGGGGCGGCCGCGCCCGACGTTCGGCGCGCCCAACATCGAAACCGATCCTCGCTATCGCGTCCGCGCGATCGGCGATGTCAACGCGCTCGGGCCGCTCCACGCGGCGTTCGATCCCGGGCGCGACAGCGGCTTTGACCCCGCGGTCTACTTCGCGTTCTTCGCCGTCGCGCCCCGCAAGCGCACGTTCGTGTGGTTCTGGGTGCTTGTGACGGCGTTGTGGGCGGGGTGGTTTGCGTGGCAGATGGCGAGCGGGTTTCGAACGCACATCGCCTCGCTCGAGATGATGGGGATCGCGGGAGGCCTGGCGATCCTCTGGGCCGCGTGCCTGCCGGTGTATTTCCGCGTCTCGCCGGGCAGGCTGGAGGTGATGCGCGCGGGGTTTCTCGGGCGCAGCTTCTCGGTGAGCGAGTCGCACGATCTTCGCGTGCTGCGCGTCACGATCGAGGCGGCCGGCCGCGCGATCTACCTCACGCGCTCGGTGGAAGACGGCGAGAGCCACGGGGGAGAGACTCCGGTGGCGCGATTCTCGTATCGAAACGTGCCGCGCGGCACGGAGTTCGCCGCGATGCTCCTCTCGGCCGCGACGTGCTCGGCCAGGGCGCCCGCTCTGCCGACCGAGCGATTGTAACCGCTTGTAAGAAATACGACATCGAGATAAGCTGTGCGGCAAGGAGTCTCTCATGGCCAAGAAGTCATCGCGCCGAGCCGGTCGCAGAGTCGCGAAAAAACGATCATCGCCCCGCGGGCTCGCCCGGCCCCCGCGCGTGAAGCCCTCGCCCGCCAGGCCCGCTTCCGGCGAGCCTCCGAAGCGTGCGAGCACACGCTCCGCGGCCGCGCGAGCGTCGTCCGGCGCGTTCGCGTTCACCGGCGGCCTTCTCTCGCCCGAGGCCGTGCGTGACATCAAGCTCTCGTGCAAGGCGTCGTCGTGGGCCTCGCCCCCAGCGGTCCCCTCGCCCCGCGCTCGCACGCTCGGCTACGACGACACCGGCGAGCCGACCCACCGTCCCATCATCGTTGCCGAGGGCGATTCGTGGTTCGACTATCCCCCCGGCGTCGACATCCTCAATTGGATGCACGTCGATCATGGATACAGCGTGCAACAGTTCAGCCACTACGGCGACACGCTCGAGAACATGATCTACGGCGAGCCCGCCGCGCCCACCAAGCCCACCGATTTCCTCATTCGCGCCATCGAGCACCACCGCCCGCGCGCGTTCCTCTTTTCCGGCGGCGGCAACGACGTCGCCGGGCCCGAGCTCCGCCCCTTCCTCAACCACGCGCAATCCGGCCTCCCGCCGCTGCGCCTCGATTACGCCGAACAGGTCTTCAACGAGAACGTGCGCCGCGCGTACGAGCACCTGCTCGACGCGTTTCAAGGTTCCAACATCACCACGCCCGTGCTGGCGCACGGCTATGCCTATCCCATTCCTGATGGTCGCTCCGTCAAGCTTCTCATCTGGCGCATCGCCGGCCCGTGGTTGAAGCCCCACTTCGACGAGAAGCAGTGGGGACGCCGCGAAGCGAGCCAGACCATGCGCACGCTGATCGACATGTTCAACGACATGCTCGCCGACCTGGCGAGCGACTACCCGGGGCGCTTCCACCACGTCGATCTGCGCGGCGAAGTGCGCGATGCCGACTGGGTCAACGAACTGCACGTCACCGACAAGTGCTATCGACGCATCGCGCGACGATTCGAAGGGGCGATCCAGAGCGTGATCAACTGACGCCCGCGCCCGCCGAGTGACTTGATTCGCGCCGCGATGTCCTAGGGCTCGATCTTCACGACGCTGATCTTTTCGCACAGCAATTCGTACAGCAGCGCGATGTCCTGGTCGCCCAGTCGCACGCAGCCCATGGATTTCTGCTGCCCGATCGAATCGGGCTCGATCGTGCCGTGCAGCCCGAAGCCCTTGTGGACCGCCGACGCGCCCACGCCCTCGATGCCCATCCAGAACTCGCCGATCGGGTTCTTGGGGTCGTCGTCGTCAAAGCGCTCGCCGGTCTTGGGGTTGGTCCAGTGCGGGTTGACCAGCTTGCTGGCGGGCTTGACGACAAACGTACCCGTCGGCGTGCCGTTCTCCGTGCCCAGCCCGACCTTGAACGACTTCACGAACGTCCAGGTCTCCTGGTCGTCGGGCGAGCCGGTGTAGAGGTCAAGGCGATACGCGGACTTGTTCACGACCGCGTGGAACGGCCCGCGCACGAGCTTGAGCTTCTGGCCCACCTTCAGCGCGCCGGGGTCCTTCAGGCCGTTGATCCGCTGGATCAGTCGCCAGTCGGTCGCCAGGTCGCGTTTGCGCGCGATCTTGATGAGGCTGTCTCCCGCCGCGACGGTGTACGTCTCGGTCAACGGGTCGCCCGCGACCACCTTGTTGGAGAAGACCAGTTCATCGCTGATCTTCGACAGCTTGTCGCGGAGCGAGTCGCGATCGCCCGCCACGCTGCGCGAATCGGCGAGCGCCTTGCTGAACAGGCCGCGGGCCGCGAGCAGGTCGCCGCTCGAGAACTTGCGGTCTCCCTCGCTGATCCACTCGGAAACCGCGGAGCCCGAGATGCTGGGCGTGAGCGTGCTTGTCGGCGTCGTCGGCGTGGTGCTGGTGTTGGGCGCGTCCTTGTCCGTGGGCTTCACCTCGGGGTTCGCCTGCGGGTTCGCGACGTTGACCGGGTTGGGCTTGGTGCCGTCGGGCTTGTTCGCCTGCGGCTTGGGATCGCCCGTCATCGAGAGCGAGGGCACGCTCGACGGGGGCTGGCCAACGCCCGGCGTCTCGGTCGGCCGCACCGGCTCGCTCGGGACACCCGCGTCGCCCTTCACGAACTCGTTCTTCTTCTCGGGCGGCGTGATCGCCGGCGGCGTGACTGTTCCGCCGGATTCCGTTCCCGCCTGCGCGGGAGTCGGCGTCTTCTTCAAGCTCCACACCGCGTAGGTTCCGCCCGCCGCCACGACGACCAGCGCCGCGACGATCAGGCCCGTGTTCCGCTGACGACGCTTGGCGGCAAAGCTGTGCGTGCTCCCCACCGAGTGCTCGATCTGAGATGGAAGTGCCATGTCCGAACCTTCCGTGTTGCTCGCGCCCGCGCCCTGCCCGGGCCGGCGCCGTTCTGTTCCTCGGAGCGTTCCATCGCCCCGTTTCGTTCAGCCCGTCGGCGTGTCCGACGACCCGGACACATCCGCGACGATCGTTCGCGTCGGCGTGATCACCGCGTCCACGAGCGCGTCGCGCTCGTCGCGCGGCACGCGATCGACGATCTGCGCGTCGAACGCCACGCCCACTCGGGCCGCCGTCAGCCCGGGTGTCGCGAAGAACCGATCATAGAACCCGCCGCCGCGCCCCAGCCGCCCGCCATAGCCGTCAAATCCAAGGCCCGGCGTGATCACCAGGTCGATCGAGCCGACCTCCGCCGCGACGCAGGCCGCCTTGGGCTGGCGCAGGCCGCCCCGCGTCGTTTCCAGGTCGTCCGGATACCGCGTGACGCGCCGCGCGACCAGCTCGCGCTTCTCCCAGTCGATCCAGGGAAGCACCGCCACCTGCCCGCTCTCCAGCGCCCGCTCGATGATCGGCGTCACGTCCGTCTCGCCCGACATCGGGGCGAACACCATCACGACCCTGGCGGCACGAACAAACTCCGACGACAGCACGCGCTGGCACAGGCGCGCCGACATCGCCGCCACCTCGTCGGGCGACAGCGCCTCCAACGATCGCGTCAGCGATCGCCGCATCGCTCGCTTGGTTTCCGCAAGATCGCTCACCCGCAACCGTCACTCCCGCCGCTCAATCGCCCGAAAAGTCCCCGGCCACAAAGCCCCTGTAAGCTGCCCCAGTCGCGCCCCGAGAATCGCGCGCGGTGCAACTGGAATAGATCGTCCATTCCCCGCGCCGGGCGTCAAGTTTGCCCGCCCCCACGGGGCCCGGATTCCCGGCGCGTTTCGGCCCGCAACGCCTTGATCTCTTTGAGGCGTGCCGCCAGCTGTGCCTCCAGCCCGTGGATGCTCGGCCTGTAATAGGTCTTCTCGACGCCTAGGTAGTCCTGTCGCCCCACGCCGTCGGAATGGTCGTGGGCGTAGTCGTACCGATCGCCGCGCTGCCCGCCCGGGGAGAGCTCCTGAACCTTGCGAACGTTGCCGTCCTTGATGTGCATGGGCACGGGGATCGTCCGACCCTCGCGCACGTCCGCCATCGCCTCGTCGATCGCCATGTACGACGCGTTGCTCTTGGGCGCCAGCGCCAGGTAGATCGCGGCCTGCGACAGCGTGATCCGCGCCTCGGGCATGCCGATCCGTTCCACAAGCTCCCACGCCGACGCCGCCACCATGATCGCGCGCGGGTCGGCGTTGCCGATGTCCTCGCTCGCCAGGATCGCCAGCCGCCGCGCGATGAAGCGGGGGTCCTCGCCGCCCTCCAGCATCCGCGCGATCCAATACACCGCGGCGTCGGGATCGCTCCCGCGCACGCTCTTGATCATCGCCGAGGCAAGGTCGTAGTGCTCGTCGCCCGTGCCGTCGTACACCGCGGCCTTCTGCTGGATCGAGTCCTCCGCCACCGCGCGATCAATCACGATCACGCTCGGCGCGCCACCTTCTTCGATCCCTTCTTCCGCCTTGTCGCTCCGTCTCTTCAGACTGCTCAGCACCGCGACCTCGAGCGCCGTGAGAGCGCGGCGCGCGTCGCCGTCGCACTTGATCGCCCACACGTCGAGCGCTCCCTCGCGCAGGTCGATCGAGAGCGTGCCGAAGCCGCGTTCGGGGTCCGTCGCCGCCCGGCGCACGATCGCCTTGATCCGTTCGGGGTCGAGCGGGCGCAGCGCAAAGAGCGTGCTGCGGCTCACCAGCGCCGAATTGACGCTGAACAGGGGGTTCTCCGTGGTCGCGCCGATCAGCGTGATCACGCCGCGCTCGACGTCCGCGAGCAGCACGTCCTGCTGCGAGCGTGTGAAGCGGTGGATCTCGTCGAGGAACAGCATCGTCCGCGTGCCGGCGTGTTCGAGGCGGCTGGTCGCCTGGTCGATGATCTCGCGGATGCGCTTGACGCCCACCGACGACGCGTTCTCCTGCTCAAAGTGGCGCTTGGTGTGGCGGGCGATGAGTTCGGCGAGCGTGGTCTTCCCTGTGCCGGGCGGGCCGTGCAGGATGAGCGAGGTGATCGTCCCCGCGGCGAGCATGCGCCTCAGGAGTTTGCCCTCCCCCAGGATGTGCTCCTGACCCTCGAACTCGTCGAGCGATCGCGGGCGCATCCGCAGGGCCAGCGGCATCGCCGCCGCCCGCGCCCGTTCCCGAGATTGGGCCCACAGGTCGCTCATCGCAGGAGAATAGGGGTACTGTGTGGTGCCGCGCATTCCGGCGCGCCGATCTGAACCACCAGCGCAGGCCCTCTTTCCCGCCTGCTGGAGCCCCCATGGCCAAGCCCGCCACACCCGCCGCCCCTTCGCCGCCCGCGCTCCGCCGCGCCCCGGCCGGTCTTTCGCTGGTCGCCGGCGCGATGGGCAAGAGGACTGCCGACGAGTTTCGCGCTGTGTCGCCCAACTCGGGCGAGGACATCCCGACGCCGTACTTTGCCGCCGGCGCCGCCGACGTCGAGGCCGCGAGCCGCGCCGCGTGGGAGGCGTTCTTTGACTATCGCAACCGCCCGGCCGCGGTCCGCGCTGCGTTTCTTGAGAAGTGCGCCGAGAACATCGTCGCGTTGGGCGATGACCTGATCGCGGTCGCAACCACGGAAACCGGCCTCGCGCCCGCACGCCTCGTCAGCGAGCGCGACCGCACCGTCAACCAGCTCAAGCTCTTCGCGAGCGTGCTGCGCGAAGGCTCGTGGGTCAATGCCGCGATCGATCACGGCGACGCCAACCGTCGCCCGCTCCCCAAGCCCGACGTGCGGCGGATGCTCCGTCCGCTCGGCCCGGTCGCGGTCTTCGGCGCGAGCAATTTCCCGCTCGCCTACAGCACCGCGGGCGGCGACACCGCGTCGGCCCTGGCCGCCGCCTGCCCGGTGATCGTCAAGGGCCATCCTTCGCACCCCGGCACGGGCGAACTGGTCGCGCACGCGATCGCGGCCGCCGTGGCGCAGTCCAAGCTCCCCGCGGGCGTCTTCTCGTTCCTTCACGCCGGCGCGCAGCGTGAAACCGCCGTGGGGATCGAGCTCGTCCGCCATCCCTGCGTGCGTGCCGTCGGCTTCACCGGTTCACCCGCGGGCGGCATGGCGCTGGCCCGCGAGGGCTCGTCGCGCCCCGATCCCATCCCCGTGTTTGCCGAGATGGGCAGTGTCAACCCCGTCTTCCTTCTGCCCAACGCGCTCGAAAGCCAGGCCGCTTCCATCGGCGAAAAGCTCGCCGCCTCCATCACCAACTCCAGCGGTCAGATGTGTACCTGCCCCGGCCTCATCTTCGGCATCCGCAGCGACGGCCTGGAGACCGCCACCCGCGCCATCTCCGAGCAGATGAACCAGCTCGCGCCCCAGACCATGCTCAGCCGGCGCATCCGCGCCACCTTCATCAAGCGCACCAGCGAGATCGCCGCCGCCCCGGGCGTGCAGGTCCGCGGCGGGTCGCCCGAGCCCGGGCACCGCGCCCAAGGCACGAGCCACCAGACCGAGACCAAGTTCCCAATCCGCTGCTCCGCCACCCTCTTCCGCACCAACTTCGAGTCATTCAAGAACAGCCCGACGCTCCTTGAAGAGTGCTTCGGCCCCGCCGCCGTCCTCGTCGTGTGCGAGAACGAAGACCAGCTCATCACCGCTGCGTCCATGATCCAGGGAAGCCTGACGGCCTCGATGTTCGCGGGCGCCGCGGACGCCGCCATCGCCGGCCAATTGCTCGCGACGCTCGAGCTCCGCGCCGGGCGGATCGTGTTCAACGGCGTGCCGACCGGCGTCGAGGTGTGCGCGGGCATGGTCCACGGCGGGCCCTTCCCCGCCACCAACCAGCCCCACACCACCGCGGTGGGGCACCACGCCATCGAGCGCTGGTGCCGCCCCATCAGCTATCAGAACGCCCCGAGCACTCTCCTCCCGCCAGAGCTCCGCGAGGAAAATCTGCCCCAGGTCCGCCGCCGCGTCGACGGCGTGTGGATCGAGCCCGCCAAACCCACCAAAGACGCGGAAAAGCCCGACACGGCCAGTGCTGCGAAGCTCAAGAAATAGGATTTTGTCTGGTATCGATCGTGGCGAACTGCATTGGTGGCGGCGAATGGTCTGAGCGTGGTCCCGATCGGGACGTGGGCCTATCCTCTCAGCCCTGACCTTGTCTGGGTCAGGCGACAAGTTGGAGCCGAAAGCACCACCGAGCTGGCTCGCCCTCGAAACCCTGGGCGTGTCTTCCGAGACAGACCTCGGGGCCGGTGGGAGGTGGAGACCAATGGGCAAGAAAGAAGTCACACAGGTTTTCAAGATCATGGCGACGGGTGCCGCGGCCACTCCGGCGCCGCCGCTGGGTCCGGTCCTTGGTTCCAAGGGCGTGAACCCCGGCCAGTTCATCCAGAAGTTCAACGCCGCGACGCAGAACGTCAAGGGCAAGGTGGTCGGGTGCATCGTCACGGTGTACAGCGATCGCTCGTTCGACTTCGAAATCAAGAGCTCGCCCGCGAGCGTCCTCATCAAGGAGGCCGCCAAGGCGGAGAAGGGCTCTGGCGTTCCGAACAAGAACAAGGTTGGCAAGATCACGCGCGATCAGGTCAGGAAGATCGCGGAGGCCAAGGCCGCGGACCTGAACTCCGCGAGCATCGAGGCCGCCATGCGGGTGATCGAAGGGACCGCGCGCTCGATGGGCGTGACGGTGGAGGGCTGAAGCCATGCCAGTGAGAATCACCAAGCGGGCCAAGGCCAATGAGTCGCTGAAGCCCAGTGACGCGCTCTCCGCCGCCGAGGCGGTGGCCGCCCTGAAGAAGTTCAAGGCACCCAAGTTCGATCAGACCGTCAACATCTGCATGCACCTGGGCATCGACACCGCGCAGGCCGATCAGGCTCTCCGCGGCGCTCTGTCGCTTCCCAAGGGCATCGGCAAGACCAAGCGGGTCGTGGCGTTCTGCCAGAGCGACGTGGCCCCCAAGGCCCTGGCCGCGGGCGCGATCAAGGCGGGCGCCGAAGAGCTGGTCGCCGAGATCGAGAAGGGCTGGATGGATTTCGACGTGGCGATCGCGTCGCCCGACATGATGCGCGTCGTTTCCAAGCTCGGTAAGGTCCTGGGCCCCAAGGGCCTGATGCCCTCGCCCAAGGCCGGCACCGTGGCCACCAACGTGCCCGAGGCGGTGAAGGAATACTCGGCCGGCAAGGTCGAGTACCGCGCCGACAAGGGCGGCAACGTCCACGCGGTCATCGGCAAGATGAGCTTCCCGGAGGGCGACCTGGTCGCCAACCTCGAGCACTTCATCCACGCCATCGAGAAGGTTCGCCCCGCGACCGCCAAGGGGCTGTACATCAAGAAGATCACGATCAGCGGCGCCATGACCCCCGGTGTTCAGATCAAGTACGTCCAGGCTGTCGCCGCGGAGTGAGGTGAACCATGTCGAAGACCGTCAAGCAGGCCATCATGCGCGACTACACGTCGCGTCTCACCGACCCCGCGACCAGCAAGGTGCGCGAGGCGATGCTCATCAGCGTCCGCGCCCTCAAGGGCACGGACAACACCAAGGTCCGTCTGGGTCTTGCCAAGAAGAAGATCAAGGTCAGCGTGATCCGAAACTCGCTGGCCCGCAAGAACTTCGCCGGCAGCGCCCTGGCGCCCCTGGCCGACCTCCTCACCGGGCCCAGCGCTCTGGTCTACGGCGGGTCCTCCGTCGTCGAGTGCGCCCGCGAGGTCGTCGCCCTCATCGCCAAGTTCCCCGGCATCGAGCTCAAGGGCGCCGTCCTCGACGGGCAGCTCTACTCGGGCAAGGCCGGCGTTGAGGAGTTGAGCAAACTCCCGACCCGCGAAGAGGCCGTGGCCAACGTGGTCACCCTCGTCGTCAGCCCCGGCAGGAAGCTCATGGGCCAGGTCAAGGGCCCGGGCTCGAACATCGCCGGCATCATCAAGGCGATCGAGACCAAGCTCGAAAAGGGCGAGGCCATCGCCAAGGTCGGCTGAGTTCTCGTTCCTGAAATTCATGCCCTTTCAACGGGGGTCGCACCGGGTTCCACCGGCCGCGACCCCCGTTTTTTTGTGCCCGCACGCGTCTGACGTGGCCAAACAAGTGTTCCGAGTCCTGATTTCCCGCTCTTTTCGTCGAGAAATTTGATAACCACGGTTAGCGCCCGACCCCCATCACGACGCACTGGGTTGCGACGACACTCGTAACCCGCGGCGGCGACACACCCGCCGCGGGCGCCCACACAAGACACACGGAAAGGACGACCCAATGGATTTCTCGAAGTCTCGCGCGATCACTCTGCCCACGCTGGCCTCGACCCTTCTGCTCCTCTGCGGGCAGGCGATGGGCCAGAGCTTCAACATCGACATCAACAATGCCAGCGGCAACGGCGCGGGCGTTCCCGCCAACAGCTTCGCCGGCGCCGCCGGCCAGGCCGGGTTCTGGAACGCCATCTCTTCCGCCACCGCCACGACCTCGACGCTCAAGGACCTCAACGGCAACAACACCAGCGCCTCGTTCACCCGCGACACCACCGGCACGTTCAGCGGCGCCGTCGACGCGGGCGTTTCCGGCGAGGCCGCCAAGCTCATGCTCGATTACCAGGGCCTGAGCAGCTTCGGCACGCTCACGTACAGCTTCAACAACCTCGCCGCCGGAACCTACGCCGTCTTCACCTACGCCGATCTCCCGGGCGACGCCAGCAACGAAAGCGGCGTGACCGTCACCGGCTCTTCCAGCAGCTACCAGTACTGCGGCGGCGCAATGTCCGCCAGCAAGCTCGTCCCCGGCGTCACCCACGCCATCCACGTCATCACCGTTTCCGCCGGCGGCTCGATCACCGTCAAGGTCGCCGACTGCCCCTTCGGCACCGCCCATGTCGGCGGCTTCCAGCTCCGCAAGATCGACTCCAACCGCCTCCGCTTCTTCGTCAACGACAACGCCTCCGGCGCGTCCGACGGCACCAGCTGGGCCACCGCCTACACCGACCTCCAGATCCCCCTCGTCGCCGCCAAGAACATCGGCGGCGCGTATGTCGAAATCTGGACCGCCCAGGGCTTCTACTACCCCACCAGCGGAACCTCACGTAGCGCCACGTTCCTCATCCCCAGCGGCCTCAAGCTCTACGGCGGGTTCGCCGGCACCGAATCCTCTCTCGCCCAACGCACCACCCCCTGGGCCTTCATCACCGCCATGAGCGGCGCTATCGGCGGCAGCTCCCAGACCGACAACTCCTACCACGTCGTCGACGCCGACAACACCCTCGGCGACACCCTCATCGATGGCTTCTCCATCGCACGCGGCTACGCCAGCGGCTCGGGCGACGACGCCCGCGGCGGCGGCATGTCCGCCATCAACAGCTCCATCGTCTGCCGGAACGTCAAGTTCCTCTCCAACTTCGCCAGTCTCGATGGCGGCGCCGTCCACTCCACCGGCAAGTTCCCCAAGTTCGTCGACTGCCTCTTCTACGACAACTGGACCAACGGCGAGGGAGGAGCGCTCTATCACCACACCGCCGGCGATGTTCAGTTCGCCAACACCGAGTTCATCGATAACCACTGCACCGGCTCCGGCGGCGCCGTCAAGGTCCTTTTCGCCGCCGGTTCCGCCGAAGGCTGCGTCTTCAACGGCAACCTCGCCTCCAGCGGCGACGGCGGCGCCATCGCCTGTGCGGGCGACTCCGGCGTCGGCATGACGGTTCGCATGTCCACCTTCGCCAACAACAACGCCCCCTCCGGCACCGCCGGCGGCCTCTACGTCAGCACCGGCACCGACGCCACCATCACCAACTCAATCTTCTGGGGCAACACCGACGGCGCGCCCAACACCACCGACGAGTCACAGGTCTACGCCGTCAACTTCCACGGCTCCTTCTACACCGCCCTCTCCACCACCATCCAGGGACTCAGCCCCGATCCCAAGTTCATCGACATCAACGGCGTCGACAACATCCCCGGCACCTTCGACGACAACTTCCGCCTCCAGTCCACCTCGCCCGCCATCGATGCCGGCAACAACAACCTCGTCCCCATGGACCCCTGGGACTTCGACGCCGACCTCAACTACGCCGAGACGTGGAGCCAGGACATCGACGGCAGCACCCGCCGCGTCGACGTGGCCTTCGTCAGCGACACCGGCGTCGGCCCCGCCCCCGTCATCGACCGCGGCGCCTTCGAGTTCCAGTACGCCCCCTGCGTCGCCGACTTCAACAACGATGGCTTCATCAACGGCGACGACTACGACGCCTTCGCCGACGCCTTCGAGGCCGCCAACCCCGACGCCGACCTCAACAACGACGGCTTCGTCAACGGCGACGACTATGACATGTTCGCCTCCGCCTTCGAGTCCGGCTGCTAACGCCCGCCGGTGGTGAATCACGCTCCCAGAGCAGGCCGGCTCCCGCGAGTCGGCCTGTTTCTTTGCGCGCGATCAGTAATCCCTGCCCCGCGCGCCGTCGAGGGTGTCGCGGAGGGGGACCGAGGAACCCGTCAGCACATTGACGCCGGGCTTGCTCGCCTCGGACAATCGCCGAATCTTGGCGTGCGCGTCCGCGAAGAGAACCGGAAACATGTCCCGATCGTCGTTTGGTGCTAGGTGTGCCCGCTCGCCGTCGAACATGAAAACCTTAGCGGAAGGGAACAAGACGTCGGAAGCCGAGACGGCTCGAACAAGCTGCTCGCTGGGAGCGGTTCCGACGGACCATGCCTCTGGCCTAGCCAAAAAGGTATCCGAAACGAAGCAAGAGGGGCCGTTTGGACCGAGCGGATCCTCCGGCGACGACACCCAAGGCTCGCCGCTCTTTCGCCGAGCGCCCGGGCAGACCCAGGTTGAATACCACTCGCGCCACGGTGCGACTTCATGCATGAGCCCCGGCCAGTTTAGCGAGACGTCAAAGTTGCTCGCAATCTGCATCACCGAGGTCTCGTCGTGATCCGGGGACAGATCGAGCTTCTGCCCGCCGATCGCGAACGGGTATTTGCCGTTGAATCGTTGCGTGTACAACTCCATCGCGCTGCCCAAGCCCCGAAGATTGGAAAGACACTTGGTCTCTCTTGCCCGCGAACGAGAGCTCGCCAAGTACGGCAGCGTGATCGCGACCAGAATCGCAACGACGCCGATGCAGACGAGCAGTTCAATGATCGTGAACGCACCGTCTAGAACGGCGGATACAACGTAGGATGCCGGTCTGTTTTCAGGACCACGATGCTCCATGGAACCCATTGCTTGGCCTCCCGGTTCCACGCGAACCGATACGCGGTTGTTCCCGCGACGCGATCACTCGTGCCGACTCTCGCCAGTTCCATCGGGAGCGATACCTCGATGATGGTCAGGCGCTGCGACTCGACGTCATTGCCCAGTGGCCTCACGTCGGCAGTTCTGGTGTACTCGCCTTGGGAGTAGTAGTTCATGTCCTTTTCGGGCTTGACCCGTTTGCCGTTGACATAGACGGGTTCGACCTTGAGCTGATCCAATCCTAGCTTGGACCAGCGGGACAATTCAGCCGCGGCTTCCCAGGACTTCCGCTCACTTGCCGATGTGGGGTCCAGTTTGTAGCCACGTGCGTTCAGCCCCGCAACGTGTTGATCAAAGTTGCCGTCAAGCGTCGCGCGAAGCTGATCTTGAAAGGCGATGACCAGATCATCCGGTCGCTCGATGTCTATCTTCGTGGATAGGAGAGCAGACAAGGACTTTTCCTTCGCGGACACCAAGACCGAGCTCAGCGTGTCCGCGGATGGCTCGGTGTCCATCGAGAGGGACACGGCTGTTCTCTCAAGTGATTCCTTCATGCCAGTCGGAAGCGGCGCGGGAGATTCCCTCAAACCCCCGCCTGATGAACGATAGTACAGATAGGCCGCCAGCCCGATCCCCACCAGCGCGAACACGACGGCGGCAATAAGTTTGTTTCGGTCGTTCATGATTGACTCCCTACCGAAGCACGCGCGTGGACGCCAATCCCCGCGCGCGGCTATGGAACGTTGACTAGTGCGGCCCACCCGGCTGAATCTCGATGCAGAAGGCATCGGCCCAGATGGGATCGCAGCCGCCGTTCCCGCTGCACCTGTACTTGGGACCAAGGTCCTTGCAGTCCATGTTCAGGCACTCGGTGACGGATTGCGAGCCGCAGGTCTGCGTGAAGCAGCAGTTCGTACTGCTGCCCCTCTCACCCGCCAGCGCCCAGGCCGCCGCCAGACTCAGCCCGACGCCCGCGACCACCGAACGAACCGACGCAAAGGCCCTCAAACGCGTAGTCATGCAGCCTCCGATCCTTCTACTCGTGAGTCGCACGATGTGTTCAACATCATCGAGGCAACAAGCCCGATGACGCTCACGATCAAGAAACTCCCGGTGCGAGCAAACTCTCCCCCACGCGAGGTTGCCTGGAGGAACGGAATGCCCACATGCCCGCAGCCACACGATGCGTTCGCTCCCGTCCAGGCGAGATGTCCGATCCAGCCGAGGAAGATCACGAGGCAGATCGTCGAGGCCAGCAACGCACGTCGCTGCATCCAACCGCTCAACAGCCACGCTCCCCAAATGACTTCGCACACGATGAGCGGCCAGAACGAGCGGGCTCCCCAATCAACCCCCATCACCGCGGAGATGGACTCAATCGTCGCCGAGGGCTTGGCCGCCTTGGCGAAGGCAAACGTGACGAACACGAGCCCGAGCGCGATCGAAGCAAAGTCGGCGGCTCGCTTGATATTGCAGCGCGAAAAGACTTCGCCGGGAGCGACTCTCTTCCCCAAATCCTGCTTCGCATCCCCGTGATTCAGCGAATCAATCGCCGGAGGGGGGGGGGGGGGGGGGGGGG